>JBBRVH010000150.1:0-6523 GCA_038246995.1 Sphingomonadales bacterium
TGGCCGACACTTTCGGGGGTCATGATCTCGTAGGTGCCGGCGTCTTTCAGCATCCCGTCCTGGTGGATGCCGCTTTCATGGGCAAAGGCATTGGCGCCGACGATCGCCTTGTTGGCCTGTACCGCCATGCCGGTGATGCCACTGATCAGCCGCGACGCCTTGGTGATCTCGGTCGTCACGATGCCGGTGCGCACCGGCAGCACATCGTGGCGCACCCGGATCGCCATGGCGATTTCTTCCACCGCCGCATTGCCGGCGCGCTCGCCGATGCCGTTGACGGTCGCTTCGCACTGCCGCGCCCCGGCCATGATCGCCGCAAGGGTATTGGCGACCGCGAGGCCCAGATCATTGTGGCAGTGCGTCGAAAAGATCGCCTTGTCGGCATCGGGGACGCGGCCAATGACGTCACGGAACATCGCGCCATAGGTTTCGGGCGTCGCATAGCCGACGGTATCGGGCAGGTTGATCGTCGTCGCCCCGGCGCGAATCGCGGTTTCCACGGCGCGCACCAGGAAATCCGGATCGCTGCGCGTCGCATCCTCCGCCGACCATTCGACATCCTCGCACAGGCTGCGGGCGTGGCCGACCGAGCGCGCGATGGCATCGAGCACCCGTTCGGGGCTCATGTTCAGCTTGGCGCGCATGTGCAGCGGCGATGTGGCGATGAAGGTGTGGATGCGCGGGCGCTTCGCATGGCGCACCGCCGCCCAGGCGCGATCGATATCGGGCAGGGCGGCGCGCGCCAGCGAAGCGACGACGGCGGTTTCGCACTGTTTGGCGACGGCGACGATCGCTTCGAAATCGCCTTCGCTGGCGATGGCAAAGCCGGCTTCGATGATATCGACGCCCAGCGCTTCCAATTGCGCCGCGACCTTCAGTTTTTCCTCGAGGTTCATCGAACAGCCCGGCGATTGTTCGCCGTCGCGCAGGGTCGTGTCGAAAATGCGGATATGATCGGTCATGATGGTAAGCCTGTCTGAATCGGGTTCCGGTAAGGTAGTGCGGAAATTCCCTCAGGCGCGGTGGCTCAGCACCCCTTGGGGGCGAGCAGAAACGTCGCGCCTAAGGGCGCGTAAGTCGAAGCAGCAGGAGGCCGTGCATATGCATGGTGTCAAACTAACGCCAAACCGCAGCGCAAGTAAAGTGCTCAAACGAACTTCAGGAACACATAATACAGCACGCCCGACAGCAGGATCGACGCCGGCAGCGTCAGCACCCAGGCCAGCGCCAGGTTGCGGATCGTGCCCATCTGCAACCCCGAACCATTTGCCGCCATCGTGCCGGCCACCCCCGATGACAGCACATGCGTTGTCGATACCGGCAGGCCGAGCCCGTCGGCAACCCCGATCATCGCCGCCGCGACGAGTTCCGCCGACGCGCCCTGCGCATAGGTCAGGTGCGCCTTGCCGATCTTTTCACCCACGGTGATGACGATGCGTTTCCAGCCGATGATGGTGCCAAGCCCAAGCGCGAGCGCGATGACGATCTTCACCCAGGTCGGGATGAAGCGGGTCAGCGTGTCGATGCCGCCCTTGAAGGTCTTGATCGCGGCCTTGTCTTCGCCCGCAAAACGCACCTTGCCGCCCTTGTCGAGCAGCCCCAGCCCCGATGACACCATGTACAGGTCACCCCGCAACCCGGCAACGGCGGCGGCCGGCACCGCGGTCATGCTGCCATAGCGCCCGGCATCGGCAGCAATCGACCCCGACACGGCGGCGAGCGCCGGCAGCGTCTGCGGTGACAGGTCCTTGGTCTGCAGGAAGCGCCGCACTTCGGCGCGCGGCTCGGCGGGGGCTGCGGCGCCGGCGGCGGCGGTGGTCAGCACCGTCTGCGCGCGCGCCGCATCCTGGGCAAAGGCCAACACCGCGGTCGGCGCCATCTCGCGGTTGAGCGCATAGGCCGTCGGCACCGTGCCGATCAGGATCAGCATGATCAGGCCCATGCCCTTTTGCCCGTCGTTCGAACCATGGAAGAACGACACCAGCGTGCAGGTGACCACCAACAGGCCGCGGATCGCCGGCGGCGGCGGCGCCATGCCTTCGGGTTCGCGGAACAGCGCCGGTGATTTGATCACCTGCTTCAGGACCAGCAGCAACGCTCCGGCGAGGACAAAGCCCATGATCGGCGAGACCAGCAGCGACAGGCCGATTTCCTTGGCCTTGCCCCATTCGACCCCCGACGCGCCGGTGGTGTTAAGCAACTGGTTGGCCACCCCGACCCCGATGATCGAGCCGATCAGCGTGTGCGAAGACGAAGACGGCAGCCCCAGCGCCCAGGTGCCCAGATTCCACAGGATCGCAGCGATCAGGATGGCGAACACCATCGCAAAGCCGGCGGCGGCATCGGGTTGCAGGATAAGCTCGACCGGCAGCAGCGCGATGATGCTGAACGCCACCGCCCCCGATGCGGTCAGCACGCCAAGGAAATTCCACAGCCCCGACCACAGCACCGCCTGCATCGGCGTCAGCGCATGGGTGTAGATGACCGTGGCGACGGCGTTGGCGGTATCGTGAAAGCCGTTGACGAATTCGAAGGCCAGCGCGGTCAGCAACGCAGCGCCGAGCAGCACGATCGCGGTGGTGGCGATCGGCGGCACGTGCGCCGCATCGATATCGGCAAACAGGCTGATGAAGGCAAAGACGATCCCGCCGACCAGCAGCACGGCAAAGCCCATGATACCCAGCTTGCCGGGTTCCCGGTGCAGATCAGGCTTGCCCGGAGCGATTTTCTCAACTCCGCCCTGAACGATGACGCCGGCCATGCAATGCCATTCCCTGCCCGTGATGGGCCCGTTCCACCCGCTAGCCCGGGTTTGTTGCGAATCCATGACAACCGGCACAGACCGCCCGGTCGTCGCACCGCTGTAACCCAAAGCCGCTGCGCTGCGAAGTGGCTGTTGACCGGATCGTCTGGTCGCAAAGGATGCCCCGATGTCGAAGTTTGCGCTTCATGCGGCCCTGCTGCTGGCCGTCACCCCCCTCGCCGGCGCCCTGCCCGCCGCCGCCGCCCCGGTCTGGACCGGCGTGCTCGGCACGTCGGCGGCGGTCGGCGGCTATGACAGCGTGTCCTATTTCAGCGGCACGCCGATGCCGGGCAGCGACAAGTTCACTGCCGAATACAAGGGCGCCACCTTCAAATTCGCCACGGCGAAAAACCTGGCAACCTTCAAGGCCAACCCCGATCGCTATGCCCCGCAATATGGCGGCCATTGCGCCTGGGCGGCCGCCAGCAACTACCGCTTTGCCGGCGACCCCAAGGTCTGGAAAATCGTCGATCGCAAGCTTTACCTCAACTACAACAAGGACGTGCAGGGCAAGTGGGAAAAGGACATTCCCGGCCTTGTCAAAAAGGGCGACATCAACTGGCAAACACTGGGTCGCTGACCCATAGCCGCTGGCGCAGCACGGTGTCCTTCAGCCCGCGCGCCGCCAGCCGTGGCCCCAGGAAGCGATAAAAGAACCAGTCCTTCGCGGCAAAGGGCGTTGCGTGATAGAGGACGCGCTCGAACAGCGTCCAGCGCACGCCGCTGCGGTCGGCGCGGCGGTCCGACGGCAGGCACCACAGCTCGGGCGCGCGGCCGAAACGGCCCTGCTTGGCGACGCGATTGACCAGTTCATGGTCTTTCAGGACATAGGGCCACTGCTGCGGCGCATAGCCACCGGCCGCGTTGAGCGCCTCGGTGCGGAACAGATGCGCATAGCCGCCGGCATAGGTCTGGCCGCGCGCCAACCCGATCAGCAAGCCATCGCGCAGCCGGCGGGCCAGCCGTTCCCCCGGGGAATCGGGGGCACCGGCCGAATCATGCGCGAACACCGCGACGGCTTGGGGCTCGCCGGCAAAAACCGCAGCCGCCTTGCCGAGATAATCGGGCGGATAAATCGTGTCGGCATCGCCGATCGCCACCAGCGGTGATGTCACCTGCCGCAATCCCGCCGCCAGCGCATGCACCTGCCCCGGGGTCGGTTCGGACAGCACGCAGACATCGAGATCGGGGTGCGCGCCGGCAAAACGCTGCGCCACCCCGGCGCTGCCATCGGTCGAGCCATTGTCGACAAGGACAAGCCGCAACGGCCGCACCGTCTGGCCCGCCAGCGATGCCAGCGTGGCGGGCAGAAAATCCGCTTCGTTGTAAAACGCGATGACCATCGACCAATCATGGCCGGAGGATGAAACTTCCGTCATGCCGCCAGAACTAACAGCATTGCGAAAAGGCTGCAAATTTCGCATCAGTCGGTGATGCCGATCCCCGTTCCCGTTCAATCGATCGCCGCCAATATCCAGTTGGCGGTAGCGCCGGTGTTCCTGCTCACCGGCATCGGCAGCATCCTGGGCGTGCTGGCGGCACGCATTGGCCGGGTGGTCGACCGCGCCCGCAAGGTAGAGGTTGAAATCGCCGACATGGACCGGGTCAGATGCCCCGAACGCTGGGCCGAAACCCATGTCGAACTGCGCGTGCTCGACCGGCGCATGGCCAGCGCCAATTGGGCGATCGTGCTGTGCACGATGGCGGCGTTGTGCGTCTGCATCGTCATCGCCATCCTGTTCCTCGGCGAAATCTTCCCGATCTCGGCCGGGTCGATCGTCGCGCCGGTGTTCATCATGGCAATGGGCCTGCTGATCAGCGGGCTGTTGTTTTTCCTGTACGAGGTGCAGATTGCGCTGCGCTCGGTACGCGTCAAGGCAGCGCTGCTGCGCGAGGATTAAGGAGTTTCGTGATGGTGAAAAAGCTGTTCGTCGCCGCGCTGCTGGCGCTCGCCGCCGCGCTGCCCGCCCTGCCAGCGTCTGCCGCCTTCTGGCTCGGCGCCAAGGGCGACCAGCCGGCGGTCAGCGGCTATGATGTCGTTGCCTATTTCGCCGGCGCCCCGGCACAGGGCAGCACCGAATTCACCGCGGTCCATGACGGCGCGACCTTCCGCTTCGCCAGTGCCGCCAACCGCGACGCCTTCCGTGCCAGCCCCGACCGCTATGCCCCGCAATTCGGCGGTTATTGCGCCTGGGCCGCCTCGCAGGGCCGGCTCGCCGGGCCCGACCCGACGATCTTCCACATCGTCGGCGGCAAACTGTACCTCAATTGCAGCAAGGACGCCGATGCGAAATGGCTGGCCGATGTGCCGGGCAATATCGCCAAGGCCGAAGTGTTCTGGGAAGCCCATGAATATGGCGATGAGCCGTGAGGGGCTGAACCCCCGATAGTTTCGTCACCCCGGGCTTGACCCAGGGCCCGTTTGTTCTTGGGCGCGCTTGCCTTGACGGACCAAACACAGCGTCACCCCCGCGAGGGCGGGGGTGACGGGGAAAATGTAGAACGACAGGAAGGAAGGGCTTGGGCAAAGCCCAAGCTGACGTCAGACGAGTCCGGGGCGGGAAGGCCGCCCCGTCTTGCTGGCCGGCCGCGACTGAGTCGCGGCTAACTGCGTTAGCCGTCGCTCAGTTCCTGGCCTTGTCCACCAGCGCATTCTTCCCGATCCACGGCATCATCGCCCGCAACTTGCTGCCGACTTCCTCGATCGGATGCGCCTTCGCCGCGATCCGCGCCGCCTTCAATTCCGGCTGGCCGGCGCGATTGTCGAGAATGAAGTTCTTCACGAACCGCCCGCCCTGGATATCCGCCAGCACGCGCTTCATCTCGGCCTTGGTCTCGCTGGTGATGATGCGCGGCCCGGTGGTGATGTCGCCATATTCGGCGGTGTTCGAGATCGAATAGCGCATGTTGGCGATGCCGCCTTCGTACATCAGGTCAACGATCAGCTTCACTTCGTGCAGGCACTCGAAATAGGCCATTTCGGGGGCATAGCCGGCTTCGGTGAGCGTTTCGAACCCGGCCTGGATAAGGTGGGTGAGGCCGCCGCAGAGCACCGCCTGTTCGCCGAACAGATCGGTTTCGCATTCTTCCTTGAAGGTCGTTTCGATGACGCCCGAACGCCCGCCACCGATGGCCGACGCATAGGAAAGCGCAACATCATGCGCATTGCCGCTGGCATCCTGGTGAATGGCGATCAGGCACGGCACGCCGCCGCCGCGGGCATATTCGCTGCGCACGGTGTGGCCGGGGCCTTTCGGCGCGATCATGAACACATCGATATCGGCGCGCGGCTCGATCAACTGGAAATGCACGTTGAGGCCATGGGCGAACGCCAGCGCCGCGCCGGGCTTCATGTTGGCGTGCAGATCTTCGGCATAGATGCCGGCCTGGTGCTCATCGGGCGCCAGCACCATGATGACATCGGCCCAGGCCGCGGCTTCGGCGTTCGACATCACCTTGAAGCCGGCGCCTTCGGCCTTCGCCGCGGTCGCCGAACCCTTGCGCAACGCCACGCCGACGTCCTTGACGCCGCTGTCGCGCAAATTCTGCGCATGGGCATGGCCTTGCGAGCCATAGCCCAGGATGGCAACCTTCTTGCCCTTGATCAGGCCGACATCGGCATCGGCATCATAATAAACGCGCATCAAATTCTTCCTTTTTCTACCTTCTCCCCTCCCGCTTGCGGGCGGGGGAGGGGGTGGGTCGTCGCCCAAGCCCCAA
>JBBRVH010000151.1:0-6433 GCA_038246995.1 Sphingomonadales bacterium
CCGGACGGGCCACCTTTCGGGCGCGTCCCTGGGTTCGGCCACAACGATAGCGACTCGTCACCCCGGCGACGGCGGGGGCCCAACACCCGAAGCCCCGGTGAGGGGCCCCCGCCTTCGCGGGGGTGACGAGTCGCTATCGTTGTGGCCGAACCTAGGGACGCGCCTGAAAGGTGGCAAGTCCGGGATCAGCCCTCCAGCGCCGCCGCCATCGCCTTGTTGCGCTCCACCGACCCGGCCATGCGCGCCAGTTGCTTCGGCGTCGCCTCCGTCTGGTGCTGCGCCTTCCAATCGGCCTGGTGCATCCCATATACGTGGCGGCGCGCCGCGGCATGGTCGATCGGCACCCCCGCTTCGGTGGCGGCTTCGTGGAGCCAATCCCCCAGGCAATTGCGGCAAAATCCGCCGGCGCCCATCAGATCGACATTCTGGACATCGGTGCGCAACTGCAAATGCGCGACCAGCCGGCGAAAGGCGGCGGCCTCGATCCGGTCGCGGGTGGCAGCATCGGTGAAGGGATTGGTCATGGCGGGGCGATCTCCAATGGCGCTGCGGCGCGGGACGGGCTATGCGCAGCCCGCTTTCCCTCGCCGTGCAAGGATTGTTCCATGCCTCCACATCTCGAACCGCGCGGCCGCCGGGTCAAGGTGCTCGCGACTCTGGGCCCCGCGTCGAACAGCGAAGCGATGATCGAAGCGTTGCTCGCCGCCGGTGCCGACGCCTTTCGAGTCAACATGAGCCACGGCAGCCTTGCCGATCGCGGTGCCTTGATCGCGGCGATTCGCGCTGTCGAAAAAACCGTCGGGCGGCCGCTGACCATCCTTGCCGATCTGCAGGGCCCCAAGCTGCGCGTCGGCTGCTTTGCGGAAGGCGGCGTGCTGCTGGCCAATGGCGATGCTTTCCGGCTCGATCGTGATGCTGCCCCCGGTGACAGGCGCCGCGTCTGCCTGCCGCACAAGGAATTGTTCGCTGCCCTCGAACCCGGCGCGCGGCTGCTCATCGATGATGGCAAGCTGGTGCTGCGCGTGCGCGCCGTCAGCGACGATGTCATCGAGTGCACGGTCGAGGTCGGTGGCCGGATTTCGGACAACAAGGGCGTCAACGTGCCCGATGTCGTGGTGCCGCTGCCGGCACTGACCGCCAAGGACCGCGCCGATCTGACCTTCGCGCTCGAACAAGGGGTCGACTGGATCGCGCTCAGCTTCGTGCAGCGGCCCGAGGATGTCGCCGAAGCGCGGGCGCTGATCCGCGGCAAGGCGGCGTTGATGGCCAAGATCGAAAAGCCGGCGGCGCTCGAACGGCTCGGCGAGATTCTCGAACTCGCCGATGCCGTGATGGTGGCGCGCGGCGACCTCGGGGTCGAACTGCCGCCGCAACAGGTGCCGCCGGCGCAAAAACGCATCGTCGCGATGGCGCGGGCGCTTGGCAAACCGGTGGTGGTGGCAACGCAGATGCTCGAATCGATGATCGTGTCACCATCGCCGACCCGCGCCGAAGTCTCCGATGTCGCGACGGCGATCTATGATGGCGCCGATGCGGTCATGCTGTCGGCCGAAAGCGCGGCGGGCAAGTTCCCGGTCGAGGCTGTTGCCATGATGGATGCCATCGCCCGCGAGGTGGAAGCCGATCCGGGCTATTTCGGCCGCGTTCATTTCAACCATGACAGCCATGACGGCGGCACCACCACCGCCGATGCCATGACCGCAGCGGCCGCCTCGATCAGCCGCACGATCGGCGCGCGCGCCATCGTCTGCTTCACCATCAGCGGTTCGACCGTGCGCCGTGCTGCCCGCGAACGCGCCGCGCTGCCGGTGTTGTGCCTCACCCCCAAGCTGGCGACGGCGCGGCGCATGGGGCTGGTCTGGGGCGTCCATGCCGTTGTCACCCGCGATGTCGCGGGCTTTGAAGAAATGGTCGAAAAGGCCAAGCGCATGGCGCTGCGCACCAAGCTGGCGCGCGGCGGCGACCCGCTGGTGTTGATCGCCGGGGTGCCGTTTTCCACGCCGGGGACCACCAATGTCGTCCATGTCGTGCGGTTGACGGGCCAGGAACTGGCAGAACGCTGAGGCGTCAGGCAGCCGCAATCAGCCCTTCGGCCGCGAGCCGCGTGCGCAACCTTGCCACGCCGGTGAAATGATGGCCGGGAAAGCCCTCGGCCTCGCCGGCGCGGACATTGTCGATACGGTCGTCGATGAACAGGCCTTCGCCGCGCGCCAGGCCGAAGCGGGCAAGCGCCAGGCGGTAGATTTCGGGTTCGGGCTTGAACAGGCACTCGGCCCCCGACACGACGATATCGGCGAAACAATCGAACACCGGTGCGTGCGGGCGGAACATATCCCAGAATTCGGCCGAAAAATTGGTGATGCCATAGATCGGCACGCTGCGGCCGTGCAGTTCGGCGACAAGTTCGTGCATGCCGGCAATCGGCCCGGTGATGGTTTCCAGCCAGCGCGGCACATAGGCGGCAATCAGGTCGGCCTCGGCCGGGTAGCGCGCCGTCAGCTCCGCTGTGGTTTCGGCGTGCGGGCGACCGCGATCATGCTGAAAATGCCAATCGGCGGTGACGACATGCGTCAGGAACCAGTCCAGCCGGACAGGATCGGGAATAAGCTTGCGATACAGGGCACCAATGTCCCAGCCGTAAAGGACATTGCCGACATCGAACACCACGGCCCGAGGCCGCGAAGCAGTCGCGTTCACGAAGGACGCATCCAACAGCCTTCCCAGGGTCGGGAAGGGCGAATCACTCAGCCCTGGCGGGCCTTGAAGCGACGGTTGGTCTTGTTGATGACGTAGGTGCGGCCATGACGGCGCACGACCTGGCAGTCGCGATGGCGATTCTTCAGCGACTTAAGGGAGTTGCGAACCTTCATGGGAAAACTTTCGAATCTTTTCGGCTGAAACAAGAGCGCGCTCGCTAGGGAAAGCCATCGGCAAAGTCAACGAAATTGCACTCAGCGCACCCTGTCGCCGCCGCAGTGGTTGCGCAGCAGGCGCACTCATGCAACCTCGCAAACGGCAAACAGGCGCGAAAATCCCTCGGGTCGCGCCCTTTAGTGGAGTATCCGTCATGCGTTCGATCCCCGTTGCGACCCTGGCCCTGGCGGCACTGCTCGCCGGCTGCGCCACCCGGCCCGCCACCGAAGTCACCCGGTTCCATCTCGGCCAGCCGATTCCCAGCGATACGATCACGCTGGTGCCGGCCCCCGGAGGCGACGCCAACAGCCTCGAATTCCGCAGCCAGGCGGCGATCGTCGCGCGCGATCTCGATGCGGTCGGCCTGCACCCGGCGACCGGCGGCCCGACCGGCTATGTCGGCACGCTCAGGATCGAACAATCGACCCGCATCGGCCCGCCCAAGGCATCGCCCTTCAGTATCGGCATCGGCGGCAGCACCGGCGGCTTTGGCGGCGGTGTCGGCGGCGGCATCACGGTGCCTGTCGGCGCGGCGCGTACCGGGGAAGTGCGCACCAATTTCCTGTCGTTGCAGATCCGCCGCCGTTCCGACGCTTCGATGGTCTGGGAAGGCCGCGCCGTGCAGGATATCGCCGCCGATGCCCCGGCCTCGGCGCTCACCGCCGCGCTGCCGGCGCTGTCGAAGGCGCTGTTCAGCGACTTTCCGGGGCCGAGCGGCGCCACTGTCAAGGTAAAGACCACCAAATGATCAGCGTCAGTGCCGCTTTCGATTCGGGCAATATCAGCGTCCGCCGTTGCACCGGGCCGGACGACATCGAACTCGCCATCCGCAAGGATGCACATTCCGACTTCTACCAATGGTTCCACTTCCGCTTGTCGGGGGGGCGCGGTGTCGCCTGTACGGTGCGCATCGTCGATCTTGCCGGCAGCGCCTATCCGGGCGGCTGGCCCGGCTATCGCGCCGTCGTTTCGGCCGATCGCCAACACTGGACCCGTACCGACAGCCAGTATGACCCGGCAACAGGCAATGGCACGCTGACAATCAGCGTGATACCCGCCGCCGATTCGATCTGGCTGGCCTATTTCGCGCCCTATTCCATCGAACGGCATCATGACCTTGTCGCCCGCATCGCCGCGGCACCGGGCGTTGCCGCCGATGTCATCGGCCACAGCATCGAAGGCCAGCCGATCGATCGCCTGCGAATCGGCAACGGACCGTTGCAGGCCTGGCTTTATGCCCGCCAGCATCCGGGCGAGAGCATGGCCGAATGGTGGATGGAAGGCGCGCTGGAACGGCTGGTCGATGCCAGCGACCCCGTCGCCCGCTTGCTGCGTTCGGCGATGACCTTTCATGTCATCCCCAACATGAACCCCGACGGGTCGTGCCGCGGCCATTTGCGCACCAATGCCGCCGGAGTGAACCTCAATCGCGAATGGGCGGCGCCATCGGCGGAGCGTTCCCCCGAAGTCTTGTGCGTGCTGACAGCGATGCGCGAAAGCGGCGTCGATTTCGCCTTGGACGTCCACGGCGACGAAGCGATCCCGCAGGTGTTCATCGCCGGCTTCGAAGGCATTCCGTCGATTACCGAAAAACAGCTCGGCCTGCTGCATGACTACAAGGCGCGGCTGGCGCGGCTGACCCCCGATTTCCAGACCCGCATCGGCTATCCGGCGGCAGCGCCGGGCAAGGCCAATCTGACGATGAGCACCAATGCCGTCGCCGAACGCTTCGGTTGCCTCGCCATGACGCTGGAAATGCCGTTCAAGGACAATGACGACCTGCCCGATCCCGTCGCCGGCTGGTCGCCGGGGCGCAGCAAGGCGCTGGGCCGCGATTGCCTCGCAGCGCTTGCGGAAATTGTCGGCAATCTGCGATAATTGGGCAATTCCGGCGGGCAGGATGACCTAGAAGCGCTGGCATAACTGCTCTGGAGCCATAGCATGACCCGCCGCCACCCGATGTTGATTGCCCCCGCCCCCGCTCTCGCCATCGCCCTTGCCCTCGCCGGCCTTGCAGCGGCGAGCCCCGCCAGCGCCGGCCCCAAGGCGAGTGCTTCGGCCGACAGCAGTGTCAATCTGGTGAAATATACCAGTTTTGCCTTCGCCACGCCGCTCGGTACCGATCAGAACGGCTATCAGAGCATCGTTTCGCAAAGCCTGAAGGCAGCGACCCGGGCCCAGCTCGAAGCGCGCGGCCTGCGCTATGACGAAGCCGCACCGCAGCTGGTGGTCAATTTCAACGCGCGCCTCGATGACAAGATGAAGGTGTCGACAACGTCGATGCCGACGATGCCGATGGGGGTCGGCATGGGGGTCGGCATGGGGGTCGGCAGAGGCGGGGGCTATTACGGCTATCGCACCGGCATGTACGGCGCCTGGCCGCTGTACCAGGACCAGACGACGGTCAGCCAGTACAAGGAAGGCACGCTCAACATCGATATCGTCGACCAGGCGCGCAAGCAGCTGGTCTGGGAAGCCGTCGTCACCGACAGCATCACCCCGAAAAAGCGCGACAAGATCGATGCGACCATCGCAGCCTATGTCGAGGCGGCGTTCCGGAAATATCCTGTGAAGGCGTCCAAGGCCAAATAGGCTGTGAGCCTCGTTGTTTTGGCTGTTCCCTGCGCTACCGAATCGGCTATCCCTTGACGTAAACGTAAAGCCATCGACCGGGGAGCGCCGACGCCATGACCTATGAACACATCCTTTTCAGCGAAGCCGATGGCGTCGCGACGCTGACCATCAACCGCCCGGCGCAGCTCAATGCCCTGCACCTGGGCGTCATCTCCGAGATGATCAACGCCGTCGACCGGGTGCGCGACGAAGGCACGGCGCGGGTGCTGGTGCTGACCGGCACCGGCCGCGCCTTTTGCAGCGGCGCCGATCTGGCGGGCGGCGGCGCCACCGGCGGCGGGGGCAGCGGTCCGGTAGATGCCGGCAAGGGGCTGGAGACGCATTTCAACCCGCTGCTCGAACGGCTGTTCGCGCTGCCGGTGCCGGTGATCACCGCGATCAACGGCCTCGCCGCCGGCGCCGGCTGTTCCTATGCGCTGGCGGGCGACATCGTTGTCGCGGCGAAAAGCGCCTATTTCCTGCAGGCCTTCGTCAACATCGGGCTGGTGCCCGACGTGGGTTCGACCTGGATGCTGCCGCGGCTTGTCGGCAAGGCGCGGGCCCAGGCGATGATGATGCTCGGCGAAAAGATCCCGGCCGAAACCGCCGCCGACTGGGGGATGATCTACAAGACCGTCGATGATGCCGATCTGGCCGATACGGTCGCCGCGATCGCCCGCAAGATGGCCAACGGCCCGACGCTGTCGTACCGCCTGATCCGCCAGGGCATCCGCGACAGCCTCGACAAGACCCTGACCGAAGCCTTGATGGTCGAGCGCCGCAACCAGCTCCACGCCGGCCGCAGCGCCGATTTCGCCGAAGGCGTGACGGCCTTCCTGCAAAAACGCCCGGCGGCTTTCAAGGGGAATTAAGGCATGTTGCTCCCTCCCCCTTGAGGGGAGGGCGA
>JBBRVH010000152.1:0-6417 GCA_038246995.1 Sphingomonadales bacterium
GACCGATTATCGCGGTGGTGATGCCATGGTCGGGCGGCAGGAGATTGTGGCCGCCAATGGCAATATCCAGTCGAAATTGCATCGGCTGGTGGCGGGGGCGGTGCGCGGATAGTCTGGCCCTCCCCTCAAGGGAGAGGGTCTCGCTCGGCATTGGTCGCCTCGCTACCGTCAAGCGCTTCGGAGCTCGAGGGTAATTGCGTGAAGCGTCTGATTCTTGCCGGCACTGCGCTGGCCTTTCTTGCCGTGCCTGCGCTTGCTGCCGATGCCCCCAAGGCGCCCGACCTGACCGCACGGATCATCGACGCCGGCATGAACCATGGCGAGATCATGCTGACCGCTCAATATCTGACCGATCGCATCGGCGGCCGCATCCCCAATTCGCCGGCAATGCGTGCGGCCGAGCGTTGGACCCAGGGACGTTTTCGCGATTGGGGCCTTGGTAATGTCCATGCCGAACCCTTTCTGTTCGGGCGTGGCTGGTCGATCGAGGCGATCAACGTTCGCATGACGACGCCGCGGGTGCTGACGCTGCGTGCCATACCGATCGCTTTCACCCCAGGCGCTGCCGGGCCGGTGACCGCCGATATCATTGTCGCGCCAATTTCCAAGGAAGCCGATTTCGCGCGTTGGAAGGGCAAGCTGGCCAGCAAGATCGTGCTGGTGACGCGGCCGACCGAAGGCTCGGAACCCGCCAAGCCGGCGTTCCAGCGATTGAGCGACGAGGAAATCCGCAAGCTCGACCGTTTTGACCAGCCGATCACCGACAGCAATGCCGCCGACCGGCGCACCAGGCGGAGCGCCTATGACATGAAGCTCGATGCGTTCCTGAAGGCCGAAGGCGCGCTGGTCTATGTCAAGCAATCCTATCGCGATGGCGGGCTGCTTCACGGCGAAGGCTATGGCTATCGCCTCGAAGACCAGCGCCAGGTGCCGGGGATCGAGCTTGCCGCCGAGGATTATCGCCGGCTGGCGCGACTGGCCAGGACGAACGTTCCCGGCGCAGCGGACCGCGTGACGCTCGAGATCGATTCGCGCGTCACGTTTCACACCGACGATCCCAACGCCAACAACATCATCGCCGACATCGCCGGCAGCGACCCCAAGGCCTGCTATGTCATGGCCGGCGCGCATCTCGACAGTTGGGTGGCGGGTGACGGTGCCGCCGACAATGGCGCCGGCAGCGTGGTGGTGATGGAGGCGGCGCGCATCCTCGCCAGCCTGGGGGTGAAGCCCAGACGCACGATCCGTTTCGCGCTGTGGAACGCCGAGGAGCAGGGCCTGCTCGGCAGGCTGGCCTATATTGACCAGCATCTCGCCGCGCGGCCGAAGGAAACCGACCCGGAAAAGCTCAAGGCCGGTGACTGGTCGGGCTGGGCGCGGCGCTATCCGGTGACGCCCAAGGGGGATTACGGTGCGCTTGCCGCCTATTTCAACCTCGATAATGGCTCGGGCAAGATCCGCGGCATCCATGCCGAAGGCAATGCCGGGGTGGCGCCAATCTTCCGCGAGTGGCTGGCGCCCTTTGCCAGCATGGGCGCGACGGCGGTGGTCAACAGCCGCACCGGCGGCACCGACCATGTCTTCATGCAATCGGTCGGCCTGCCGGGGTATCAGTTCATCCAGGACCCGCTCGATTATGACAGCCGGGTCCACCACACCAGCATCGACACCTTCGATCACATGAAGGCCGCCGATCTGCGCCAGGCCGCCGTGATCATGGCAAGTTTCCTGTGGAATGCCGCCAACCGCCCCGAGCCGCTGCCGCGGCTGGTGCCGAGCAAGCCGGCTGAAACCAACCCGTTCGCCGATCCCGAGCCGGAAGATTGACGTTGGTGTGACCGCAAGCGCCCTTGCTTGGCGGCAGGCCCCGGCATAGAAGGCGCGCGTCACGAGTCCATCGTCTGAAAGCATTGCGCGCCCATGTCCGGCATTGCCCAACATTATCTGCCGATCCTGCTGTTCTTTGTCGTGGGCATCGTTTTTGCGTTCATTTTCGTCGGCGCCCCGGTTGTGGTGTCGAAACTGGCGGGTACGTCGAAGCCCGACACCATCAAGCTTTCGGAATATGAAAGCGGCTTTCCGGCCTTTTCGGACAGTCGAGGCCAGTTCGACGTGCGCTTCTACCTTGTTGCCATCCTGTTCATCGTCTTCGATCTGGAGGCGGCATTCCTGTTTCCCTGGGCGATTTCGCTGCATTGGAGCGGCCAGGCCGGCTGGTGGGCGATGATGGAATTTCTCGCCGAATTGGCGCTCGGCCTTGCCTATGCCTGGAAAGTGGGAGCGCTGGAGTGGGAGTGATGAACGACAACACGGCGCCGGCACTGGTGGGTGGCCTGACGCTGCCGGCCGCAAACCGCGATGCCTTTCTCGGCGATGTTTCGCAGGAAGTTGCCGACAAGGGCTTTCTCGTCACTTCGACCGAAGACCTGTTTCATTGGGCGCGCACCGGCAGCCTGTGGTGGATGACCTTCGGGCTGGCCTGCTGCGCCGTCGAAATGATGCACACCAACATGCCGCGCTATGATCTGGAGCGCTTCGGCGTCGCGCCGCGCGCCTCACCGCGCCAATCGGATGTGATGATCGTCGCCGGCACGCTGTGCAACAAGATGGCCCCGGCGCTGCGCCGTGTTTATGACCAGATGGCCGAACCACGCTATGTGATTTCAATGGGTAGCTGCGCCAATGGCGGCGGCTATTACCACTACAGCTATTCGGTGGTGCGCGGCTGCGACCGCATCGTGCCGGTCGACATCTATGTGCCGGGCTGCCCGCCGACCGCCGAAGCCTTGCTTTATGGCATTCTGGCGCTGCAGCGGAAGATCCGCCGCGTCGGGAGTTTCGAGCGATGAGTGCCCCCGAGCTTGGCCGCACCAGCTGGCCGGTGATGGCATCGGTCGACGGGATGGCCGAGCATCTGCGCGCGCTGCTCGGGTGTTCGGTGATCGGGATTGCCGATCATGTTCAGGAAATCACAGTCACTGTCACCCGCGCCGGTCTGGTCGCGGCGATGATCGCACTGCGTGACGACCCGGCGTTGCGGCTCAACCAGCTGATCGATATCTGCGGGGTGGATTATCCCGACCGGATCGAGCGTTTCGATGTCGTCTATCACCTGCTGTCGATGGCAAAGAATGTTCGACTGCGCGTCAAGGTGACCACCGATGCGCGCACCCCGGTGCCATCGTTGACCGGTGTGTGGCCGGTGGCCGGCTGGTACGAGCGCGAGACCTGGGATTGCTATGGCGTGCTGTTCGACGGCAATCCCGATCTGCGTCGCATCCTGACCGATTATGGTTTCGAAGGGCATCCGTTCCGCAAGGATTTCCCGCTGACCGGTCATGTCGAATTGCGCTATTCGGAAGAACACAAACGCGTCGTTTATGAACCGGTAAAGCTGGCGCAGGATTTCCGCAGTTTCGATTTCCTCAGCCCGTGGGAAGGCACCGACTACGTGCTGCCGGGCGATGAAAAGGCGAAAATAAATGGCTGATCTTGCCCCCGCCGGCGCCGCCTGGACGGCGCAGGATACGGCCGATCTGTTGCCGCCGGTGAACCCGGCGAACAGCATTCAGAATTACATGATCAATTTCGGGCCGCAGCACCCGGCGGCGCATGGCGTGCTGCGGCTGGTGATGGAGCTTGATGGCGAGATCATCGAGCGCTGCGACCCGCATATCGGCTTGCTGCACCGCGGCACCGAAAAGCTGATCGAATACAAGACGTACCTGCAGGCGCTGCCCTATATGGACCGCCTCGATTATGTCAGCCCGATGTGCATGGAGCACAGCTATGTGCTCGCCATCGAGAAACTGGCGGGTATCGAGGTGCCGCTGCGCGCCAAGTACATCCGTACGATGTTCGCCGAAATTACCCGCGTTCTCAATCATATCCTCAACACCACGACGCATGCGATGGACGTCGGTGCGATGACGCCGATTCTGTGGCTGTTCGAGGAACGCGAAAAACTGATGGAATTCTACGAGCGGGTATCGGGCGCGCGCTTCCATGCCGCCTATTTCCGCCCCGGCGGTGTCCACCAGGACATGCCCGACGGCCTGCTCGGCGATATCAAGGACTGGTGCGACGGCTTCGGCAAGGTGCTCGATGAAGTCCAGTCGCTGATTGCCGACAACCGTATCTTCAAGCAGCGCAATGTCGATATCGGCATTATCAGCAAGGACGATGCCGTAGCCTGGGGCTTCACCGGCCCCTGCATCCGTGCATCCGGTGTGCCGTGGGATCTGCGCAAATCCCAGCCCTATGATGTGTATGACCGCATGGATTTCAACGTCATCGTGTCGAATGACGGCGATTGCTATGCGCGCTTCATGGTCCGCATGGACGAGATGCGCGAATCGGTAAAGATCATCCGTCAGTGCGTCGCCCAGATGCCCGAGGGCCGCCACGCCACGATCGATCGCAAGGTGTCGCCGCCGTCGCGCAGCGAGATGAAGCGCTCGATGGAAGCGCTGATCCACCATTTCAAGCTGTACACCGAAGGCCTGCACGTGCCGGCCGGCGAGGCTTATGTGGCGACCGAAAGCCCCAAGGGTGAGTTCGGCATCTTCATGGTCGCCGATGGCACCAACAAGCCGTGGCGCTGCCATGTCCGCGCCACCGGCATGGCGCATCTGCAGGCGATGGATTTCCTCTGCAAGGGCCATATGCTCGCCGATGCGCCGGCGATCCTGGGGTCGCTGGACATCGTGTTCGGGGAAGTCGATCGGTGACTGACGCGGGACGTCTGGCGCTCGTCGATGAACTGATGGCGCGTTACAATGCCCATGATGCGGCAGGCTATGCCGCGCTTATGACCGAAGATGCCGTGGAAGCGGTGTATCGCGGTGCCGTGCTGCGCGCTGGCCACGAGGGTGTGCGCAGCGGGCTTGCCGCCATGTTCGCCGAATTTCCGCAGAACCGCGCCGTTGTCCATGCTGCCTATGCGGTGGGGGAGAAGGTCGTGCTGCACGAGGAAGTTTTCCGTTCGGACACAACCCCGCCTTTTGCCGTGATCTCGATTTACAGTTTCGTCGGCGACAAGGTTGAGCGCGTCGAATTCGTGCGCTGATGCGCGTTTATGTTAACAGGACTCGACATCTTGCCTCGCTTTCATAAGCTGCTAGATATTCGGGGTGCGTCGCAACGCCGCAACGGGATTTCAGGGGAGAACAGCATGTCGAACAAAGGCGGAGATGAAGCGGTCTGGTTTTCGGCGCTGTGTGCCGCAGCCGCCTATATGGCGCAGGCCAAATTTCCTTCGGTGGCCATGTCGGGGATTTTCCTCATCATGCTGATGTGGACCTTCTGGAGCCTGCTCAAGATGCTGATGAACCGCATATAGGCTGCGTGCCGCCGGCCTTGGGGCCGGCGGTGCACGCCAACGAAAAGGCAGGGTGCCCCGCCGGCATCCTGCGTTTTGTTTTGCCGGCATCGTCGCACCACCCCTGATCGGGTCGATTTTTCGCCGTCACGCTATTCATCGCCGCCATGGCTCATGTATAGGGCAGGCGACGCTGACGTTCCTGATTGCTGGACCCCCGCCGTGATGCAAAATGCCGCCCTGCCACAGGGTTTTACCTGGACGGCTGAAAATGCCGCCGAAGCCGCGCGGATCATCGCGCTTTATCCCGAAGGTCGCCAGGCGTCGGCTGCGATGCCATTGTTGTGGCTGGCGCAAGGCCAGATGGGCGAACAGACGGGATCGGCCTGGTTGCCGGTCCCGGTCATCGAATATGTCGCCAAGCAGTTGGGCATGCCGTACATTCGCCTGTACGAAGTCGCCAGTTTCTACACGATGTACAATCTGAAACCCGTCGGCCGCTACCATGTCCAGGTCTGCGGCACGACACCGTGCCAGTTGCGTGGGTCGGATGACATCATGAAAGCCTGCAAGGACAAGGGCCTGAAAAAGGGCGCCAATACCGAAGACGGGCTGTTCACCCTGTCCGAAGTCGAATGCCTGGGCGCCTGCGCCAATGCCCCGATGGTCCAGATCAACGCCGACAATTACGAAGACCTGACCTACGACAGCATGACCGCGATCCTTGACGCCCTGGCACGCGGCGAAAGTCCGGCCACCGGCAGCCAGATCGGCCGCACCGCAAGCTGCCCCGAAGGCGGCCCGACAACGCTCACCGTGGTTCCGGCATGACGCCCAGGATCATCGATCAGGTCGGGTTGGTGTTTCTCGTTTCGGCGCTTGCCGTCTTT
Source organism: Sphingomonadales bacterium (assembly GCA_038246995.1). GTDB lineage: Bacteria > Pseudomonadota > Alphaproteobacteria > Sphingomonadales > Sphingomonadaceae > Sandarakinorhabdus. Next base: position 6,211 of record JBBRVH010000152.1, read on the forward strand.
GCCTTGTCGATCTGGCAGTCCACCCATGGCACGCGCTCGACCGGCTTGTCGTCGCTGGGCACCGTGTTGCTGGTGCTTGGTATCGGCATCCGCATGCAGGCGCGCCGGGCAGGGGGCAAGTGATGAACAATATCAAATTGCTGCGCCGTATTGCCATGGCCGCGATGGCGATCGCTGTCGTGTCGGGCACGGTGTCGCTGTATTTCC
>JBBRVH010000153.1:0-6312 GCA_038246995.1 Sphingomonadales bacterium
ATGCCCTTCGCTTCTACCGGCTTTGCCCATGCCCTTCGCTTCTACCGGCTTTGCCCATGCCCTTCGCTTCTACCGGCTTTGCCCATGCCCTTTTCTTCCTTAAGCTACCTTCAACAGGTGGCCCCCATCACACCCAATCTCAGGCGATGGGCCCCCGCCTTCGCTACGGTGACGGATGGTGGTGAACGCGTGTTTCAACCCGGAGGTGCCATGACAGCCCCGCGTGCCTCCCGACCCCTCACCCGGCTCGGCTGCGCCGGGTCCGACCTCTCCCCGAGCGGGAGAGGTAACGCGTGAGCGAATTCCGCAACGGCCGCCGCGTCCTTTTCGCCGCGATGATCGGCGTCGGTTGCGGCGCCTCGCCGCTGCCGTTCAACGTGCTGCCGGCGGTCATCGGCCCGATCCACGCCGAACTCGGCTGGAGCTTTTTGCAGATCAGCCTCGGCATCACCCTGTTCGGCATCGTCGCGTCGCTGCTTGCGCCGGTCTATGGCTGGGCGAGCGACCGCTGGGGGGTGCGCCCGGTCGCCATCGCCTCGCTGATCGGCTTTGGCTGCACCTTCGCGCTGTTCGCGCTGATGCCGCCGTCCTTGCCGGCCTGGTACGGGCTGTGGGCGCTGGTCGGGCTGGTCGGCATCGGCTCGACCCCGGTGACATGGAGCCGGGCGATCAACATGTGGTTCGTGAAAAATCGTGGCCTGGCGCTCGGCATCATGCTGCTCGGCACCAGCCTTGCCGGCATCATCGTGCCGCAGATTGCCCAGGCCGCGATCGCCGGCAAGCTGTTCGGCACCGGCTGGCGCGCCGCCTTCCCCACGCTGGCGCTGCTGCCGCTGCTGGTGGCGACACCGATCGCGCTATGGCTGTTCCGCGAACCGACCGTCGCCGAACGCCCGGCCGGAATCAGCGACGCGCACGGCAATCTGACCGGCCTGAACGTCGGGCAGGCGGTGCGCGGCTATCGGCTCTGGGTGATCTGGCTGTCGATCGCGCTGGTCGCGCTGGCCTATGGCGGGGTGTTCATCAACATGATCCAGATCGTCGGCCTGCACGGCTTTTCGCCGGCGCAGGGCGCGACGGTGATGAGCGTCATGGCGGTCGGCATCCTGGCGGGCCGGGTCATCACCGGGCTGTTGTTCGATCGCTTCTGGGCGCCGGCCGTGCTGGTGCCGATCCTGCTGTCGCCGGCGCTGTCGTGCTGGCTGCTGATGGGGACGGGCGGCCCGATCGGCAGTCTGATGGCCGGCGCGCTGCTGCTCGGCTTTGCCGCCGGCGCCGAAAGCGACCTCATCGCCTATCTGGCGGGCCGCTATTTCGGCATGGCGCATTATGGGAAAATCTACGGCCTGCTCTACATGCCGTTCGGCATCGGCTCGGCGATTTCGCCCGCCATCTATGGCGCGGTGCGCGATGCCACCGGCAGCTATGATGCCATGCTCGCCGTCGCCATCGGGCTGTTCGCGGTCGGCGCCGTGCTGCCGCTGACTTTGGGCCGCTACCCCGATTTTTCGAAGGGGACGACATGACCGATATCCCGCTCTACGCGGCCGTCGCGATGCAGTTGACCGCGCGGTCGGTCGCCAGCCAGCCCGACCGCGCCGCCACCCGCGCTGCGATGCTGGCGCATATCGACGTCGTGGCGGCGCAGATCCTCCACAGCCGCATCTTCATCGAACAATATGGCGGCAGCGCCGTAAAGCTGGCGGTGCTGCCCGAATATCTGTTCACCTCCTATCCGGGGCGCGTCTCCATTCCCGAATTCGCCGATCGCGCCGCCATTGCGCCGGGCGGCGCCGAATATGAAGCGCTCGGCCGCGTCGCCCAGTCGCTCGGGCTGTTCCTTGCCGGCAATGCCTATGAAAGCGACGCGCATTTCCCCGGCCTGTATTTCCAGACCAGCTTCGTTATCGCGCCGTCGGGCGATGTCGTGCTGCGCTATCGCCGCTTGAATTCGATGTATGCAGTGACTCCGCACGATGTCTGGTCCCGCTATCTCGATATCTACGGGCTTGAGGGCGTTTTCCCGGTCGCCGATACCCAGATCGGCCGGCTGGCGGCCATCGCGTCCGAAGAAATTCTCTATCCCGAAATCGCCCGGGCGCTGGCGCTGCGCGGCGCCGAGGTTTTCGTCCACTGCTCGTCCGAAATCGGTTCGCCCAATCTCACCCACAAGCAACTCGCCCGCCGGGCGCGCGCCATCGAAAATCTCGCCTATGTCGTCAGCGCCAATACCGCGGGCATCAGCGGCACGCCGATGCCGCTCGCTTCGGCCGATGGCAATTCGGCGATCATCGACTGGAAGGGCACTGTGCTCGCCGAATCGAACAGCGGTGAAACCTTCACCGCCTTTGCCGATCTCGACATTGCCGCGCTGCGCCGCGCCCGCCGCAAGCCGGGGATGACCAATTACCTGTCGCGGCAACGGCTGGAGCTGTTCGCTGCCGCCTATGCCGGCCAGGTCCAGCCCGCCGATGCGCTGATCGCCAACCACGCTGCGGTCATTCCCGATCGCGACCATTTCAAGCGCGTCCAGGAACAGGTAATTGCAAGATTGAGCGATGCCGGATTGATTTGACCTGCGTCAAGGCGGTGGCCCGTTTCGCACGGTTGAATATCGGCAACGCCAACGCACATCGGGTGCACAGTCGCAAAGGGAACGGCCATGGCAATTCAGGACGACATTCCGCCACCGTACAGCGCCGTCGGCAAGCACGGGGTCTTTCCGCACGCCTCGCACGACGAACGCGCGCGCTTCAACTTCCTCGCCAACCTCAACAAGCATGTCGCCGGCACGCTCGGCCCGGGCAACAAGCTGGCCTATGAACGCCGCGCCCTGCCCAAATTCGTCGCCGAACAGGGCCGCGAACCGCAGGACCGTTTCGAAGTCCGCCGCGCCATGAATGCCGATCCATACCACCGCTTCTGGTCGGCACTGAAGCGCAACAACATGGAAATGCGCCAGCAGAACGGCCGCTCGATCGTGCTGCGGCAACTCGATGATCTCGATGCCCGCGCCCGCGCCGCCAGCGGCAATGGCGACGGGCTGGAGCTCGATCCCGCCATCGCCATCCCGCGTTACCAGAAAGCCGTCGACATCCATTGCATGCCCGGCAGCTATCATGGCGAGGAACGCGCAGGAGACGTCTCGGCCGGCGCCAATTATGATTGCGGCATCTTCGTCACCACCGGCGGCGGCATGGGCGCCTTGTCCGATGGCGGCGGCCAGGCGCTGGCCAAATGGGCGCGGGAAACCCGGCCGGGCTGGCAACCGCGCCGCATCCTCGATATCGGCGTCACCGTCGGCCACAGCGCCGTGCCGATGGCGCAGGCCTTTCCCGATTGCGAGGTCATCGCCATCGACACCGCGGCACCGGTGCTGCGCTATGGCCATGCCCGGGCGCGATCGCTGGGGGTCGACAATATCCGCTTCGTCCAGGCCAACGCCGAGGATCTGTCGCGCTTTCCCGATGGCTATTTCGATTGGGTGCAGACGACGATGTTCCTGCACGAAACATCGGGAAGGGCGCTGCCCAGGATCATCGCCGAAGGCGCGCGCGTGCTGGCGCCGGGCGGGCTGATGCTCCATCTCGAACAGCCGCAATATACCGCCGAAATGCCGCTGTTCGAACAGTTCATGCGCGATTGGGACGCCTTCAACAACAACGAACCCTTCTGGTCGGCCATGCATGCCTTCGACATGCACGAGGTGCTGGAAACCGCCGGCCTGCCGCGCGCCGACCAGTTCGAAGCCAAGGTCCGCGCCGTCGTCGACACCAGCGTCTTCCCGCCCTCGGTGGAGGGGGAAGCCGAAGATTTCGGCCGGGCCGCCGTCTGGCACGCCTATGGCGCCTGGAAAGCCGGCGCCCAAATGCAGGAAGCCGCCGAATGACCGCTGATCCCATCGACTGGATCGCCCGGGCCGGTGCCAAGCCCAAGGGCGCCCGCCCGAAATATCTGGAAGACCCGGCGAGCGACCGCCTCCTGTCGATCGTCATGGCGCTGGCCGGCGAAGTCGCGGTGGTCAAGGAACGGCTCGACACGGTCGAACGCCTGCTCGATGCCAAGGGCAGCATCTCCCGCGCCGATATCGAGGCCTTTGAACCCGACCGCGCCGCCGGCCATGAACGCGGCCTGATGCACCGCGAATTCGCCGCACGCATCCTTCGCGGCGTGCAACAGGACATGGAAAGCCTCGAAACGGCCGAATCTTCTGTCGAAGAGGTATCGAGACAGTTGCGTGAAAGCTAAGTTCGGCTAAGCACAAGGGCAGCAAAGAAGGTGCCGCCACGTCGGACGGCGCCAGGTGCGTATGGAAGGGGAGACCTATGGCAGAAGCAGCCAAGCCCGCGGGCAAGAAAATCGATGCATTGCAGAAGCCGCTGACGCCGTCGGCCGAACTCGCCGTTATCGTCGGCACCGATCCCCTGCCCCGCGGCCAGGTGGTCAGCAAGGTGTGGGACTATATCAAGAAGCACGACCTGCAGAAGCCGACCGACAAGCGCCAGATCGTCGCCGACGCCAACCTCAAGAAGGTTTTCGGTGTCGATGAATGCTCGATGTTCGAAATGAACAAGCATCTCGCTCGTCACCTGAAGTAGAAACCGGCCCTCAGGGCATCAACCCGGCCGGCGTTTCCCAAGCGGAAGCGCCGGTCGATTTGTGTCTGGCGAAGGGGGGCCGCCCAAAGTAATACGTCACCCCCGCGCTGGCGGGGGCCCATCGCCTGATCTTGTTCTTTTGCGGGCAAACGCCGGCGATGGGCCCCCGCCTGCGCGGGGGTGACGATCCAGCGTCGTCGCAATCGTTGCTTACGCCGCCACCTTGTCGACCGGCGCGTGCAGGCGCACCCGTTTCACCATCCGCGCATCGCCATCGATGATCTCGAAACGCCAGCCGCCGGGGTGTTCGACGATTTCGCCCGTCGCCGGCACCCGCCCGGCAAGCATGAAGACCATGCCGCCCAGCGTATCGACCTCGTCACCGATTTCGGCGTCTTCGAAGCTGGTGCCGATCTGTTTTTCCAGTTCCTCGAGCGGCAGCCGCGCATCGGCTTCCCACAGGCGGTCGTTGATCGGCAGCAACAGGCTGGCTTCGGCCTCGTCATGCTCGTCCTCGATATCGCCGACGATTTCCTCGACCAGATCCTCGATGGTGACCAGGCCATCGGTGCCGCCATATTCATCGAAGATCATCGCCATATGGGTGCGTTCGGCGCGCATGCGGGCGAGCAGGTCGACGATACGCATCGATCCGGGCACAAAGATCACCGGGCGCAACAGGCTTTCGACGGGGTGATCGGCAAAGCGTTGCGACGACACCGCATCATCGAAGGTCTCGGCGATCAGCGCATAGACGTCCTTTATGTGAATCATGCCGATGATATGGTCGCGGTCGCCGCGGAATACCGGCACGCGGCTGTGGCCGGCTTCCTTGAACAGCGCGACCAGCGCCGGGAAGCCGTCGTCGACATCGAAGACCACCATGTCGCTGCGCGGCACGCCGATGTCGCCGGCCTCGCGCTCGCCGAAATGCAGCATGTTCTTGAGCATGGCGCGTTCGACCGCCGACAGATCGTCACGCGCCGCCTCGTCGCCGTCATGATCGTCGATGGCTTCTTCCAGGCTTTCGCGCAGGGACGGTTCATGGTCCTGGCCGGTGACGAGCAGGCGCAGCCCGCGCCACAATCGCGAGGCGAAATCGTTGCTACTGTCGGGGTCGGGCATGGCTAAAGGCTAATCGGCATAGGGTTCGGGCAGGCCGAGCGCGCGGCAGGCAGCCGATTCAAGCGCTTCCATTGCAACAGCCTGGGATTCACCAAGTTCATGATCATAGCCTAGCAGGTGAAGCAGGCCGTGGACAATCAGGTGTTGGGCATAATCGGGCAGTGCCCAGCCCTTTTCGGCGGCTTCACGCGCACAGGTTTCAGCCGCAAGCACGATATCGCCGAGCAGGACTTCGCCGTCATCGCTGTTGGCCAGGCCTTCGAGCAGGTCTTCCTGCACCATCGGAAAGCTGAGCACGTTGGTCGGCCTGTCCTTGCCGCGATAGTCGCGATTGAGCGTTTGCACTTCGGCATCATCGGTCAGGCGGATGCCGACCTCGACTCCGATCGCACCACCGGCGAGGTGGCCATGCGGCGTCTGCGCCAGCGCGCCGCGGACCGCCGCATCGGCCAGCGCTGGCCAAGCGAGCGCTGGCCAGTCACCCGCGACCACATCGGTTTCAACGATCAGCACCCGGCATCAACCATCTTGCGGCGGGCCTTCATAGGCATCGACGATGCGCCCGACGATCGGGTGGCGCACGACTTCG
>JBBRVH010000154.1:0-6139 GCA_038246995.1 Sphingomonadales bacterium
GGCCGAGGATCAGCGCGTGGACGTCGTGCGTGCCTTCGTAGGTATTGACCGTCTCGAGGTTCGCGGCGTGGCGCATCACCTGATATTCGGCCGAAATGCCGTTGCCGCCGTGCATGTCGCGCGCGACCCGCGCGATATCGAGCGCCTTGCCGCAATTGTTGCGCTTCAGGATCGAAATTGCCTCCGGCGCAAGCTTCCCCTCGTCCATCAGCCGCCCCGCGCGCAGCGCCAGCAGCAGTCCCAGCGTGATTTCGGTCTGCATGTCGGCCAGCTTCTTCTGCACCAGCTGCGTTGCCGCCAGCGGCCGCCCGAACTGTTTGCGATCGAGCGTATATTGCCGCGCCGCGTGCCAGCAGAATTCCGCCGCCCCCATCGCGCCCCAGCCGATGCCATAGCGGGCATTGTTGAGGCAGCCGAACGGCCCGGCCAACCCGGTAACGCCGGCAAGGATGCGTTCCGCCGGCAAATGCACATCGGCGAGGACGATTTCGCCGGTCACCCCGGCGCGCAGCGAGAATTTGCCTTCGATCTTGGGGGTGGTGAAGCCGACATCGCCGCGCTCGACTACGAAGCCGCGGATCTTGTCATCATCGCACTTGGCCCAGACCACCGCGACATCGGCGAGCGGTGAATTGGTGATCCACATCTTGGCGCCGTTGAGGACATAGCCCCCCGGCACGGCGCGCGCCCGGGTCTTCATGCCGCCGGGGTCGGAACCCGCATCGGGCTCGGTCAAACCAAAGCAGCCGATCAGTTCGCCACTCGCCAGCCCGGGCAGATATTTCTGGCGCTGCGCTTCCGAGCCATAGGCCCAGATCGGGTACATCACCAGGCTCGATTGCACGCTCATCGCCGAGCGATAGGCGCTGTCGACGCGCTCGACCTCGCGCGCCACCAGGCCATAGGCGACATAGCTCGCCCCGGCGCAGCCATAGCCTTCGATCGTCGGCCCGAGCAGCCCGGCGGCGCCGAACTTCTTCATCAGATCGGGGTCGAAGCTTTCCGTCCGGTTGGCCATCTTGACCACCGGCATCAGCGTTTCATCGCAAAAGCCGCGCGCCGCATCCCGGATGATGCGTTCTTCATCGGTCAGTTGCGCATCGAGCAGCAACGGGTCCTGCCAGTCGAACGCCGGCCATTTCGGCGCCATGTGCTGGGTGTCGGGGGTGATCGGTGACTGGATGTTCATCGCAAAAAACTCCGGCTGTTGCCTGCCCGAATACGCCCCGAACGCCGCCGCGTCACCCCCCGCATCACCGCGCTGCGCGCACCCGCCACACCTTGTTGCCGACATCATCGGCAACCAGCAGTGCGCCATTCGCATCGAACGCCACGCCCACCGGACGGCCACGCGCCTGTTCCTTTGCGTCGAGGAAGCCCGTCAGCACGTCGCGCGGCAGCCCCTGCGGCTTGCCCTCGGCATCGAAGGCGACGAACACCACCTTGTAGCCCGATGGCGGCTTGCGGTTCCACGAGCCATGCTGGCCGATGAAGGCACCGCTGGCAAAACCCGGCCCCAGTTTCTGGTTTGGAGCGGCGAAGGCCAGGCCCAGGCTGGCGGTATGCGGCCCCAGTGCGTAATCCGGCGCAATCGCCTTCGCCACCATCGCCGGGTTCGCGGGTTGCACCCGCACATCGACGTTCTGGCCATACCAGCTCCACGGCCAGCCATAATGCGCATTGGGTTTCACGCTGGTCATGTAATCGGGAACGAGATCGGAGCCCAGTTCGTCGCGTTCGTTGACGCTGGCCCATAATTCCCCGGTCACCGGGTTCCACGCCATGCCGACGGGGTTGCGCAGGCCGGTGGCGAACACTGCCGTCGCGCCGGTGGCGGCATCGATGGCGAGGATGGCGGCGCGGTTCTTTTCTTCGGCCAGACCATTTTCGGCGACATTGGAATTGGAGCCGACGGCAACGAACAGTGTGTCGCCATTGTCGGACGCGACGACATTCTTGGTCCAATGGTGGTTGCGCAGCCCCCCGGGCAGGTCGGCCAGCTTGAAGCCTTTGGTCGTGATCGCGGTGGCGCCGGGCGTGTAGGCAAAACGCGTCAGCTTGTCGGCTTCGGCGACGAACAGGTCATTGCCGACCAGCACCATGCCGAACGGCGAATAAAGCCCGGTGATGAAGGGCGTCTTCAATTCCGCCACGCCATCGCCATCGGCATCGCGCAACAGCGTGATGCGATCGGGCGATGGCACCGCGGCGCCCGCCCGGCTCATCACGAACTTGGCGATCTTGCCCATGATGCCGGCTTCATCCTCGGGCCGCGGTGGGCCATTGGTTTCGGCAACCAGCACATCGCCATTGGGCAGCGTGTAGAGCCAGCGCGGATGATCGAGCCCCTGGGCAAAAGGCGCCACCACCAGCCCCTGTGCCGCCACTGGCTTTTCACCCGCCGCCCAGCCGACGACCTTGGCGAAATTGACGGTGGGCAACAGGGTTTTCTTGGGCGCCGGCAGCGTCGGGTTTGGCCCCTGCCCCGCCGTGAGCGGCAGATCGGCCTTTTCACCACAGGCAATGAGCAACAACGGCGAAAGCAATATCAGGTGGCGCATGGGTTTATCCTTCACGGGTCAGGCTGCTGAAACGCGCACGATCGCATCACGGACGCGGTCACCACGTTCAAGCGGCACGAAATGGCTGGTGCCGGCCAGTCGCTCGGCCGACAGGCAGCATGGATGCGCGGCGAAAATGGCGAATTCCGCGTCGCGAACGGTGGAGCCGATCTCGCCCGCCACCAGCGCGAAAGGCCGGTCGAGCGCCGCCAGCGCCGCCTCGATACGGTGCGAGACGCCGCGAAAGGTGGCGGCTTCCCATGCCGGTGTACAGGCCAGCGACACGCCGTCCGCCGTGGCGACCAGGCCATCGCCGAGATAGGCATCGAGATCCTGATCGTCCCAGCCGCTGAAGACGCCGCGGCCGCGCCAGCGTTCGCGCGCGCTGTCCATATCGGGGTAATCGGCGCGGCGCCGGCCGGCGCCATCGGCCATCGGATTGGGGGTCCGCACGCCCGCTGCCAGCGCTGCGCGCGCCATGTCGAAGGGGATCATCGGCGGATCGATCAGCACCAGCCCCGCCACCCGCGCCGGGGCGGCCACCGCCGCCAGCAGCGAGGCCGAACCGCCCATCGAATGGCCGGCGAGCAGCCAGCGCGCCGCCGGCGCCACCGCATCGATGACAGCGATCGTGTCGGCGGCAAAGACTTCCCATTCGACGCAATCGCCAGCCAGCGCGCACGGCTCGATCGCGGCGGTGCGGCCATGGCCGCGCGCGTCGCTGGCGATGATGTTGAAGCGATCGGCGAGCGGCGCCAGCAGCCGCGCATACAGAAGCGCGTGCATCCCCGTCGCATGGGCGAACTGCAGCCAGGGCGCGCCAGCCGGTGCGCTGTCCCACCGCAGCGCGGCGCGGCGCCCGGCGCTGGTGTCGATCTCGATCTGCTGCATGGTGGCTCCTGTCGCCTTGCTTCCTATCCGCCCGCACGCCGTGCCGCCAGCTTGCCTTTGTCACAGCCCGGTGGTTAGCTTTGGGGATGAAAAGCCTTGTCGCCCTCGCCCTTGTCCTTTCCGCCACCACCGCACTGGCCGCCCCTCTCACCGAGCGTTTTTCGGTTATCTTCGGCGGCAAGACTGTCGGGCATCTCAACGTCGATTCCACCGGCAATCGCTCGGTGATCGATTTCGACTACAAGAACAACGGCCGCGGCCCGACGATGAAGGAAACGCTGACCGTCGATGCCGCCGGGTTGCCGACGAGCTGGACGGTCGATGGCACCACGACCTTCGGCAGCAAGGTCAGCGAGCGCTTTGCGCGCAGCGGTGCCAAGGCGACCTGGACCGATTCGACCGGCAAGGGCAGCGCCAAGGTGGGCACGCCGAGCCTTTACATCGCCCAGAATGGCAGCGCCTGGGCCACCGGGCTTTATGCCCGCGCGCTGTTGCAGGATGCCGATGCCAGCCTGCCGGCGCTGCCCGGCGGCACGGTCACGTTGAACAAGGGCGAAACCCTGAAGGTGGCTGGCGCGGGCGGAGCGATCGATGTCACCCGCTACACCGTCAGCGGCCTCGATCTCGACCCCGAGGATGTGCTGCTGGATGGCGAAGGCGCCATGTTCGGTTATGTGACGCCGAATTTTGCCATCCTGCGCGCCGGCTATGAAAACGAACAGACGCGGTTGCGTGAAATCGCCGCCAGATGGTCGACCGATCGCTTCAGCGAAATCCAGGCGCGCGCCGCCCACAAGCCCGGCGCGCCGCTGCGCATCACCAATGTCAGGCTGTTCGACCCTGTCAGCAAATCGCTCACCGACCTGCGCAGCGTGATCGTAAACGACCGCGAAATCGCCGCGGTAGTGCCCAACGACAGCCCGGCGACGCCCGGCGAAGCGCACATCGATGGCGAAGGCGGCACGCTGGTGCCCGGCATGTACGAAATGCACGGCCATATCGGCCAGGACGATGCGCTGCTCAACCTGGCCGCCGGCATCACCAGCGTGCGTGACATGGGCAATGACAATGCTGTCCTTGCCAAGCTGGTCGAGCGCATCGACAGCGGCGTCATCGCCGGGCCGCGCGTCATTCGCGGTGGCTTCATCGAGGGCAAATCACCATTCAGCGCCAACAACGGCTTTGTCGTCGACAGCGAGGCACAGGCGCTCGACGCGGTGCGCTGGTATGCGGCGCGCGGCTATTGGGCGATCAAGATCTACAACAGCATGAACCCGGCCTATGTGCCCGCCATGGTCAACGAGGCGCACCGCCTCGGGTTGAAGGTCATGGGCCATGTTCCGGCGTTTTCGACCGCCGATGCCATGCTCGAGGCCGGTTATGACGAAATGACCCATATCAACCAGTTCATGCTCGGCTGGGTGCTCAAACCCGGCGAGGATACCCGGCAGTTGCTGCGCTTGACGGCGCTCAAGCGGTTGCCGGCACTCGACCTGAACAGCGCGCCGGTGCAGCACACCATCGGGCTGATGGTCGATGGCAAGCGCGCGATCGACCCGACGCTCAACATCACTGAAATGCTCACCCAGAACCGCGATGGCACGATCTGGCCGGGGTCCACCGACATTTATGATCACATGCCGATCGGCTGGCAGCGCGGCGCGCGGCAAGCCATGATCGATGTGTCGGCGCCGGGCGACGATGCCGCCTATCGCGGCGCCTTCGACCAGATCATCAAGACCGTCGCGATGCTCAAGGCACGCGGCGTCTTCATCGTCTTCGGCACCGATACCGGCGGCTCGTTCAGCTATCACCGCGAACTGGAGTTGTATCAGAAGGCCGGCTTCACCCCGGCCGAAATCCTGGCGCGGGCCACGCTCGAAACCGCGAACTATGTGGGCCAGGGCGACCGGCTCGGCTCGATCGAAAAGGGCAAGCTGGCGGATTTCTTCCTGATCGCGGGTGATCCGGTCAAGGATCTCAAGGCGATCAAGGCGATCCGCATGGTCGTCAAGGATGGCGCCGTCTATTTTCCGAGCGAAATCTACCCGGATTTCGGTATCAAGCCGTTCGCGACAGCGCCGAAACTGGTGGCGGCGAAGCCCGAATAAACTCAGCCGGCGGCATTCATTCGCCGCAGGATCGCATCGAGCCGCGCCAGCATCTTCGGATCGCGGGCTTCGGGCGCGGTGATCAACGCGGTATCGAGCACGGTGTCGATCGGCGAGGCGAGGCGCTCCGCCGGCAGCGATTTCACCAACGCGACGACGGCCGCACGGGCAATCGCGGCGTTGGCGCCCATCACCCGGATGATCTCGGCGACATCGACATCCCCCCCATCGTGCCAGCAGTCATAGTCCGTCACCATGGCCAACAGCGCATAGGGCAGCTCCGCCTCCCGCGCCAACTTGGCTTCGGGGCACGCCGTCATCCCGATGATGTCGCAGCCCCAACTCTGGTAAAGGCGGCTTTCGGCCCGCGTCGAAAATTGCGGGCCTTCCATGACGAGACAGGTGGCGCCGCCGTGCACCGTCGCCCCCGCCGCGCGCGCTGCTGCTGCCGCCAGCGCGGTCAGCCGCGGGCATACCGGGTCGGCCATCGGCACATGGGCAACGATACCATCCTCGAAAAAGGTCGAGGCGCGCGCCTTTGTGCGATCGATCAGCTGGTCGACAACGACGAAATCA
>JBBRVH010000155.1:0-6037 GCA_038246995.1 Sphingomonadales bacterium
CTTCCTCAACATGGGAAGCGCCGAGAAAATGTCGAAATCGCTGGGCAATATCCAGACGATCCCGGAGTTGCAGGCGCAGGGCTGGCACGGCGAGGTGCTGCGGCTGGCGCTGCTCAGCGCGCATTACCGGCAGCCGCTGGAATGGACGGGGGAATTGCTGGAGCGTTGCAAAGAACGTTTAGACTACTTTTACGGGTTGCTGCGCCGCTCAAAATCGGAGCGGAGTTATCGCGAGAAAGTCCCTGACTCGACCTTTGTTCTGGCGTTGACAAACGATCTCAACACGCCGCTCGCGATTGGCAATCTAAATCGATTGGCTATATTCTTAAGTGAATGTTTAGTAAGGCCTGTTCCCGAATTACAGGATATTTGGGGACCCGCGATGTGGAACGCGTCCGTCCAAGGTGCAAGAGCAAAATTGATTTCCAGCGCTCGATTGCTTGGGCTGCTCGAGATCGATCCAGACGAGTGGTTTCAATCTGGGTTCGTCGTGAAAGACGTCGATGATTTAGTCGCCGCTCGCAACGCCGCGCGCGCGGCGAAGAACTGGGCCGAATCCGATCGTATCCGGAACGAACTCACCTCTGCCGGCATCGTGCTTGAAGACGGACCTGGCGGGACGACGTGGCGACGCGCCTGACTCGCGGCGGGTTGGCGAAGCTGCTATGCATAACGGATGGCTACCATGCTCCGCCCGCCACACGTGCCGCGTGTTGTCGAAGTCACCAGCGACCCTGAAATCATGGGCGGTTGGCCCTGCGTGTCCGGAACGCGGATTCCAGCCGCGACCATCCTGCTGATGATCAAGGACGGCGACGATGTGCGTGAAATCGTCCGTCACTATCCGTCGCTGCCGTTCGGCGGTGTGGAGGCGGTGCGGCGCTGGGCAGAGGCGCTGGGCAAGCTCTGATTCGTTTTCTATTCGATGAATGCCTGACCGTCGAACTAGTGGCAGAAGCCCATGCGCGAGGCCATGATGCATCGCACATCAACTTCCTGTCGCTGCTCGGCTATAGTGATCGGGCGCTCATGCCGAAAATCGTCGATGGCGATTTCACCTTCGTGACCAACAACCGCCGCGATTTCGTGGCACTTTACCGGCAGGTCGATCTCCATGCCGGGCTGTTGATTATCCTGCCGTCGATCAACGTTGCCGGCCAAGTCCGGTTGTTCATGGCTGCACTCGATGCGATTGAAGTGCGGGGCGCGAACCTTGTGAACCAGTTGGTCGAAGTCGATGCCGATGGCACGGCCACATTCACCGATTATCCAATAGAAGGCGACAAAGGATGAAGCATCTCCTGGCTGCCGCTATGCTCGTCGCCGTCCCGGTTCTCGCCAAACCTGCCGCCCCCATTCCAGCCTCCGCGCTGCTGATCCGCCAGGCTACGCCTGATCACCAGTGGCGCTGGCGCGTCGCGCCCGAGGTGGCGACGCAGCCGGCGCTGCTGCGGGCGATGCGTGGCGCGGCGTTGGCCGAGGCGGCAAAGGCGGGGCGAGCGGCGGCGCGCGATGCGGCGAGTGCGCGAATGTCGGGTTACCCCTTCCGCCGCCATGAAACCATCAGCGACTGGTCGCTCGCTGCCGATACCCCGCAATTTCTCGCGCTGGCGGGCGAAGTCTATAGTTTCACCGGCGGCGCGCATGGCAACACCGGCCATGCCGTGCAGATCTGGGACAAGGCGGCGCGGCGCAGCCTGGCCATCGACGCGCTGTTCAGCGACTGGCCGCGCGTCCGCAAGCTGATCGAGCCGGGTTATTGCGCCGCGCTTGCCGAAATGCAGCGGGCGCGGCGCGGCACCCAGCCGGGCAGTGGCGGCTTCGATGCCTGCCCGAGCCTGTCCGAACAGCCGGTGGTGCCCTATGGCGGCCTGTCGGCGACCGCGATGCAGTTGCGCGTGCTGATCGGCCCCTATGTCGCCGGTTCCTATGCCGAGGGCAGCTATATCATCACCTTGCCCTGGCCCGAGGCGGTGCGGCCGTTCGTCAAGCCGCGCTACCGCCCCGCGCTGTTCGGCGACACGCCCGGCTGAGCGCCCCTCTCGCCAGCGCCGCCGCGACGCCCTATATCGGCGTGCATGTCAGAAGCGCTCTATAATACCCAGATTCTCCGGCTCGCCGCGTCGACCGCGACGGCAAACCGGCTGACGGCGCCGCAAGGTTCGGCGCTGAAGGTATCGCCGGTGTGCGGCAGCAAGATCACTGCCGATGTCGATCTCGACAGCGAAGGCCGGATCGTGCGTTTCGGCCAGGAAGTGCGCGCCTGTGCGCTCGGCCAGGCGGCGGCGGCGCTGGTGGCGGCGCAGATCATCGGCAGCGATGCAGCAGCGCTGGCCGCGGCCCGCGCCGAGCTTGCCGATTGGCTGGCGGCGCGCCGCGACGCCGAACCGGCCTGGCCCGGCATGGCCGTGTTCGCCCCGGCGCGGCCGCATCGTGCCCGGCACCCGTCGATCCTGCTGGCCTTCGATGCCGCCATCGCCGCGATTGCCGCCGCCAGCAGCGCCCGCGCGGCCTGATCCTTGGCGGCCGAACAAACGCCGGCCTTTTTGCCCGAAGCCGTGGTGTTCCTCGGCGCTTCGGTGGTGCTGGTGCCGTTGTTCATCCGGGCGCGATTGGGCGCGGTGCTCGGGTATCTCGCGGCAGGGATCATCATCGGTCCGGGGTTGCTCGGGCTGGTCAGCGAGCCTGAATCGGTTCTGAAATTCGCCGAATTCGGCATCGTGCTGCTGCTGTTCGTCATCGGGCTGGAACTGCAACCGTCGCGATTATGGGCGTTGCGACGCGACATCTTCGGGCTTGGCGCCGCGCAGGTGGTGCTCTGCGGGCTGGCGCTGACCGAACTTATCATGCTGATGACCAGCCTGACCTGGCAGGCGGCGCTGGTCGTCGGTCTGCCGCTCGGCCTGTCGTCGACCGCGCTGGTCATGCAATTGCTCACCGAGCGCAACATCGCCGGCACGGCGTTCGGCGAGCGCAGTTTCTCGATGCTGCTGTTCCAGGACCTGGCGATCGTGCCGATGCTGACCATCGTTGCCGCACTGTCGCGCGTGCCCGATCCCGATGCGCTGCCGGGCTGGCAGATGGCAGCGATGACGGTGGCGGCGCTGGCTTTTCTGGTGCTCGTCGGGCGCTATGTGCTGCCATGGGTGTTTCGCATCATCGGGCGGCTGGGCGCGCGCGAGGCCTTTGTGGCGGCGGCGTTGCTGTCGGTGCTCGGCAGTGCGCTGTTGATGGCCTCGCTCGGCCTGTCGATGGCGCTGGGGGCGTTCGTAGCCGGCGTCATGCTCGCTGAATCGCCGTATCGCCACGCGCTCGAGGCCGATATCGAACCGTTTCGCGGGCTGTTGCTCGGGCTGTTCTTCATGGCGATCGGCATGACGCTCGATCTTGGCGTCGTGCGCGACCATTGGGGGCTGATCCTGGGGCTGGTCGCCGGGGTGATGGCGGTTAAAACCGCTGTCGTCACCGCGCTGGCGCGCAGCTTCGGTTCGGGCCCGACGCGCAGTTTCCAGATGGGGCTGTTGCTGGCGCAGGGCGGCGAATTCGGCTTTGTGCTGTTTGCCGAAGCGGCGCGGGGCATGCTGATCACCGCCCAGGCGGCGCAGATTTTCGGCGCGGTGGTGACGATTTCGATGGCGGTGACGCCGCTGATCTTCCTTGCCGCGTCGCGGTTGCAACCGGCGACGGCGACCGTGGCCGATCGCGCCGGCCCCGAAACCGACCAGCATCGCGATGGCGTCGAAGGCCGGGCGATCATCGTTGGCGGCGGCCGTTTCGGGCAGGTGGTGGCGCAGATGCTGGCGGCGCGCGGCGTGCAGGTGACCTCGATCGATCTCGATGCCGAAATCATCGACATTTCCAAAAGCTTCGGCATCAAGGTGTATTTCGGCGACGGCCGGCGCATGGACATCCTGCGCGCCGCGGGGGTGGACAGCGCCGGCCTGCTGATCTTCGCCATCGATGGCGGTTGGGACCCGGTGGCGACCTTGTCGCCGATCCGCCAGCAATGGCCCGATCTGCCGATCCTGGCGCGCGCCTTCGATCGCACCCATCTGCTGGCGCTGCGGCGGGCCGGGGTGGAAACCGTGGTGCGCGAGACGTTCGAATCAGGGGTGCGCATGGGCCGCGAGGCGCTAGAGGCGCTGGGCACGCCGCCCACCATCGTCGATGCCATCGAAACCGAGTTCCGCCGGCGGGATGGCGAACGGCTCGATCTGCAATTGTGCAGTGGCGACCCGACACAAGGGGCGGACCAGCTGATTCGCGGGCCGCTGGTCTTCGATCCCGGCGCGCTTGGTGAAATTCCGTTCGGGGATGACGATCCGGATTGAAGCGCGACCCGCCTAAAGGTCGCTGGACCCGATGATCACCCAGCGCCGATCGCCATCGCTGATCACCGTGATCATCTCACCGCGATCGAGCGCGTGGCTGGCACTGCTGTCGATCAGATCGGCGTTGGCGGCAACCACGCGCGCCCGGCCACCAAAGGCGCGGATCGTGATGGTGCGGCCGTTGCCGGCCACCGCCGGCGGCAGGCGGACGGACACGGCGGCGCCATCTGTAACGACCACATCGATATCGCCGGGCACGGTGATATCCACCGCGCTGCGCAGCATTTTCTGAAGCTGCGGACCGGCGTTGACCGGCCCCTGTGGCCCCGCCGGGCCGGCGGGGCCGGGCTGGCCCGCAATACCCGCGGCACCCTGGAGCCCGGTCGGCCCGCGCCCCCCGATCGAGGCGGCGCACCCCGACAACGCAACGAAAGCCATGGCTGCAAATGCAATTCTGTACATTTTGTAATGATGGCGCGAATTCGGCCCGAGGGCAAGCTGTGCAATGCCGGGATGACGCTTGCCGCCGGGCAGGCTATCCCGCCACGGCGCACAGCCCGAAGGAAAGCCCGATCATGACTCAATCCCGCGAAATCCGCCTGAAATCCCGCCCTGAAGGCACGCCCGAAGCGGCGCATTTCGAACTCGCGACGGTCGATGTCGGCCAGCCGGGTGCCGGCGAAGTGCTGGTGCGCAACAGCTTCATGTCGGTCGATCCGTACATGCGCGGCCGCATGTACGACCGCGCCAGCTATGTGCCGCCGTTCCAGGTTGGTGCCGTGCTGCAGGGTGGCGCGATCGGCGAGGTCGTGGCGTCGGGCGCCGAAGGCTTTGCGCCGGGTGATCTGGTGTCGAGCATGTTCGGCTGGCGCGAAGCCTTTGTCGCCCCCGCTGCCGCGCTCGAAAAGCTGCCGCGCCAGGCTGGCGTGCCCGATCAGGCGTTTCTGGGCGTGCTCGGCATGCCGGGGCTGACCGGCTATGCGGGCCTGCGCGAAATCGGCCAGCCCAAAGCGGGGGAGACGGTGTTCGTGTCGGGCGGTGCCGGGGCGGTCGGATCGGTGGTGGCGCAGGTGGCGAAGATCATGGGCTGCACCGTGGTGGCGACGGCGGGGACCGATGCCAAGTGCGACTGGCTGCGGGCGCGCGGTGTCGACCATGCCATCAACTACAAGACGTGCGGGAACCTGCTGGAAGCAGTACGCAGCGCGGTCCCCAAGGGTATCGACGTCTATTTCGACAATGTCGGCGGCGAACATCTGGAAGTCGCCATCGAGATGGCACGGCCGTTTGCAAGGTTCGCCGAATGCGGGATGATTTCGGGCTATAACAGCATGGAAGCCATTCCGGGGCCGCGCAACATCATCCAGGTGGTGGGCAAATCGCTGCGCATTCGCGGCTTCATCGTCAGCGAATTCGCCAGCCTGCGCCCGCAGTTCTTCGCCGACATGATGGGCTGGATTGCGGAGGGCAAGCTGGCCTGGGAAGAAACCGTGTTCGAAGGTGTCGACAAGGCGCCGGATGCGTTCATCGGGCTGTTTTCGGGCGGCAATACGGGGAAGATGCTGGTCAAGCTGTAAGGGTGAGCCTCCCTCTCCCGCCTGCGGGGGAGGCGACTCGCGCGCCAGCGCGGCGGGTGAGGGTGTCCTCACGTTTAGAAGCGCGTGTACACCCTCACCCGGGGCGCTGGCGCGCCTCTCGCCTCTCCC
>JBBRVH010000156.1:0-6033 GCA_038246995.1 Sphingomonadales bacterium
AAAGCGGTGCTTGAAGCGGCCCCAGGCGTTGCCATTGCCATTGCTCCCGGCTTTGCCTTTGCCTTTATGCCTGTCCCTGTCCCTGTCCTTGCTCTTGCCGCCCGGCGCCGAACCACAGGCCAGCAGCACGATCGAATCGACCGTGATCGCCGCATCATGCGCCGCCATCGCCGCGCCGATCCGCGCCACATCGAAGCCGCGCGCCTGCGCTATCAGCGCGCCGGTCTGCGCCACCGCATCGGCATCGGTCTGCGCCAGCGTGCGCCGCACCGTATCGGCAAGCCCCATGATCATCAGCACCAGCAACGGCAGCACGAGCGCGAATTCCACGCCGGCGGTGCCGCGCCGCTGCCGGGCCAGAGAGGTGCAAAGCCGGGGGATCATCGCCACCGGTAACGGCAGGCCGCCCGCGCAGTTGCGGCCCGCGCGCGGCTGTGGAAAGCATGGCGCCAGGGAGAGCCACCAGCATGACCGACACCGCCATCTGCATCGTCCGCGATTTCTGCGCCGCCTGGGACCGGATGGACGAGGGCGCCATTCTCGCAGCGCTCAGCGACGATATTTTCTACCACAATCTCCCGATGGCGCCCGTTAAAGGGATCGCGGCGTTCAAGGCCTTTCTTATCGGCTTTCCGGTCAGCGCTGCCGAATTCGAGATCCACCATATCGCCGCCGCCGGCAATGTCGTGTTGACCGAGCGCACCGACCGCTTTGTCATTGCCGGCAAATCGGTCGTCATCCGGGTGATGGGGACGTTCGTCATCACGGATGGCAAGATCAGCGAATGGCGCGATTATTTCGATCTTGCCGAATTCACGTCTCAGATGCCGGGCTGAGCCTCCCCCCTCTCCCGCCTGCGGGAGAGGCGACTCGCGCGCCAGCGCGGCGGGTGAGGGTGTTCCCCCCTGTCGCAGCAAAGTAACACCCTCACCCGCTCGCCGAAGTCGGCGATTCGACTCTCCCGCAAGCGGGAAAGGGGGCATGACGATGAATACGACTCCACAGCCCGAGCCTTCCCCCTGTTACTAATCAGCGTCGCCAGCCGGGGGGCAAGCGCCCTAGCCTTGCCATCATGAGCCAGATCGATCTCGATACGACCAGCCTGTTCATGCCCGAGGTGCTCGCCGATCCGTTCGCCTATTACCAGGCGGCGATTGCGCAGCGGCCGGTGATGCTGCTGCCCGGCACCAACATCACCCTGGTATCGTCTTACGACCTTGTCGCCGAAGCCACCGGCCGGGTCGACGAATTTTCCAACGATTTCTCCGCCCTGCTCGCCGGCCAGCGCTCGGCCGACCCCGACGTCACCGCCGAGCTTGAAAAGGGCTGGCCGCAGCGCAACACCCTGCTGACCGCCGATCCGCCGGTCCACACGCGCTTTCGCAAGCTGGTCAATCTGGCGTTCTCGATGAAGCGCGTCGATGCGATCGAGGCCGATATCCGCGCCATCGTCGAACGGCTGGTCGCTGCCTTTCCCGCCGACGGGAAGATCGATTTCGTCCATGATTTCGCCATTCCCCTGCCGGTCGCGGTCATCGCCGGCCAGATCGGCATTGCGCAGGCCGATGGCAGCATCAGTGCCGAGGGCATTGCCACCGTCAAGCGCTGGTCCGATGCCTTTGCCGATCGGCTGGGGGGCATGATTTCAAAGGAGCGCGAGCTTGAATGCGCCCGCGACGTCGTGGAATTTCAGCACGCCATGAAGGTCCATATCGATGCGCGCCGCGCCCACCCGCGCGAGGACCTGCTGTCCGATCTCGTCAACGCCCGTATCGAGGGCGAACAGCCGCTCGACGATGCCGAGCTTATGTCGATCCTCCAGCAGTTGATGGTCGCCGGCAACGAGACGACGACCTCGACGCTGGCCGGCGGCGTGCTGCTGCTCATCCAGAACCCCGCCGAGGCGGCAAGGGTGCGCGCCGACCGCGCCCTCATCCCCAACATGGTCGAGGAAATGCTGCGCCTCGAAAGCCCGACCGCCGGATTGTGGCGCGTCGTCAAGCGCGATGCCGAACTCGGCGGTGTCGCGGTGCCGGGTGGCAGCATGATGATGCTGCGCTTTGCCGCCGCCAACCGCGATCCGGCCAAGTTCGAAGACCCCGACCGTTTCGATGTCGCCCGACGCAACGCCCGCAGCCATCTCGCCTTTGGCCGCGGCATCCACATGTGCGTCGGCAACATGCTCAGCCGCAAGGAACTGGCGGTGGCATTCGACGTATTACTGGAAAAGGTCGGCGGCTTCGAACTGGCACCGGGGGCGGCGATCGTCCACCCGCCCAACATGCTGCTGCGCGGCCTGCGGCGGCTCGACCTGGTGGTGGAACGCGCATGAATTTCGACCTGACCGAAGACCAGGCGCTGTTGAAGGCGGCGGTCGAGCGTTTCGTTTCCGACAGCTATGGCGGCGATCTCGAGGCGCGGCGCGCGGCACGGCAGGGTCCGAAAGGCTTTGCCGCGGCGCATTGGGCGCGGCTGGCCGAATCCGGCGTGCTGGCGCTGCCGGTGTCGGCGGCGAACGGCGGGCTGGGTGGCGGCCGGGTCGAATTGATGGCGGCGATGGAGGTGATCGGCCGCGGGCTGGTGGCTGAACCGGTGCTCGATGCG
The DNA here is from genome assembly GCA_038246995.1 of Sphingomonadales bacterium. Lineage (GTDB taxonomy): Bacteria > Pseudomonadota > Alphaproteobacteria > Sphingomonadales > Sphingomonadaceae > Sandarakinorhabdus. The sequence goes on from JBBRVH010000156.1 coordinate 2,605, forward strand.
GCGGTGATCGCGCTGGGGCTGCTCGACGCGGGGAACGCCGTGGCAGCGCTCGCACCGGCGCTGGCGGGCGACAGCCTGGTCGTCCTCGCCCATGCCGAACGCGAGGCGCGCTACAATCTCGCGCATGTTGCCACCACTGCGAAAGCCAGGGGCGATGGCTGGACGATCGATGGCGCCAAGACCGCGGTGGTCGCCGGCGGCGGCGCCGATATCTTCATCGTTTCGGCGCGGATTTCGGGCGCGACGCGCGACCGCGATGGTATCGGTTTCTTTCTCGTTTCGGCGACAGCGGCCGGGGTCGATCGCCGCGCCTATCGCCTTGCCGATGGTTCGGTAGCGGCCGAAATTGCGCTGCGCGGCGTGGATGTCGGCGGCGAAGCGCGGCTCGCCGGCGGGCTTGAAACGCTGTTGCCGGTGGTGGCGACGGCATGGGCAGCGGCGGCGGCGGAAATGCTCGGGCTCATGACCCTGCTGTTCGACACGACGCTTGCCTATGTGAAGACCCGCACCCAGTTCGGGCAACCGCTCGGCAGCTTCCAGGTCATCCAGCACCGGATGACCGATGCCTATGTGCTCGTCGAACAGGCGCGGTCGCAGGTCATTCGGGCAGCGCTTGCCGAACCGGCCGATTTCGCCCGCGCGGCGGCCGGCGCCAAGGCGTTCGTCGCCGCTGCAGCGCTCACCGTTGCCCATACCGCGGTGCAACTGCACGGCGGCATGGGCATCACCGATGAACTGGTCATCGGCCATGCGCTGAAGCGCATTCGCGTATTGGCGCTGACCTTCGGTGACGGCAATGCCGCGCTCGATGATTACCGGCGGGCGGCATGAGCGACCTGTGGACCGATGAAGCCCGACCGCGGCTGATCGGCGGGCGCGACCCCGAAACCGGCCGCATCGTCTTTCCCTGTGCCGAAGGCTTCGACCCCGTCCCGCTCAAGCGCCATGGCATTATCTGGAGCTGGACGGTGCAGCGCTTTCCCCCCAAATCGCCGCCCTATGCCGGGCCGGCGCCGTTCGAGCCCTTTGCGCTCGGCTATGTCGAGCTTGCCGATGAAGTGATCGTCGAGGCGCGTTTCGACGGGCTGGCCTTCGACAGCCTGAAGGTCGGCCTGCCGGTTGCCCTGCGCCTCATCCCGTTCGGCACCGGCCAGACCTTTGCCTTTGGACCCGCCTCATGATCGACGTGTGCATCATCGGTATCGGCATCCACCGCTTCGGGCGCACCGATGGCGCTTCGGGGCTTGACCAGGGGGTGGTCGCGGCGCGCGCGGCGCTCGCCGATGCCGGGGTGGAATGGCGGGCCATCGAAGCCGCGTTCGGCGGTTCGTCGGCGGCGGGCAATGCCGATATCATGGTGTCGCGGCTGGGGCTGACCGGCGTGCCGTTCATCAATGTCGCCAATGGCTGCGCGACCGGCGGCTCGGCGCTGGGCTCGGCGGTCGCCGCGATCAAGGCCGGCCAGGCCGATCTGGCGCTCGCGGTCGGCTTCGACAAGCATCCGCGCGGCAGTTTCGACCCGAAACCCGCCGAATGGGGCCTGCCCGACTGGTATGGCGAAACCGGCCTGATGCTGACGACGCAGTTTTTCGCGCTGAAACTGCGCCGCTACATGGAACTGCACGGCATCACGCCCACCACGCTCGGCCGCGTCGCCGAAAAGGCGTTTTCGAACGCCGTCCATGCCCCGCACGCCTGGCGGCGCGAGGCGGTCGATCTGGAGACGATCCTGAATTCGCAGATGGTCAATGATCCGCTGACCAAGTTCATGTTCTGCGCGCCGGCCGAAGGCGCCGTGGCGCTGGTGCTGGCGTCGGCGAAAAAGGCCCGCGAACTTGGCGTGAAAGGGGTGAAAGTCGCCGCGGTCGCCATCCGCACCCGGCCACCGGGATCGTTCGAAGTGTTCGCGCCGTCGATCGATATCGAACGCGGCCTGTCGGCAACCAATCTCGCCAGCCGCGCCGCCTTTGAAATGGCGGGCATCGGCCCCGCCGATATCGAGGTCGCGCAGTTGCAGGATACCGAAAGTGGTGCCGAAATCATGCACATGGCCGAAAACGGCTTTTGCGCCGATGGCGAGCAGGAAGCCTGGCTGGCGGAAGGCCGCACCCGGCTGGACGGCGCGCTGCCGGTCAATACCGATGGCGGCTGCCTGGCCTGTGGCGAACCGATCGGCGCCTCGGGGCTGCGGCAGGTCTATGAAAATGTCGTGCAATTGCGCGGGGGTGGCGGCGGTCGCCAGGTCGCGGGTCGTGACGGGCAGGGGCCAAAAATCGCCTATTCGCACGTCTATGGCGCGCCCGGGCTTTCGGCCGTGGCGATTTTGGAGCGTTGATGGTCACCCCGCCTGTCATGCCCGCGCAGGCTGGCATCCAGCCGTGCCGCCGTGCACCTCGGCGTTGCCGCCAGCGGGCGGGCTGGATGCCAGCCTGCGCGGGCATGACAAGCAACAGAAATTCGGGAGTTTAGAGCATGGGCAGCAGACTCGCGGGCAAGGTGGCACTGATTTCCGGCGGCGCCGAAGGGTTGGGCGCCGCATCGGCGCGGGCGTTCGTGCGGGAAGGGGCGCGGGTCATGCTCGGCGATATCCAGGTCGACAAGGCCCGGGCGCTGGCGCGCGAACTGGGCGATGCCGCCGATGCGATCCTGCTCGATGTGACCCTGCCCGAAAGCTGGGACGCCGCTGTCGAAGCGACGCTGAAAAGCTTCGGCAAGCTCAATATCCTGGTCAACAATGCCGGGATTTCCGAACCCGGCACCGCGTCGACCGTCAGCAAGGAAAGCTGGGCGCGGACCATGCGCATCAATCTCGATGGGGTTTTCCACGGCACCCAGGCGGCACTGCCCGCCATGGTCGCGGCGGGCGAAAGCGGCAGCATCGTCAACATGTCGTCGATGCTGGCGCTGCGCCCGGGGGGCATCTTTGCCGCCTATTGCGCGTCGAAGGCGGCGGTGGCGATGCTGACCAAATGCACCGCGCTCGAATGTGCCGCTGCCGGCTGGCCGATCCGCGCCAACAGCGTCCACCCCGGCGCGATCGAAACGCCGATGCTCGAACGCTATCTGGCGCTGACGCCCGAACTGACCCGCGAACAGGCCTATGCCGGCTTTGCCCAGAACCACCCGATGGGGCGCTGCGGCAAGCCCGAGGAGATCGCGGCGGCAGTGCTTTTCCTCGCCAGCGACGAGGCCAGCTTCACCACCGGCACCGAACTGACCGTCGATGGCGGTGGTTTCATCAGGGATTGATGGCGATGGTTGTGACCTGTTTTTTTTCCCCCTCTCCCGCTTGCGGGAGAGGCGAGACGCACGCCAGTGCGCCGGGTGAGGGTGGACCCCGGGTTCGGTATGCCGACACACCCTCACCCGGGACGCCGCGACGAAAGTCGCCTCCGCGACGGGCGCGTCTCTCGCCTCTCCCGCAGGCGG
>JBBRVH010000157.1:0-6013 GCA_038246995.1 Sphingomonadales bacterium
CATGCCGACCAGCCACAACCGCACCTGCCATCTGTGCGAAGCCAATTGCGGCGTCATCATCACGGTCGAAGGGCGCACCATCCTGTCGATCAAGGGCGATCCCGAAAATCCGCTGTCGCGCGGCCATGTCTGCCCCAAATCGCAAGCGCTGGCCGACCTGGAAAATGATCCCGACCGGCTGCGCACCCCCGTCAAGCGCGTCGACGATGCCTGGCTGCCGATCGCCTGGGAAGCCGCCTATGCCGAAATCGCGGCGCGCATGGCCGATATCCGCCGCGCCGGCGGCGAAGCGGCGCTGTATCTCGGCAACCCGACCGCGCACAATTACAGCATCTCGCCGCAGGTGCCGGCGCTCAGGAAAGCCATCGGCGCGCGCGCGGCGTTTTCGGCCTCGACCGTCGACCAGATCCCGCACCAGCTCGTCCAGTTGCTGATGTTCGGCCACAACGCGCTGTTTCCCATCCCCGATATCGACCGGACGCAGCACATGGTCATCATCGGCGGCAACCCGCTGGCATCGAACGGCAGCGTCTGGACGGTGCCCGATGTCAAAAAACGCATCCAGGCGCTGCAGGCGCGCGGCGGCCGGCTGACGGTCATCGATCCGCGCCGCACCGAAACGGCGGCGATCGCCGATGCGCATCATTTCGTGCGGCCGGGCAGCGACCCGGCGCTGCTCGTCGCGCTGCTGCTGGCGCTCGACGAGGCAGGGCTGGTCAATCCGGGCCGATTGGGCGCGATGCTCGATGGCTGGGATGATCTGTGGGCGGCACTGCGCACGTTCGAAATCCCGGCGCTCGCTGTGGCCTGTGGCATCGACGAAGCGGTGATTCGCGGCCTTGCCGCCGAACTCGGTGCGGGCGAACCCGCCATCGTCTATGGCCGCATCGGCGTGTCGACCGCTGAATTCGGCACGCTGGCGCAATGGCTGATCGTGCTGCTCAACATCGCCACCGGCAATCTCGATCGCGTCGGCGGCGCCATGTTTTCCTCGCCTGCGGTCGATATCGTCGGCCAGACCGGATCGGGCTCGCAGGGGCGTTTCCACAGCCGTGTTTCGGGCCATCCCGAACTGCTCGGCGAATTTCCTGCCGTGGCGATGGCCGAAGAAATCGCCACGCCGGGAGCCGGCCAGATCAAGGCATTGTTCGCCATCGCCGGTAACCCGGTGCTGTCGGTACCCGATGGCGGTGCGCTCGATGCAGCGCTCGACACGCTCGACCTGATGGTCAGCATCGACATGTATGTGACGGCAACCAGCGCCCATGCCGATTACATCCTGCCGCCGTGTGGCCCGCTGGAAAAGGACCATTACCCGCTGTTCCTCGCCCCCATCGCAGTCAGGAACTTCGCCAAATATTCGCCGCCGGTGTTCGACCGCACGCCGGAGACGAAAAGCGATTGGGAAATCGTCGCCGAACTCGCCCGCGCCATCGGGGCGGCGACCGGGGAGACGCTTCCCAATATCGTCACCCCGCGCGAAACGCTCGACCGCATGCTGAAAAATTCACCGCGCGGCCTGTCGCTCGCCGATATCGAGGCGCACCCGCACGGGCTCGATCTCGGTGCGCTCGAAGTACGCCTGCCCGAACGCCTGCGCACGCCCGACAAACGCATCGCCTGTGCCCCCGACGTGCTGATCGCCGACCTGACCGGGCGTTTCGCCGACTGGCTGGCCGAAGCGCCGGGGGACGGCCTGGTGCTCATCGGCCGCCGCCATGTCCGCAACAACAATAGCTGGCTGGCCAATTCGCACCGGCTGGCCAAAGGCCCCGCGAGGTGCACACTGATGATGGCGCCCGCCGATGCCGAAGCGCGCGGTATCGCCGACGGCATGGACGTCACGATCACCAGCGCCGCCGGCGCGGTCACGGTCGCCGCCGAGATCAGCGATGCGATGATGCCCGGCGTCGTCTCGCTGCCGCATGGTTTCGGCCATGATCGCCCCGGCATCCGCCTGTCGGTCGCGGCGCAGCGCCCCGGCGTTTCGCACAATGATCTCACCGTTCGCAGCCGCATCGACCCGCTGTCGGGCAATGCTGCGTTGGTCGGCACACCGGTTTCGGTGGCGCGCGCATCACAAGCGGTTGCAGCGGAATAGAGACAGGGCTAAAGACCGCCCCCTATGGCATTCAAACTCCCCGATCACCTCGACCGCGCCAAAGCGGCCGCCGAAGCCCGCAAGGCCAAACTCGACAAGTTCCGCAGCGCGCCGCCGCCGAACGAGGATGCGCTCGCCGCCCGCGCCCGCGCCGCCGAAAAGCGCGCCGAACGCGAAGAACAGCGCAAGGTCGAACGCGCCGAAGCCGCCGTAAAGGCCGAAGAAGCCCGGCTCGCCAAGGAAGCCGAAGCGGTGGTCAAGGCCGAACAGGACCGGCTGATCGCCATCGCCCGCGAAGCCGCGCAAAAAGCAGCGCGCGATGCCCGCTACGCGGCGCGCAAAAAGGGCCGCTAAGAACCCAGCGCCGGCACATTACCCCCCTCTCCCGCCTGCGGGAGAGGCGAGAGACGCGCCCGTCGCGGAGGCGACATTCGTCGCGGCGTCCCGGGTGAGGGTGTACACAAGTTTCGACACGAGCAGACACCCTCACCCGGCGCGCTGACGCGCGTCTCTCGCCTCTCCCGCAAGCGGGAGAGGGGGCATTCATTTCGATTCAGTTGAACCGACACCGTCATCCAGGGCCAGACCCCGGACACAGCTTTCTTGCTGTCATGCCAGCGCAGGCTGGCATTCAGCAGCGCCATCGCGAGCCGCATTGCGGCACGAATGGATGCCAGCCTCTGCTGCCATGACACATCAAGGGTGTTGTAGCATTGGCACTCATCAACGGTGCTCGTTGTCCGCTTGCGCCCCAATTGCGGACATCGACCGGATGGCGGTATCAAGTGCCTATGACCTTCGAACAGTTAGAGGCGCTTGAGGCGCTGGAGCGAATCGCATCCGCTGGTCCGTGGTTCGTGCGGAGGCTGGATGATGAGATGTGCATTAGCGCATCTGCTGTCTCCACCAGCCCGGACACGGGGAAAAATGAGGACATGAGGTCAGGCACTTGGCCCGGTTCGGAAGTGGTCGCAGCCTGTGTTATCCAGTCGCCGCCTTATGCTGTGCCCGCCGATGAACGGTATGAGGAGAACGCCAAACTAATAGCGGCAATGGGCACCGCGCTTCCGGAACTCCTGCGCCTCGCCAGACGGGGAATGGAGCGCCAACATGACGGCAGCTAACCACCAAGTACCGCCAAACCAAAGTCGCGGGTCCCGGGCCTCAGGCCCCGGCCGCCGGAGGCTTCTTCAATCGCCTTCAAACTCGACCAGCGCCGACACCACCACCCCTGCCGCCGCCAGCCGCGCCGCGCCGCCGAGGTCGGGCAGGTCGATGACGAAGCTGGCGCCGGTCACCACTGCGCCGGCGCTGCGCAACAGTTCCACCCCGGCCAGCGCCGTGCCGCCGGTGGCGATGAGATCGTCGACGAGCAGCACGCGGGCTCCCGGTGCGACGGCATCGGCGTGCATCTCGATCCGGTCCTGGCCATATTCGAGGGCATAGTTGATGCCCGTCACGCGCCCCGGCAGCTTGTTCTGCTTCCTGAGCAGCACCAGCCCGCAGCCGAGTTGCCGGGCGAGCGCGGCGCCGAAGATGAAGCCGCGGGCTTCGATGCCGGCGATGAGGTCGGGCTTGTCGGCGACCGCCCGCGCCATGCGGTCGATGGCGGTGGCAAAGCCCGGCCCATCGAGCAGCAGCGTGGTGATGTCGCGGAACTGGATGCCCGGCTTGGGATAATCGGGGATGGTGCGGATCAGCGCCTTCAGATCGTCGTTCATGGCATTTCCCACATAAAAAGGCGGCCGTTCCGGTGTGGAACGACCGCCTTTTGCGTCATGTCGAAGCGCTGCCGGTCAGGCCGGCTTGCGCTTCAGATCGGCCCAGACCTTCTTGTAGCTGAGATAGCCAAGCCCGGTCATGATGAGCAGGAAGATCACCGCTGCCATGCCGGTTTCCTTGCGGGCTTCCAGCTTGGGTTCGGCGGTCCAGGTCAGGAACACCGCGATATCCTTCGCATATTGCTCCTTGGTCGACTTGGTGCCGTCGGCATAGGTGATCTGGTCATCGGCCGCGAGCGGCGGCGGCATCGCGATGTTGAGCGATTTGAAATAGGGGTTGTAATACAGGCCATCGGGTACCGTCCACGACGCCGGTGCATCGGCATAGCCGTTGATCAGCGCGTGGATATAGTTGGTGCCGCCTTCGCGGGCCTTGACGATCAGCGACAGATCGGGCGGCAGCGCGCCATTCTGGGCGGCCCGTGCAGCAGCCTCGTTGGCATAGACCAGCGGGAACTTGTCCGCAGGCGTCGCCTTGCGGGTGGTGGGTTCACCCGAATCGTCGAGCGCCGGCACTTCATATTCCGCGGCGATGGCCTTGATCTCGGGGGCGGTGAAGCCCAGGTCGGCGAGATCGCGGAAGGCGACGCGGTTGATCGAATGGCAGGCCGAGCAGACTTCCTTGTAGACCTGGAAGCCGCGCTGCAACTGCTTGCGATCGAAGGTGCCCGTAAGGCCTAGATTGCCCGCACCATTGTGCACCCATTCGATCGCATGCGGGTGCTTGTACAGCGCCTTCACCGGATCGGGGGCAACAGCATCACGCGGCTGCACCGCGCCCCACAGGACGGCGACGACGAAGAAGGAACCAACGCCCAGGGCGCCGAGACGAACGACTGACATGTACCTTACTCCGCCGGCTGGGCTGCAACGCCGATGGCGCTGTTGCTGTATTTGGCCAACACGGCTTCCGAGATCGAGCGCGGCAGCGGCTTGGTCTTTTCAAACCGGCTGACGAGCGGGATGATGATGAGGAAGTGCGCGAAATAATAGGCAGTGAACACCTGGCTGATGATGACCCAGGGTTCTTCGGCCGGCTTGCCACCGGCAACACCGAGCACCAGCGCCACGACCACGAACACCCAGAACAGGATGCGGTTGAGCGGACGATAGCTGTTCGAACGCACCGGCGACGTGTCCAGCCAGGGCAGGAAGAACAGCAGCAAGATGGCAGCGAACATCGCGAGCACGCCCATCAGCTTGGCCGGGATGAACAGGAAATCGACGGTGAAGGCGCGCAGGATCGCGTAGAATGGCCAGAAATACCATTCGGGAACGATGTGCGCCGGCGTTGAAAGCGGGTTGGCGGGGATATAATTGTCGACTTCGCCAAGCGCGTTCGGTGCGAAGAACACCACTGCAGCGAACAGCGTGAGATAGACGCCGAGGCCGAAGAAATCCTTCGCCGTGTAATAGGGGTGGAACGGCACGGTATCGGCTTCGGTCTTCACCGCGATGCCCGTCGGGTTGTTCGACCCGGGGATGTGCAGCGCCCAGACGTGCAGGATGATCACCCCGAAAATCACGAACGGCAGCAGATAGTGCAGCGAGAAGAAGCGGTTGAGCGTGGCGTTATCGGGCGAGAAGCCACCGAGCAGCAGCGTCTGGATGTAGGAGCCGACGACCGGGATTGCCGAAAACAGCCCGGTGATGACCGTGGCGCCCCAGAAGCTCATCTGGCCCCAGACCAGCACATAGCCCATGAACGCGGTCGCCATCATCAGCAGGAAGATGACGAGGCCGAGCATCCACAGCACTTCGCGCGGCGGCTTGTACGAACCATAATACAGCCCGCGGAAGATGTGGACATAGACGACGCCGAAGAAGAACGAAGCGCCGACGGCGTGCATGTAGCGCAGCATCCAGCCGCCGTTCACATCGCGCATGATGTGTTCGACGCTGTCGAAGGCGACGCCGACGTTGGCGGCATAATGCATGCCGAGTACGACGCCGGTGATGATCTGGATGACCAGCGCAACCCCGGCGAGCACGCCGAAGTTGTAGAAATAGTTCAAATTCCTCGGGGTCGGATAACCGGCACCCAGCGCGCCATAAATGAAGCGCGGCAGCGGCAGCTGCTTGTCGAAGAATTTGCCGATCTCGGTGGTCGGCTGGTACTGCTTGGCCCAGG
>JBBRVH010000158.1:0-6001 GCA_038246995.1 Sphingomonadales bacterium
AGCGCGTCGCCGCTCGCCGTGCCGCTGATCCTGCCGCCGGCATCGGTCGCGACTTCGATCCGCTGCCCGGCCGACAGCCGCAGCGTATCGCCGGCGCCGGCCCCGGTCAGCGCCAGGGCGCCGTTGACACGGATGTTGCCGCCGGTGACCAGCGCCAGCGTCCGGCCATTGGTCGCGGCACCGCTGCCGGCGAAGTTCAAGGCCTGTACCGTTATCGTCTGCGGCTGGCTGCCCTGTGCCGTGATGGTCAGCGCCCGCGCCGCGATCCGCCCGGCTTCGGCATTGCCCAGAACATAGCCGCTGCCGCTGTCGTTGCCGCCGCCCAGCGTGATGGCGCTGGCGTTCGACGCGATATTGAGCGCGACACTGGTCGTGGCACTGGTGCCGAACGTGGCGGCGATGGCGATATCGGCCGAGGTGACCGTAATCGTCGGGGCCGATACCGCGCCGGTGAAGCTGGCCAGCGCGCCACTGTCGATCGTCATGCCGCTGCCGGCATTGACGCCCGCCAGCGTCACCGCGCCGGTCGCCGCTGCTGCCAGCCGCCCGGTGTTTACCGTGCCGCCAAGCGCCACCGGTCCGCTGATACGCACCGGGGCCAGCGCGAACAGCGGCGCGAAATCGAACGCCGACGCCGTGCCGAGCGCATCGAGCGTGCCGGCAAAAGGCGTGAACATGCTGGCGTTGGCGATGAAGGTGGAACCTTGCGTGCCCGTGCTGATGCTGGTGCCGGCAAAGCCTGTCGCCGCCAGCCCGGCGAACGACGCCGTGGTGCTGATTGCGCCGGTACTGATGCTGCCGTTCGCCGACAACAGCCCGATATTGCCGCGCGCATTGATCGCCCCGGTGCTCACCGCGCCGAGCCCGTTGATGCCGACCTGATACGCCGCGCCCTGCGCCTGCGAAGCGCGCAGGGTGCCCGCATCGATGGCGCCGGTCGTCAGCGTCGAACCTGCTGCCGCTTCGCCGAAGCCGATCGCGACAGAATCCCCGGCACTGATGCTGGCAGTCGTGATCGTGCCGCCAGCTTCGAGATCGACATCGCCTTCGCCGCGCACGGCACCGAGCGCAAGCGTGCCGGTGCCGCGAATATCGAGCAGCCCGCCGGCATTGATCGCGCCCAGGGCGAGCGATCCCGAACGGATGGTGACCGCACCCGCCGCGTTGATCGCCGCGCTGCCGCTGACCGCGCCCGTCGTCGCGATGCGCAGCGTGCCGGTATCGATCGTGCCGCCCAGTGCCACCGGCCCGGCGAGCGCCACCGGCGCCGCGTTGACCAGCCCGGTGTAATTGGCATTGCCATTGGCGTCTTCGATGACCAGTGCCGCCATGCTGTCGGCAGCGATCAAAGCCAGCCCGTTGCCGGCGGTGCGGATGCTGCCGACCGTGACGCCGGCGCGCGCCAGCAGCGCCAGCGATTCGCCCGTGGTGATCGCGCCCGCCGTGATGCTGCTGCCAAGGGCCGCCAGCCCGACCGGGCCGCGCGCGTCGATCGCGCCGATATTGATCGCCCCGGCACTGCGCACCCCGACGCCATATTGCGCCAGCGGATCGGCCGACGCCGCGACGATGCCGGCAGCGATGGCCCCGGTCGTCACCCCGGCGCCGACCAGATTGACCGAATCCCCGGCGCTGAGCGTTCCCGTCGTCAACCGGCCGCCGCTGGTCAGTTCAAGATCGCCTTCGGCGCGCAAATTGCCCAGGGTCAACGCAGTATCGCTGATCAGTTCAAGGTCGGCGCCGGCAGTGATCGGCCCGAGCACCAGCGCCGCGCCGTCGATATAGATATCGCTGCTCACCACCAGCGCCTGTGTCGTTACCGTGCCGGTCGCCGCCGCCTTGAACAAGCCGGTCGTCACGGTGCCGTTGATGGTCAGGTCGCCGACCAACCGCATCGGCGTCGCGGCGAACAGCGCGGCATAGCCCGGATTGCCCGGCACATCGAAGCTGATCAGCGGCGCCTGGAGGTGCGAAGCGATGAACACGCCGCCCGTTGTCGGAGTCGTGATGGCGCCGGTGGTGATGCCCAGCCCGTCGAGCAACGTGATCGACGTGCCGGCATCAAGGTCGCCGGTCACCAGCGAGCCACCCTGCGCGATGATCCCGATCGAGCCCTTGGCGCGAACATTGCCGACATCGGTGGTGCCGGTCGAATCGACGAACAGCAGGAAATTATCGCTCGGCCCGGCCAGCGGATTGGTGATGCCGGTATCGATATTGCCGGTCTTGATGATCGGCGCGACGCCATTGGGCTGCGGCGTGGTGGCGCGCAGGAAGATCGAATCGGCGGCGCTCAGATCGCCGGTGGTGATGTTGCCGACCGCCGAAACCCGGATGTCGTCTTCCGAACGGATATCGCCGAGCACGACATCGCCGGTGCCATCCGCGCCGGCGCGCGCGTTGATCGAGACGCCGCCGCCCGCCACGATCGAACCGGTGGTCAGATCGCCCAGCGAGGTCAGCGACACACCGCCTGCAGCAGAGATGTTGCCGATGGTCAGCGCGGTATCGACCGTCAACGACAGCGGGCCGCCCAGCGTCAGGTCGCCAAGGACCTGCGAATCGGCGTTGAGCACCGAGCCGAGCGCGGCGGTAACCGTGCCCGAAATCAGGATACGACCCGAAGCAGCGGCCTTGAACAGCCCGGTCGTCACATCGCCATTGACGATGATGTCGCCCGTCAGTCGCGCCGGGTTGGCAGCGAACAGCGGCGCATAATCGGGGTTGCCGGCGCGATCGAAGCCGATCAGCGGCTTTTGTGCGTTCGACGCGATGAACACCCCGCCATCCAGTGGCGTGGCCAGCGTGCCGCTTGTCACGCCATTGGCGGCGAGCAGCACGATCTGGGTGCCCGCGGTCACTGCGCCGGCATCGATGCGCCCGCTCGATACCACGCCGGCGGAACCCGCGACCATGACAGCGTCGAGCCCGACATCGCCGCCGGCATCGACAAAGACCAGACCGCGCCCACCGGGTGCCGCATCGACCAGCCCGGCATCGATCGCGCCGGCATCGACCCGCCCGCCGCTGCGCAGGAACAGGCGGTCGCCAACGCTGATCGCGCCGGTCATTATGGTGCCCCCGGCGGTCAACCGCGCATCGCGCCCGGCGCGGATGGTGCCGGCCAGGATATCGGCATCGGCGTTGACATCGATATCGATGCCGGCGCGGATGTTGCCGACCATCACGCCGGCGGCATCGATATACAGGCTGCGCGCCGCATCGATGGCACCGCTGCTGAACTGCCCCGTCGCCGCAGCCGCAAAATCACCGGTCACGACCGGGCCGCCAATGCTGATGTCTCCGGCCAACCGGGTCGGACGCACCGCGAACAATGCCGCGTAATCGGGGTTGCCCACGACGTCGAAGGTGATCAGCGGCGCCTGCAGATGCGAGCCGAAATAAACGCCGCCGGTGGCAGGCGTGGTAATCGATCCGGTCGAAACCCCCAGGCCGTCGAGCAGCACGACAGTGCCGCCCGCCACCAGCGCACCCGTGGTCAGCGACCCGCCCTGCGCGATGACGCCGATGGACCCCGCCGCCGTGACCGCGCCGAGCGCGACATTGCCAACGCTGTCGACGTACACGCCCTTGGCCGCGCCCGGGGCGGCAAAGGGCGCAACAACGCCGGCATCGATGGCGCCGGTGGTGATGGTCGGCAGGCCCTGCGCCGATGCGGCGGCGCGCAGGAACACCGAATCCCCGGCGCTGAGGGTCGTCGTCGCCAGATTGCCGGTGCTGGCCAGATCGATATCGTTCCCGGCGCGGATCGCACCGATGTCGAGCCGTTGCCCGGTCAACTGCGTGCTGCCACCGCTGGTCAGCGCGCCGGCGACGAGATCGCCGGCAGCATCGATGACAATGTTGCCGCCCGCCTGTGCCGCACCGATGGTGAGATCGGCGCTGGTGACAAGGCCGAGATCGGTGCCGGCAACCAGGCCATTGAGCGCCAGCAGCCCGGCATCAAGCTGTATCGCGCCGACGGTCGTCACGGTGCCGCTGATACCCAGGGTAAAATCGGCCGCGGCGCGCAAATTGCCGGCGTCGACATCGCCATCGATACCGATAATACCCGCCAGCCGCACCGGCGCTGCCGCCTTCAGGGCAGCGAAATCGAAGCCCGCAGCCGGCGCCAGCGGATCGATATCCACCGGCAACAGCGCCGCCATCGATGCATCGGCAAGATAGGCCGTGCCTTTTACCGACAGGCCGCGCGTGGCGATACCGCTACGCGCCAGCGCAGCGAAATCGCTGTCGGTGGCGACGCTGCCGGTGCTGATGCGACCCTGTTGCGACAACAGCCCGACATTGCCGCGCGCCGCCATCGCGCCGGTGCCGATGTCGCCGAGATTGGTGAACACGCCGATCTGGTAACCCGCCTGCGGATCGGCCGACGCGCCGACAATCCCGGCGTCGAGCGCACCGGTGATGATGCTGCCCGCCGTACCCGGCGCGCCGTCGAAGCGGATTTCGATGGAATTGCCGGCGCTGATGGCCGCTGTCGTGATGTTGCCACCGCCGACAATCGCGATGCTCTGGCCGCCGCGCACACCGCCGACACCGAGCGCCGCGCCCGATACCAGGTCGATCCGCCCCGACGCCAGGACAGTGCCCAGCGTCACGCCATTGCCGCTGACCCGCAGGGTAGCGCCGGCGCTGGCATTGCCCGCCGACGCAGTGCCACCTGCCACCAACTGCAAACCGCCGCTACCGGCAGCAAGGTTGCCGAGCGCGGCAGTACCGGCGGCAGCAAGGTCGATTGCCAACGCACCTGGGGCGACGTTTCCTGCCGAAACCAGATTGCCGGCCATCAGCCCGCCCTGCGATTGCAGACTGATGAGGCCGCCGGCATTGATGGCACCCGCCGACAATGAAGTCGCGGCGCGCACATCGATGCGCGTGCCGCTGTCGACCATCGCCAGCCGCACATCGCCACCATCGATCACGATTTCGCCGCTGGCGCCCAGCAAGCCGTTGACCCGGGCGATGCCGGTATTGGCCAACCGGAACTGCCCGGTCGTCACGCCGCCGCCGATCAGGACATCGCCGGCCAGACGCGCCGGCGTCGCCGCGAGCAACGCTGTAAAATCACGCCCGCCATTGCCGGTATCGACGATCAATCCGGCCTGGCTGTCGGATGCGACCTGGATGCTGCCGCCGGTGCCGGCGGCCAAAGCGCCGGTCGTCACGCCCGTGCCGGCGAGCAGCGCCACGACCGGCCCGGCGGTAACCGTACCAAGGCCGATCGCGCCGCCACGGGCGATCACGGCGACCGCGCCCGGGGTGGCGATCCCGACAATCCCGACATTGCCGCGGGCATCGGCCGATACCGTTCCTTGCGCGCCGATGGCACCGGTCGTGATCGCGCCGGCGCCACTGGTCAGCAATTCGACCGCGCCGCCCGCAACGATGCCCGCCGTCGTCAAGGCCCCGGCACTCGCCAGCGCCACGCCGCCACCGGCAGCGAGCGCACCGAGATCGAGCGCCGCCCCGCCGGTAACGTCGATAGCCGTCACTGCCATTAGCGCACCGGTGCCGATTGCGCCGCCTGCCGAAAGGCCGATGCCGGCACCGCTGCTGGTGATCGTCGTCGCTGACAGGTCGCTGGTTGCGGTAACCAGCACTGGCCCCACCGCCACGATCGCGCCGCTGTCGATAGTCGCACCACCCAGCGTCACCGCGCCGCCGCCGGTGATCGTGCCAGTGCCGAGGTCGCCAGTCGCAGCAACCAGAATGTCCCCACCGGCGAGCAGCGCTTCCAGCGTCGTGGCGCCGCCACTGACCGAAATACCCGTAGCCGCGTCGAGCGCGCCGGCATCCAGCACACCGCCAGCGGCGAGAGAAATGCCGCTGCCGCTGCTGGTGATGGTCGTCGCAGCAAGCAAATTCGCCGCAGTCAGCGCAACCGGCCCCACCGCCACGATCGCGCCGCTGTCGATAGTCGCACCACCCAGCGTCACCGCGCCGCCGCCGGTGATCGTGCCGGTGCCGAGGTCGCCGC
>JBBRVH010000159.1:0-5975 GCA_038246995.1 Sphingomonadales bacterium
CTAGTCGAGATTGCGTTCAGCGCCCCTCTCCCGCAGGCGCGATAAGGGGGGTTAATGCGCGTCACCCCAGCTAATACCTGAACCGATCTCCACGCCCAGCGGTACCGACAGGTCAACCAGCGGCCGATGCGCATTGGCCATCGTCGCGCGGATCACCGGGGCCACCGCTTCGACATCGCCTTCGGGCACTTCGAAGACCAGTTCATCGTGCACCTGCAACAGCATGCGCGTGCCGCCCAGCCCGGCGTTCGCCAGCGCGCCGGGCATCTGCACCATCGCGCGCTTGATGATATCCGCCGCCGTGCCCTGCACCCGGGCGTTGACCGCGGCGCGTTCCGAAAATTGGCGTTCGCCCTGGTTCTTCGAAGCGATCAGCGGGAAATGCGCCTTGCGGCCGAACAGGGTGGTGACAAAGCCATGCTCCTTCGCCGCGGCGATGGTTTCGGCCATATAGTTGCGGATGCCGGGAAAGCGGCTGAAATACAGCTCGATATAGCGCGCCGCCTCGCCGCGATCGATGCCGAGGCGCTGCGCCAGGCCAAAGGCGCTGATGCCATAGATGATCGAGAAATTGATCGTCTTGGCGCGCGCGCGGGTATCGCGGTTGACCTCTCCGAACACTTCGCGCGCCGTCAGCGCATGGACATCGCCGCCGTCGGCATAGACCGCCTTCAATTCGGGCACATCGGCGATATGCGCGACCAGCCGCAACTCGATCTGGTTGTAGTCGGCCGCCATGATGACATTGCCCGGCGCCGCGACGAACGCATGGCGAATGCGGCGACCAAGCTCGGTGCGGATCGGAATGTTCTGGAGGTTGGGGTCGTTGGATGACAGCCGCCCGGTGCTGGTCGAGGCCAGCGCATAATTGGTGTGGACCCGGTCGGTGGCGGGGTTGATCTGCGCCTGCAGGGCATCGGTGTAGGTCGATTTCAGCTTCGAATGCTGGCGCCAGTCGAGGACCTTGGTGGCAATCTCCGCGCCATCGCCGGCCAAGCGCTCCAGCTCGGTGACATCGGTGGTCCAGGCGCCGGTCTTGCTGCTTTTCTTGCCGGATTTGAGGCCGAGGCGATCGAACAGTACCTCGCCCAGTTGCTTGGGGCTGCCGATGCCGAACGGGCCACCGGCGAGCGCGTGGATTTCGCCTTCCAGCCGGGCAATCTCCACCTCATAGGCCGCCGACAGGCCGGCGAGCGCGCTGCGATCGACGCGGATGCCCGCCAGTTCCATGTCGGCAATCACCGGCAATACCGGGCGATCGACCTGTTCATAGATGCTGGTCACCTGTTCGCGCCACAGCCGGTCGCGCAGGAAAGCGTGCAGCCGCCAGGTCACATCGGCGTCTTCGGCGGCATAGGCGGTCGCCTTGTCGAGCGGCACCTGGGCAAAATCCCATTTGCCTTTTGCCCCGCCAGTGACGTCCTTGAAGGCGATCGGGGTGTGGCCGAGGTGGCGGGTGGAAAGCTCGTCCATGCCGTGGTGGCCGCGCCCGGCATCAAGGGCATAGCTGAGCAGCATCGTGTCGTCGAAAGGCGCCAGGATCGGCACGCCGTGCTGGCGCAAGACGATCATGTCATATTTGATATTCTGGCCGATCTTGAGCACGCCCGGGTCGGCGAACAGCGGGTTCAACCGCACGATGACCGTCGGGATATCGAGCTGGTCGACCTTTTCGGCAAGCAGGCCTTCGCCCGACTGGTGCGCCAGCGGGATGTAGCAGGCCTTGCCCGGCGCGGTGGCGAGGCTGATGCCCACAAGGCGCGCGCGGACCTGGTCGAGGCTGTCGGTTTCGGTATCGACCGCGACGGCGCCGAGGCGTGTCGCCTCGGCAATCCACCAATCGAGGCGATCGAGCGTCGTGACGGTTTCATAGTCGCCATGGACGAAAGGCACCGCATCGGCGACCGGCGCCGCGGCTGGCGGCGCGGTGCCGGCGGCTTCGGCTTCGCGACCCAGCTTGGCGAGCAGGGCGCGAAAGCCGTGCCTGGTCAGGAATTTCGCCAATGGTTCGTGCGGCGGGTGGCGCAGCGTCAGCGATTCGAGCGGCTCGGCGAGCGGAATATCTTCCTTCAGGCGCACCAGTTCGCGGCTGAGCCTGGCGTCGTCGATCGAAGCGGCGAGCGTTTCCTTCAATTTGGGCTTCTTGATCGCCCCGATATTGGCGATGACGCCTTCGACATCGCCATATTGGATGATCAGTTCGGCCGCGGTCTTGGGGCCGATGCCGCGCACGCCGGGGATATTGTCGGCGGTGTCGCCCATCAGCGCCAGGACATCGCCGACCTTTTCGGGCGGCACGCCGAATTTTTCGATGACTTCGGCGCGGTCGATACGCTGGTTCTTCATCGTGTCGAGCAGGTCGAGCCCCGGCTGGACGAGCTGCATCAGGTCCTTGTCGGACGAAACGATGGTGACGTTGAAATCGGCGCGCAGCGCAGCGAGCGCATAGGAGGCGATGATATCGTCGGCTTCATAGCCCTTTTCCTCGAAACACGGCACGCTGAACGCCCGCACCGCATCGCGGATCAGCGGAAATTGCGGCACCAGGTCTTCGGGCGGCGGCGGGCGGTGCGCCTTGTAATGTTCGTACATGTCGTTGCGAAAGGTATGCGCCCCGGCATCGAGCACGACGGCCAGGTGAGTCGGTGCCTCGGCATTGGCAAGCTCGGTGATCAGCTTCCACAGCATCGCGGTGAAGCCATAGACGGCGCCCACCGGCGTGCCTTCGGGGTCGGTCAGCGGCGGCAGCCGGTGGTAGGCGCGAAAGATATAGCCCGAGCCGTCGACGAGATAGAGGTGTTGCTTTGCCATCGGGCTATCTAGCAGGGGTTGCGTTGCCAGCGCGAGGACGGAATAACGCGCTGTCCCGTCCGGAGAAGTCCAATGCGCCCGTTCACGCTGCTTGCCGCTGCTGCCACCTGTGTGCTTGCCGTCGCCGCGGTCGCGCAGATCGGCCCGGTAACGGTCACCGCCGCCGCAACGCCTTTCAAGCTCGGCAGCCTCAAGCTTGCGGCATTGCGCGATGCCGCCGCCAATGCCCCCAATGATGCCAAGGTCTTCGGCATCGATGTCGGCATCGAAGCGGTCGACAAGGTGCTTGCCGCCGCCGGCGTACCGACCGGGCAGATCAGCCTGAGCGTCAGCGCGCTGCTGGTGCGCACGCCGGGCCATGTCGTCCTCATCGATACAGGCTACGGCGCCCCGCGCGGCATCCTGCTCGCCAGCCTGGCGGCAGCCAAGGTGACGCCCGCCGAGGTCACCGATGTGCTGATCAGCCACGGCCATGGCGATCATGTCGGCGGGCTGGTGAACGCCGACGGCAAGCCGGTGTTTGCCATGGCGACCGTGCGCATGGCCGCCGCTGAATGGGCGAGCATCCAGTCGCAGCCGACCAATGCCAAGCTGGTCGCAGCGATCGGGGCGCAGGTGAAACCCTTCGAAGCCGGCGCTGCGGTGCTGCCCGGCATTACCTCGGTCGATCTCAATGGCCATACCCCGGGCCACAGCGGCTATCGCGTCGAATCCAGGGGCAAGCGCCTGCTGGCGATCGGCGACATGGCGCACAGCTACATCATCTCGCTGGCCAAACCCGATTGGGCGATGGGCTATGATCGTGATCGCAAGCTGGGGGCCGGGCGCCGTCGCAGTGTGCTCGGGCAGCTCGCCGACAGCGGCGATCTCGTGTTTTCGCCGCATTTCCCCTATCCGGGCACCGGTCATGTCGTGCGCGCCGGCGATGGTTTTGCGTGGAAGCCGGGCATGGCATAAGGCGACCGTCCCTCCAGTTTTCGGATTTTCCATGCAGGCCTTCAAGACCCTTACCGGCACCGCGATCCCCTTCGGCGCCGAAAACATCGATACCGATGTCATCGTCGCCTCGCGCTTCCTGAAGACCATCACCCGTTCCGGGCTCGGCAAGGCGGCGTTTTCGGCGCTGCGCGAAGACCCCGACAATATCTTCGACAATGACCGCAACAAGGGCGCGCCGATCCTGATCGCCGGGGACAATTTCGGCTGCGGATCGAGCCGCGAGCACGCCCCCTGGGCGCTCGCCGACATGGGGCTGCGGGCCATCATCGCGCCATCGTTCGCCGATATTTTTTCGGGCAATTCGTTCAAGAACGGCCTGTTGCTGGTCGTACTGCCGCAGGATGCCATCGACCGGCTGATGATTGTTGCCGCGACCGACCCCATTACCATCGATCTCGAAACCCAGGTCGTCACCACGCCGTTCCAGGACCGGTTCAGCTTTGAAATCGATCCTTTCCGCAAGCATTGCATGGTCAACGGACTCGATGAAATCGGGATCACCGTCGCAATGGACGGCGATATCGCTGCCCATGAAGCACGGTTGGCGGCCGAACGCCCATGGATCGCCGGCGCCGCCGAACGCGCCGCATGACGCAGGGAGCGCCATGGCTGATCGCCGGCGGCCTGTTGAGCGCCATCGCATCGGTGCTGCATCTGCTAATAATTGCCGGCGGCCCGGCCTGGTATCGCTGGTTTCATGCCGGTGAAAAAATGGCCGTGATGGCAGAACGCGGCGATCCACAGGCCTGGGTTGTCACGCTCGGCATCGCGGCTGTGCTGGCGGTTTTTGCCGCTTATGCGTTTTCGGCGGCCGGTGTCATTCCGCCGCTGCCAATGATGCGGCTCGGGCTCGTCGGTATCAGCGCCGTTTTTCTCGCTCGCGGGCTGGCGTTGCTGCCATTGTTCGTCTGGAAACGGCAGCTGGTCGACAGTTTCATCCTGTGGAGTTCGCTGATAGTTCTGGTTTACGGCGGCGTTTATGCCATCGGCACTTGGCTGGCGTGGCCGCAGCTGTAAAAGCAGTTGCATCCTGCCGAAAGAACAACGCCCGCATGACCCAAACTCTCCTCCTCCTGCCCGGTGACGGCATTGGCCCCGAAGTCACCGCCGTATCGCGCCGCGTTGCCGGGCGGTTGATCAGCCAGGGCCTCGACCTCGCCATCAACGAAGCACGCTTCGGCGGCGCGGCGATCGATGCCGATGGCGTGCCCCTCACCGACGAAACGCTCACCGCCGCCAAGGCCGCCGATGCCGTGCTGATGGGTGCCGTTGGCGGCCCGCAATGGGCGGGGCAGTCGTATGACAAGCGGCCGGAGGCCGGACTGCTGGCCTTGCGCGCCGGGATGAATGTCTATGCAAATCTGCGGCCCGCCATCTGCTTTTCGGCGCTTGCCGATGCCTCGACGCTGAAGCGCGTCCATGTCGACGGGCTCGACATATTGTTCGTCCGCGAACTGACCGGCGGCGTCTATTTCGGGACCCCGCGCGGTGTCGAGACCCTGCCCGATGGCCAGCGCCGCGGCGTCAACACCCATGTCTACACGACCAGCGAAATCGAGCGCGTTGCGCGTGTCGCTTTCACCCTGGCGCGCGGCCGCAAGTCGGAAGTCGTCTCGGCCGAAAAGGGCAATGTCATGGAAGCCGGGCTGATGTGGCGCGAGGATGTCCAGGCGCTGCGCGATGCCGAATATCCCGATATCAAGCTGACCCACATGCTCGCCGACAATATGGCGATGCAATTGGTCAAGAATCCCAAGCAGTTCGATGTCATCCTCACCGACAATCTGTTCGGCGACATGCTGTCCGATGAAGCCGCGATGCTGACGGGTTCGCTCGGCATGTTGCCGTCGGCCGCCATCGGCGATGCCGGCATGCCCGGCCTGTATGAACCGATCCATGGCTCCGCCCCCGATATCGCCGGGCGCGGCGTTGCCAACCCCTGCGCTTCGGTGCTCAGCCTCGCCATGGCGTTGCGCCACAGCCTGGGCCGCCCCGACCTGGCGCTGCGCGTCGAAGCCGCGGTCGACAAGGCGCTGACCGGCGGCGCGCGCACTGCCGATCTGGGCGGCAACCTGACCACCGCGCAAATGGGCGACGCCATCCTCGCGCATTTGTCATGAGGCGGCACCGGCCCGCGCCCCCGCCCGGCCACCGACAGCGTACAA
>JBBRVH010000160.1:0-5961 GCA_038246995.1 Sphingomonadales bacterium
CAATTTGCTTGTGGTCATCGCCATGGTGTTTGCCTTCATCCTGTTGGTTGGTTGGGTGACGGCGCCAACCCCGGCGCTTTTGGGCATGCCGGTCGGCGTGTACCCGCGCGGGGTGATGCGCATCACCCGCCACCCGATGATGTGGAGCTTTGCGATCTGGGCGGTGGTCCATATCGCGATGAGCGCCGATCCGCGCACCATCGTGCTGGCCAGCGGCATCCTCACCCTCGCGCTGTTCGGCGCGGCGATGCAGGATGGCAAGAAACGCGCTGCGCTGCCGGGCTATGCCGATCATATCGCCGCCACCGGGTTCGTGCCTTTCGGAGCACAATTGCGCGGTCGCCAGCCGTGGAGCGGTGCGCTGCCCGGGCTGGTGGCGACCATCGGCGGCGTCGCGCTTTGGGCGCTGGTGATCTGGGGGCACCCGCTGGTTATCGGGCTGCCGGCGCTGCAAATCGGTTGATGGGGAAAATTTGATGGAATTTGCGGGCAAGACGGTCTGGATCACCGGCGCGTCATCGGGGATCGGGCGGGCATTGGCGCTGGCGCTGACCGGCGAAGGCGCGCGGCTGATCCTCTCGGGGCGCAACGAAGCGGCGCTTGCCGAAGTGGCAGCGGCCTGCCCGGGCTCGGCGGTGCTGGCCTTTGATGCGACCGATCTTGATTCGCTGCCGGGCGTTGTTGCGCGCGCCGAAGCGATGAACGGCTCGATCGACCTGCTCGTCAACAATGCCGGCATCGCGCAACGCAGCTTCGTCGCTGGCACCGACATGGCCGTGTACCGGGCGCTCATGGAGACGAACTTCTTTGCGCCGGTGCGGCTGACGCAGCTTGTGCTGCCGGCGATGCGGGCGCGCGGCAGCGGCCAAATCGCAGCGGTGGCCAGCCTGTCCGGCAAGTTCGGCAACCCCAGCGCCAGCGGCTATTGCGCCGCCAAACATGCCGTCATGGGCTTTTTCGATTCGCTGCGCAGCGAAGTCGCGCATGAAGGCATTGCGGTGACCGTCATCGTGCCGGGGTTCGTCCGTACGGCAATCTCCATGCGGGCGCTTGATGGCCAGGGGCAGCCGATCAATGGCGCCCAGCCCGATCGCGGCATTACCGCCGATGAATCGGCGCAGATGATCATTGCCGGCTTCAAGGCCGGGATGCGCGAGATCCCGGTCGGGCGCGGGCCGGAGATGGCCTTGCTCGAACTGAAGCGCAGCAACCCCGACCAGGTTTTCGACATGATGGCGGGCATGGGCGCGCAAATGGCCGCGACGGCCTGAACCCGGGGGAAACACCATGGAATTTGCCGGCAAGACGATCTGGATCACCGGCGCCTCGTCAGGGATAGGCGAGGGACTGGCGCTGGCGTTCGCCCGTGCCGGGGCGCGGCTGGTTTTGTCGGGCCGGCGCAAGGAGGCGCTCGCCGAAGTGGCGGGGCGCTGCCAGGCGTCGACGTTGCTGCTGCCGTTCGAAGCGACCGACATCGCGATTTTGCCCGAGGTGGTCGCCGAGGCCGAGGCCAGGACCGGCGGCATCGACATATTGATCAACAACGCCGGCATTTCGCAGCGCAGCCTGGCGCTCGATACCGATTTCAGCGTCTATCGCACCATCATGGAGGTCGATTATTTCGCGCCGCTGCGGCTGACGCAGCTGGTGTTGCCCGCCATGGTCAAGCGCGGCTCGGGCGCCATCGTCAACAATGCCTCGGTTGCCGGCAAGGTCGGATCGCCGCTGCGCACTGCCTATTGCGGCGCGAAACACGCGCTGGTCGGCTGGTCCGACGCGCTGCGCGCCGAAATCGCCCAATATGGCGTGACGGTGCATGTCGTGACGCCGGGCTTTGTCGCCACTGGCATCGCGGCCAATGCGTTGAAGGGCGATGGCAGCGTCAATGGCCCCAATGACGATCCGGTCAACGCCGGCATCAGCATCGATGAAGCCGCGGTGCAGATCCTGACCGCGCTCGCCGACGATCGCCCCGAAATTCCCGTCGCGCGCGCCGGGTCACCCGAACTGATGCTGCTCGACCTCATTCGCAGTGATCCCGACCAGTTGTTCAAGGTGATGGCGAGCATGGCGCCGCAGGTGGCGCGCTGATGACCGCACGGCCGCACCGCCGGATTACCGGGGCGATCCGCTATACCAGCAAGAAGCCCGAACGGTTGGACATGGAACGCGGACGCGAGGATTTCGCCTTCACCCATCACGGAGACGGTTCGGTGACGATTCGCGCCCATTGCGAAATCGACGAGCCGGCGCCGACGGTGATGCGCGATATCCTCTATTCGACCGATCCGCAGTGGCGACCGATGGATTGCCATGTCCGGCTGAGCCTCGATGATGTTTTCCTTGGCAGCGGCTGGGTGCGGTTCGACCATGATGCCGGCATTGCCGAGTGCGAAAGCCATGGCCCGAGCATCGGCCGCGTGTCGCAGCGCATGGCGATTCCCGATGGCCTGGCGGGTTTCGGCACCCACCCGATCGTCGGCGATGGCTTCCTCACCCGGATCATGGACGTGTCGAAGGGGCCGCACCGCCGGCTGCTGACCGTGCTGCTGCCCAGCCCCGACCATCGCGGCGCCACCCCGCCGCTGCTGGCGCGGGTCGATATCCATCTCGAATATGTCGGGGAGGCGGAAAAAACCGTGGCGGCTGGCACTTTCGCTTGTCGGCATTTCCGTTTTGTCGATGAAGCCGCGATGGGCGGAACCCAGCACCCGCCTTATGACATGTGGGTGACGGCGGACGATGATTCGATCTTCGTTTGCGGCGGTGTCGGCGGTTACATGCAGACCTGGTACGAACTGGTCGAACTGCAGCGCTAGGACGGTTTCGCTTTTTCGCTTGGAGCCTTGCGCGTTCACGGCTAGGAGCAGACGCAGGTGAGGTGGATTGAAGTCCCTCACCCTTCGACATTGCAGGACCGGCGGCGCGCCATGAAGGGCACGCCACAGGCAGAAGCCGGAAAATACACGGTCGAACATTTCCAGCACCGCGGCTTTTGCCGTCCGTTCATACGGGGACGCAACGTTGATCAGAAACAACCAGAACCGGCGGCGGCGCGGCGGCAACAATGGTCCGCGACCCCAGCAGATGGGCGGCGGCAACAATTACGGCAACCGGCCGGATAACCGCCAGCGCGGCAACGCCAGCCAGTTGCTGGAAAAATACCGTGCCCTGGCGCGTGATGCGCAACAGGCCGGCGACCGGGTGACGGCGGAATATTATCTGCAATATGCCGATCATTATTACCGCGTGCTCGGCGATTATCGCGACAAGGCGCCCGACCAGAATCGCCAGCGCCGCGACAGCTATGAAGATGACAGTGCCGGCTATGCCAATGCCGATGACGGCGATGATGGCGATGACGAGGATGGCGACGACCGCGACAATGGTCGTGACAATACCCGCGAGGATAGCCGTGAGGACAGCAGGGTCGAAGCCCGCGACGATAATCGTGGCAACTGGCGCGACGAACGACCGAGCCGCGATCGCAACGCGCGCGATAATGGGGGACGCGAGGGCAACCAGCGCGATACCGGTCAGCGCGATAACAGCCAGCGCGATAACAACCAGCGCGATAACAACCAGCGCGATAACAACCAGCGCGATAACAACCAGCGCGATAACAACCAGCGCGATGGCGGTCAGCGCGAACAGAATCGCGAGCCGCGCCGAGATGGCGAGCGCCAGCCCTGGAAATCGAATCGCGACGGCGGCGAACAGGGCCGTTCCGATCAGGGCCGCTCCGAACAGGCGCGCCCGGACCAGAATCGCGGCGAACTCCGTGGTGATCGGGAGGGCAATCGCAATGAAGGTCGTCGTGAACGCCGGCCCGAGACGCAGCGCAACGAAGCGCCGCGTGCCATCGAGCCGGCGCTGATCGACGAAGGCCCGATTCCCGGCCTGCCCGGCCCGGCAACCCTGCGGGCGCCGCGCGATGCCGCCGCGCCGACGGTGCGGCCGGAACGCCGGACCTTGCGGCGCGAAACGCCGGTAGCGGCCGAATTGCCACCGGTGGCCGAAGCGGTGATGCCGGCGCCGGTCGAAACCCTGGTCGAATCAGGCGTTGAAACCGTCGAAGCACCGGCGCCGCGCCGTCGTGGCCGGCCGCGCAAGGTCGTCGAAGACGTCGTCGCCGAAAGCTGAAACTCGGGGTGAGCCGCCGACGATCAATCGTCGGCGGCTTCGCCTGTGCCGACCGCTTCATCATGGCCGGAACGATTCGAAACAAACGCCAGGCCCATCAGCGCGCCGGCCAGCAGCAATGCCACAATGATGCCGCCGCCCATGGCGATGACGAAATGCAGATGGAAGGGGACGCCATCGGCCCGCATGCGCCAGACGGCAAAGCCGGCCGTGCCGAATGCCACCGCTGTCATCAACAGCATGAGGCGGCGAAACCGCCGCCAATGATCGCCGGTGGAGCGCTGGCTCTCGCTACTGTTCATGCTTTGCCTTCCTTGCCGATTCGGGCGATGATGTTGCCCTGAAGCGTATCTAACGCTCGAAAAGGGGAGATCGCCGTGATCGGTTCGATCCTGACCGGTAAAAAGCCGTTGGTATCCGTGCCACCCGATACGCGCGTCAGCGCCATATCGGAACTCTTATATGTCAACCGAATCGGCGCCGTGCTGGTGATCGAGGCCGGGCAGATCGTCGGATTGGTGAGCGAACGCGATATCTGCGCCGGCCTGCATAGCCATGGCGCCGCGATCCTGAATGTCTGCGCTGCCGATATCATGACCGTTGCGGTCGTTACCGCAGGCCCCGAACTTGGCATTGCCGCGGCCATGGAGATCATGACCCAACGCCGTTTCCGCCATTTGCCCGTTGTCGAATCGGGCAGGGTGCTCGGTGTCGTATCGATCGGCGACCTGGTGAAGGTGCGCCTCGATGAAGCCGAGGCCGAGGCCGAAGCGATGAAGGCCTATATCAGCAGCTGAACCCGGCACCGGCCCTGGAACCGGCGATTCGAGCCCGATTGCCGGTGAATCGGCCCCGCGGTGGAACGATTCCCGCGATAGTCGGTCGATTCTGTCGAGCCTGCCCTGCTGATTCCGGGCAGATTCGGCATTGCTGGCGGTTCCAGACCAGGCCTGCGCCGGTAAAACCCCACCTGTCTGGAGGGGTTTTACCATGGTGACCGTCAAAAAAACGACATGCGATGCGAATTAGGGGTTGCGCCATCAAGGACCCCCGACTAGATGACCACTCCCGGCCGACGAGCACTTCGGTGCTTCGCCAGCCAGACCAGCAGCGGCGGAAGATTTCGCCCCTTACTTCAAGGGGTTAAAGAATTCGTCGCGGTGCCGGGAATTTCGAAGGACGCCGGATCATCCGGAAGAAATCGAAAAAAAGTTGTTGACGGGAAATTTCGAACGGCTCATAAGCCGCTCCCGTCGCCGGAAACGAAGTCCTCAGGGACTCGGCACCGACTTCGAAAAAATGCACTGGACAGAAACTCGGGTTTCCCGGGGGACTGGACAGTGTCGCTCTTTCTCATTGTAGGTTGAATGAAGGGACATGTGGGCGGCGGTCCACCGTCCGGGCAATTTAGGGTCCGGTCGCGGTGGTTAAACACGCTGCTTATATGTCCTCTAAACGTTACCACAAAGCACATCGCTCCAGAGCAATCTGGGGCCAAATATGCCAAGTTGAAACGTTGTGCAGACAGATAAGCTCCTAAAACGAGCTTTGGTTTCGGGTTGGTTCGCCAGTCCGGTATCAAGGTTCGATCATGAACTTGAGAGTTTGATCCTGGCTCAGAACGAACGCTGGCGGCATGCCTAACACATGCAAGTCGAACGAACCCTTCGGGGTTAGTGGCGCACGGGTGCGTAACGCGTGGGAATCTGCCCTTAGGTACGGAATAACTCAGGGAAACTTGTGCTAATACCGTATGATGTCGAGAGACCAAAGATTTATCGCCTAGGGATGAGCCCGCGTAGGATTAGCTAGTTGGTG
>JBBRVH010000161.1:0-5799 GCA_038246995.1 Sphingomonadales bacterium
ATTATCAAAGCCACCGGTGTCAGTGGCGCTGGCAAGGCCAGTTGTGTCGTCCGGATCGGCGATACCATTGCCATTGGTGTCAAGCAGGCAAATTGTGGCCAGTGCCGCATCGGGCATGGCGAGGGGCGCCAGCAGCAGGCCTGCAACAAGCGCGGCGTGGCTGGTGGTGAAACGGTGGTGGCTGGTGCGCATGGTGATGTCCCTCTGCCGATAGGGCCGCCGGACCATCCGGTTTCCCCCTCTGGTTGTTAAAACACCGCCCGCGCGCAAAACCGGACACGCCGCTGATAAATAATTCACGCCTCATTTGCCCGGGCGTTCATTTTCAGGCATTTGTCCGGGGTGGCAGGAGCGAGGCGTATGGCACAGCGGGACGAGAGAGCGGGGCGCGACGAATGCGGGGCGCAGGTCGAAGCGCTGGCGGCGCAGCTTTACCCCGAAATGCGCGCCATCGCCGGGCGACTGGGGCGGCGCTTTGCAACGTCCGAAACCTTGCGCCATACAGCGTTGGTATCCGAAGCGTTCCTGCGGCTGCGGCAGTCGCCGGCATTTGTCGATGAAGCGCATTTTTTGCGCACCGCCGCGCTCGCCATGCGCCAGATCATCGTCAACCACGCCCGCGCCCGGCTCGCCGCCAAGCGCGGCAGCGGCGCCGCAACGGTCGAATTCGATGATGACCTGCCGGTGTTCTGGGGCGATGACGAACGCCTGCTGGCGCTCGATGCGGCGGTAAAGGCGCTCGGCACGCTTGATCCGCGGCTGGCGCAGGTGGTCGATTGCCGGTTCTTCGGCGGTTTCGATGAGACCGAAACCGCGCGCGCGCTGGGGCTTTCGGATCGTACCGTGCGCCGCGACTGGATCAAGGCGCGCGCCTTTTTACGCGTCGAAATCGAAGACGAGCCGGTGCTGGGGCCGATCGACTGGGTGCCCGGCCGAAACGCGGTGCTGCCCGCCCCTACAGCCGATAGCGCGCCCGGATATCGGTGATGCCTTTTGCCAGGCGCGCCGCCGCCGGGCCCATCGCTGCAACGCCCGCGTCCGCCGTCACCAGCAGCGCGCGCGCCGCCGCCCGATCGCCCGATGCCGCATGGGCACGCGCCAGCGCAATCCGCGCGATCGTGGCGTGGGGCGAAGCATCCCCCGCCGTGCGCAATGCCGCCGCCAGCGCCGCGCGCGCCGCCGCCAGCCCGGCCGCCGTATCGCCGGTAAGCACCTGTGCCTCGCTGACGCCCGCCAGCGCCGCGACATGCGCCATCGAACCGGCGCCGGCGAGGCGTTCCGCCATGTCCGTCGCCTCGCGCGCCAGCGGCAAAGCCAGATCGGCGCGGCCCTGCAACAGCATCACCTTGGCATGGTTGTTCAGCAGCGCCGCCAGCGCCGCCGAAGGCCCGAACAGCGACCGGCGCAGCGCCACGGCCTCGCGGAACAATGGCTCGGCGCGTTCGGGATGGCCTTGCAGCGTGTCGATGGCGGCAAGGTTGTTGAGCGTGTTGAGTGCATCGGGGGTTTCCTGCGCGCCGATCAGGCCCCACGTCGTTCGCGCCTGCACAAAGGCCGCGCGGGCACCCGCAAGCTCGCCATTGCCCTGCAGGGTGACGCCGAGATTATTCTGGAAAATGCCGACATCGCGATCGGCAGGGCCCGCCACCGCGAGCCGTTCCGCCAGCCCGACGCGCAACAGCGCGGCGGCGCGATCGGGGTTCTTGTCGAGTTCGCGTACCAACTGTGCCTCGGTGATGCGGCTTTCGATCAGATCGGTGCGGAAGCGTTCGCGGTCGGTGCGCCAATACGCCTGCGCCGATTCGAACAGCGGCCGCGCGGCGGCGGCTTCGCCCTTGCGGATCAGCACCTGCGCCAGATCGATCCTGGCTTCGGCGATCACATCGGCGGCCGGCAGGCGCGACCCGGGGGTGGCGGTGAACGGCAGGCTGGCGACCGGCTGCAACAAGGTGGCGGCGCCATCATAATCGTTGGAATGGAAATATAACTCCCCCAGCGCCTGCATGATCGGGCCATATTGCGCCGGATCGCGGCGGAATTCGCGCGTCAGCCGTGTGGCGGCGCGGGTCAGCACATCCTTGCGGCTGCCTTCGGGGCCGGCGGCGGCGCTGGCCTCGCCGAGCAGCAGGAACACCGAATTGCGCACCGCCTCGGTGCGGTTCGCCTCCGCAATCGCTGCATCGCGCGCAGCGGTGGCGAC
Organism: Sphingomonadales bacterium; assembly: GCA_038246995.1. Taxonomy (GTDB): domain Bacteria; phylum Pseudomonadota; class Alphaproteobacteria; order Sphingomonadales; family Sphingomonadaceae; genus Sandarakinorhabdus. The sequence continues at coordinate 2,201 of JBBRVH010000161.1, forward strand.
CCGCGCCTGCCACAGCGCCACAGTGGCGCCGATGATCAGGCTGGCAGCGACAAGCCCTGTCCCGAGCAGCGGCCAGCGGTTGCGCCGGATCAAGCGCCGGATGCGATAGCCGCGCTCGCCATCGCGTGCCATTACCGCAAGCCCGGCCGTGGCGCGCGCCAGATCGCCGAGCAGCGCCTCCAAGGTGGGATAGCGCGCGGCGGCATCCTTGCGCAGCGCCTTTGCAAGGATGGCGCCAAGATCGGCGACCAGCGCTGCCGGCGCTGCACGCAGCACCGCCGATGTACCGAGCGCCGCGCGCAACGGCGGCGGCGGCGTATCGAGAACGCGGCCGATGCCGAGCGCGACGGGAAGCCCGTGCAGATCGACCGGCGGCACCCCGGTTGCCAGTTCGTACAGCGTTGCCGCCAGCCCATAAACATCGGCGGCAGGCCCCGTTGGCGCGCCGGTGAGCAGTTCGGGGGCGGCATAGGCGGCCGAAACCGGCAGCATCTGCTGTGTAGCTTCGCCGGTGCCGAGCCGCTTGGCGATGCCGAAATCGATGACGCGGACATGGCCGGCAGCATCGACAAGGATGTTCGACGGTTTCAGATCGCGGTGGAGGATCAGCCGGGCGTGCGCCGCCGCCACCGCTTCGCCGACGCGGACCACCAGATCGATGCGGGCGGCAAGATCGCACGCGCCGGCGGCGCACCACGCATCGATGGGGGCGCCGTTGATCCGCTCCATGACCATCCAGACGTCGCCATCGGCGGTCAGCCCGCCATCGAACACCCGGGCGACGCCGGGGTGATCGATGTCGGCAAGGATCTGGCGTTCGGCATCGAAGCGCCGGCGATCGGCGGCCGCGGTGTGCCCCATCAGCTTGAGCGCGCCGGACTGGGCAAAGCCGCCATCGATGCGGACAACGCCGTAAACCCGCCCCATGCCGCCGCGCCCGATGACATCGACGATTTCCCACGCGCCGATACGAGACCCAGGCGCGACATCATGGTCGAAATCGGCAACGACAGCTGCGCCCCCCGTTGCCATGAAATCGCTGCCATCATCGAGCCTGGCGAGCAGCGCAAGCGCCCGCGCCCGCAGCCGGGGCTTGGTTGCAGTGCGGGAACGTACATGCGCCTCGCGCGCTGCCGGCGGCAGATCGAGACTGGTTTCGATGAGGTCCGATAGCGTTTCCCAATCCGCCGCCATTCGCACCGCCCCCGATGTACATGCCCTGTACAAGTGGCAGATTGCCGGCCACCGCCGTGACTGGCAAGTGACTGCGGCAACGAAGCTTTCGGGGCCGTGTTCAAAGGCTGTCGCGGCGGCGCGACGATTTTTTTGGCCGGGCATGTCCGCTTCGCCGGGAAAACGCTGTTATACCGATCAGAAGCGTTTGCCAGCGACTGCAAAGGTGTGCCGAAGCGGCTGGCAATTGCGCATCGGCAATAAGGGGATTTATCATGACGACAACCCGGATAACAGGCTTGATCGCCGCGCTGCTACTAACCACCGCTTGCGGCGACAGCAGCAAGACCACTACGAACACCGATGCGGGGGACACCGACGCCGGCATGGCGGGTTCGATCGCCGCCGCCGCCATCGGCAGTGCTGTCGGCGCCGGCACTGGGCTTGGGGTCAGCACCAGCAGCTTGCCGGCGTTTGCCGAGTTGCCGCCCGGCGCAAAGGCGACCCAAAACATGAAGATCAACGGCGATGGCAAGATCGGCGGCACCGTATCGCTCGAAGTCGATCAGAATCCCGCCGAAGTAGTGGCATTCTACAAGGCAGTGTTCGCGCGCCACGGCTTGACCGTCGGGATCGAAACCGAAACCGAGGACATGGCGATGATCACCGGTGCGACCGCCGACGAGTCGAAGATGCTCAACATCATGGTCAATAAGACCGAGGACGGGAAGACCGCGCTCAACATCGTTCACAGTCGCAATGCGGGGTAACGAAAATCGCATAACGGTCGAATGCCGACCTACGGCGTGGGTGCGCCCCGCAGGCCGAATGGCAATATTTCGGTTATGTGGGACAGCGCCGCTGCCACCTTGCTTATCAGTTTCGTTGACTGGCATCCTTAACCCGTCTTACCCACCAGAAGCCGGGAGCCGGGAGCCCGGATTATGGATGGCGAGCATGTTACCGGGGCAGATTCCCTGGCAGAGTGGTTTCCCTTAGAGCCGTAGCTGTGAGGCACACTACCGCCCGGGACGCCGAAATGTGGCTTACCGCTCCTTGGGAGTGTAAAAAACTTGGGCTGCTCATGCGCCTTTTCTCTGTGGGGTGACTTGGCGGGGGAGCCGGTTGTCAAGCATTGCGGCCCGGACTGTTGCGACCCGGCGCGCGCCACGCGGCGACCATCGCATCCATCTGCAGACCCGGGCGCAGGTCACATACTCGTCGATCTGGGTCGTAACGATGGCCTGCTGCAGCACGGCCACGATGGCTTTACCCTCCGCCAGCGACAGCCCGATATCCTCATCGGTCGCAGCAATTGTGCGGCGGGATAAACTGGCGATCTCCACCTGCGTAATCTCGCCCCAACCGGTCTTCACCTCCAGCTTGATCCGCCACTCCATCAAATTACCTCCCATCTGAATGAAGGCCAAATTCTGTCGTATCCGGGACATGCAGCCCAGCTTTTTACACTCCCTCTTTAAGGTCAATCCGACAGTCGCCATGCCCCGTGGCCAATAGCGTTTCAAGCCACAGCATCTCGGAGTCCAACTCAGCCTCCGAGGACCAGCCAAAGCTATGGTCCCAATCGCCGTCGTCGACCTTGCCGAACTCGGCCGCGTTTCGTGGCGCGGCGAAAGCACAATTTTACTAGCGTGTCGGTGATGTCGAGATCGCACTGTCTTTCGTCTGACCAGACCATGTGCAGCTATTTCCCGGTCATGCGCCAGATGCCGTTCCAATCGGCTGGGGCGGCCTCCTTGAAGCGCTCGACACGGTCGAGAAGTGTCGCGCTGGGGCCGTCAAAGGGCGCCACCGACAGGGCTTCGCGGAAGGCGGCACCGGCGTCGCTCCATTTACCTGCACGATATTGGGCCAAGCCCTCGCCATAGAGATCGAACAGCTTGCGCTTCTCGGGCGGCAATTCCCCGGCCATCGCGGCCAGTTCATAGACGCGCACCGGTTCGTAGCGGCCCGATACGCCGACAAGGTCGACCTCGCGCGCCTCAATCGCCTCGCCGGCCATGTCTTAGGTGGTGCCGTCGATCAGCAAACTGGTGCCGTAGACTTTGTTCGCGCCCTCAAGCCGGGACGCAAAGTTGACCGTGTCGCCCATCACCGTGAAGCTGCGCGCATGATCCGAACCGACGCTGCCAACGATAACCTCGCCCGATGCCAGACCGACCCGGATATTGATCAGCGGTACGTCGCGGCGCAGCCCAATGACGTCAGGCACTCGGGCACGAAAGCTTTCGAGCCTCGCGAACTGGCTGAGAGCTGCGGCACAGGTGAGGTGGTCCCGCCTGTTTGGACAGTTTTGCGGCGAAGTTAAGCTAATCCCGGGTTTCGATTATGCCGCCAGTTGGAGTGTTTCGTTCGCCCCATAAGCCTCATCCGGGGTCAGGCCTGCAAGTCCCGAGTGCGGCCGG
>JBBRVH010000162.1:0-5791 GCA_038246995.1 Sphingomonadales bacterium
CAGGCCGCCGGCGCGATCGGTGACGGTTTCATAGGCGATGCAGGTGGCGCCCGATGCGATCAGCGCGTCGGCCTGTGGCTTGTCGGCGGCGAGGTGGAGATAGGTGAACAGCGTCTGCCCGGGGCGCAGCCAGGCGCATTCGTGAAGCTGGGGTTCCTTGACCTTGACGATCATGTCGGCGGCGGCAAACACCGCTTCGGGGCCCGGCGCGATGGCGGCGCCGACCGCGACAAAATCGTCATCGGTGAAATCGATGCCGGCGCCGGCACCGGTTTCGACGGTCACCTTGTGGCCGCGCGCCACCAGTTCGGCGACGGAAGGCGGGGTCAATCCCACCCGATATTCGTGGATCTTGATTTCCCTGGGTACGCCGATGTGCATCGCCTGACTTTCGCAATTGCCAATGCCGCTTTCATAGGCCCAACCGTGCGACGTTGACAGGCCGGAGATCGGCGGCACCGTTGCTGCATTGCGGCGTTGTCATGCCTGTGCTACCGCGCCCGCCGCTTCCCTCGGGGATCAGGAAAATCATGTCGAGCGATTCTGCGACGACGACCAGTGCTTCTGCTGCCCATGAAAGCCACGCCCCGCAGGGCACGGCGAAGCTGGCGGTGGGCGCCATCGGCGTGGTGTTCGGCGATATCGGCACCAGCCCGCTTTATGCCCTGAAGGAAACCTTCACCGGCCATCACAAGCTGCTGGTCGATCAGTTGCACGTTTTCGGCATCATGAGCCTGGTGTTCTGGACGATGACGCTGATCGTCACGGTCAAGTACATCATCGTCATCCTGCGCGCCGACAATCGCGGCGAAGGCGGCAGCCTGTCGCTGCTCGCGATGATCTCGCGCCTGTCGGTGCACAGTGCCCAGCGCACGCGCTGGCTCGGCATGCTCGGCGTGCTGGCGACGGCGCTGTTCATCGGCGATTGCCTGATCACCCCGGCGATTTCGGTGCTGTCGGCGGTGGAAGGGCTCAGCGTCGTCAACCCGGGGCTGCAACAGATGGTCGTGCCGGTGGCGATCGCCATCCTGATCGGGCTGTTCCTGCTGCAATCGCGCGGATCGGCCAAGGTCGGGGCGTTGTTTGCGCCGATCATGCTGATCTATTTCGTCGTCATCGCGGTGATGGGGCTGTCGCAGATCATCCGCGATCCCACGATCCTGCAGGCGGTCAACCCGGTGTGGGGGGTTCGCTTCTTTGCCGATAACCCGCTGCTCGGCTTTTTCGCGCTCGGCTCGGTGGTGCTGTCGGTGACCGGCGCCGAAGCGCTGTATGCCGACATGGGGCATTTCGGCCGCAAGCCGATCCAGATTTCGTGGCTGTGGTTCGTCATGCCGGCGCTGCTGCTCAACTATTTCGGTCAATCGGCGCTCATTCTCGGGGCGCCCGAAAAGATCGCCAATCCCTTCTACCTGATGGCACCCGATTGGGCGTTGCTGCCGCTGGTCGGGCTGGCGACGCTGGCGACGGTGATTGCCAGCCAGGCGGTGATTTCGGGGGCGTTTTCCGTGGTCCAGCAGGCGGTGCAACTGGGTTTTCTGCCGCGCATCAAGATCAACCATACCTCGGCGTCGGCGGCGGGGCAGATCTATATCCCGCTGGTCAATTGGGCGATGCTGATCGCCGTCTGCCTGCTGGTGCTCAGCTTCCGCACCTCGTCGAACCTCGCTTCGGCCTATGGCATCGCGGTGACGGGCAACATGTTCATCACCACGTTGATGATGGCGGTGCTGGTGCTGACGGTGTGGAAATGGAACCGCTGGCTGGCCTATGGCTTTGTCGGCACCTTCCTGATCATCGATACCGCCTATTTCGCGTCGAACCTGACCAAGATCCCCGATGGCGGCTGGTTCCCGCTGCTTGTCGGCGCTATTGCCTTCACCTTCCTGACGACCTGGGCGCGCGGCCGTGGCCTGATGCAGGAACGGATGCGCGAAAGTGCCATGCCGATGGACGTGTTCATCAAATCGGCCGCCACCGCCGCCACGCGGGTCGCCGGGACGGCGGTGTTCATGAGCACGTCGATGACCGGGGTGCCGCACGCGCTGTTGCACAATCTCAAGCACAACAAGGTGCTCCACGAGCGCATCATGATCCTGACCGTGGTGATCGACGAAATCCCCTATGTCTCGGATGAAGACCGCATCGGGGTGGTCGATCTCGGCTCGAATTTCTATCGCATCATCATCCGTTACGGCTTCATGCAGCAGATCGACATTCCGGCGATTCTGAAGAAGGTCGAAAACTGCGGGCCCAAGCTGAAAATGATGGAAACCAGCTTCTTCCTGTCGCGCCAGACGCTGCTGGCGAGCGATCGGCCGGGGATGGCGCTGTGGCGCGAGCATCTGTTCAGCTGGATGATGCGCAACGCCGAAAGCGCGATGGATTTCTTCAAGCTGCCGACCAACCGGGTGGTGGAACTGGGCAGCCAGGTCGAGATTTAGGCGCAGCGCCGCGCGCGCGCAGCGAAGCGCTACGCGCCGACAGGCGCAAGCCCGGCCGGCGGGGCGGCGCGCGCTTTTGCGCGCCGAACCCGTCCGACGCCGGCATGGGCTTTGCCCATGCTTTTTCCTTTACAGCACTTCATCCCGTCGCTGTCGCCCGCAAGCCCACCGCGCCGACGATGATCATCGCCATGAACGCCACCTGCACCGCCGACAGCTTCTGCCCGAACAGCCAGACCCCCAACACCGAAATGGCGATGATGCCGACCCCCGACCAGATCGCATAGGCGATGCCGACGGGAATGGTTTTCAGCGCCGGGGCGAGCGCCAGGAAGCAGATGGCATAGAACAGGATCGATGCCGCCGCCCATTGCCAGCGCACCAGCCCGTCCGACAGCTTGAGCATCGTCGTGGCGATGACTTCCAGGACGATGGCGATGCTCAGATAAGCCCAGCCGGTCATGTGTCTGCAATTCCTTGCTTGAACATTGCCCCCTTGCCAGCACCGCCCCCGCCTGTCCAATGAAGCCATGGACATGCCCCCCGTTCCCACCCCCGTTCCTGCCGCCGAAATTGTCGTCACCGGCACCGCGCTGCCCGCTGCGGCCGGGGCTGCCGCCTATTCGCAGGTCAGCATCACCCGCGACCGGCTGACCAGCACCGCCAGTGGCCGCATCGAGGATGTCTTGAAGGACGTTGCCGGGCTGGTGGCGTTTCGCCGCACCGACAGCCGCAGCGCCAACCCGACCTCGCAAGGCGTGACGCTGCGCGCGCTCGGTGGCAATGCCGCCTCGCGGGCGCTGGTGCTATTGGATGGCGTGCCGATCGCCGACCCCTTCGCCGGCTATATCCCGTGGAGCGCCATCGATCCGGCGCGGCTGGCGGGCGTGCGGGTGACGCGCGGCGGCGGCGCAGGGGCGTTCGGTGCCGGCGCCGTGGCGGGCACGCTCGAACTGAACAGCGCCGGGCCGGACGTGCTGCCGGGCGTCAGCCTCGCACTTGCGGGCGGATCGCGCGATTCGTGGGAGGCTTCGGGCGGGCTGGCGGCGCAATTGGGGGGCGGCTTCGTGACCGTCAGCGGTCGCTACGATCGCGGCGACGGCTATGGGCTGCTGCCCGAAAACCAGCGCGGCGCGGTCGACATCCCGGCGCGCTATCGCAGTTGGGGTGCCAGCATCCGCGCCGTGCTGCCGGTGGGGGAGGTGACCGAATTGCAGGTCGCCGGGCGGGCCTTTGATGATGACCGGGTGCGCGGGCTCGAACTCGTCGGCTCGCAAAGCCGGGGTGCCGATGCCAGCGTGCGGCTCATCCACCGCGGCGATTGGGGGGTGGAGGCGCTGGCCTATGTCCAGACCCGCGAATTCGGCGCGCAGTTCGCCGCCGTCGCCGCCAATCGCGCCACCGCGACGCCGTCGCTCGACCAGTACAGCACGCCGGCGACCGGGCTGGGCGGCAAGCTGGCCATTCGCCCGCCGGTCGGCAGCGCGCATGATCTGGAAATCGGCGTCGACGCGCGCCACGGTACCGGCACCAGCCGCGAACGCTTTCGCTACCAGGTCAACCGCTTCACCCGGCTGCGCGAAGCCGGCGGCGCGACGGCAACCTTGGGCGCCTATGTCGAGGATAGCTGGAAGATCGGCGACAGCTTCACCCTGACGGCGGGCGCGCGTGCCGACCATTGGCGGATCAGTGCCGGGCGCCTGTTCGAATTCGACAGCGACACCGGGGCGGGCACGCTCGATATCCGCACGGCGGCGCGCGATGGCTGGCGCGGCACGGCACGCGGCGGGGCGCTGTGGCGGCCGCTGCCGGCGCTGGGGCTGCGGGCGGCGGCCTATTCGGGCTTTCGCCTGCCGACGCCCAACGAGCTGTACCGCCCTTTCCGTGTCGGCGCCGATGCGACCGCGGCCAACCCGGCGCTCGATCTCGAACGCGCGCGCGGGGTGGAGGCGGGATTCGACTGGCAACCGATCCCGACCGCGCGGCTGTCGGTGACGGGCTATGCCAATGAATTGCAGGGCGCCGTCGCCAATGTGACGCTGGGGCGCGGGCCGGGGACGTTTCCGCAGGTGGGTTTTGTCGCAGCGGGCGGGGCGTTTCGGCAACGGCTGAACCTCGATGCGGTGACGGTGAAGGGCATCGAGGCCGATGCGAGTGTCACGCTGGGGGCCTTCACGGCCTCGGCGTCGCTCGCCTGGGCCGATCCGCGCGTCAAGGCGAGCGGGCTGGCGGCCGGCCTCGATGGCCTGCGCCCGGCGGCATCTCCCCAGATCAGCGCGTCGGGGACGTTGGCGTGGACGGGGGCGCGGCTCGGCGGCTCGGTCACGCTCCGGCATTTCGGTGCGCAGTTCGATGATGACCAGAATCTGCGCCGCATCGCTGCCGCCACCACCCTCGACGCCAGCGCCCGGCTGGCGCTGTGGCGCGGCCTGTCGGTGGAGGTGCGGGCCGAGAATCTCACCGATACGCTGGTCGTCTCGGGCGTCAGCGCCGGCGGCCTGATCGACCGGGCGCAGCCACGGACACTCTGGCTCGGGCTACGCTGGGCGGGCTGAACCTTGACCTCGCCCCGCCGGGGAGAGGTCGAGAGACGCCGAAGGCGGCCCGGGAGAGGGGCGTTTGCGCGTGCCTACCCCTCTCCCGGCTCGGCTGCGCCGAGTCCGACCTCCCCCTTGGCGGGGGGAGGTGAAGTCGGTCGCGTGCGCGCGGCAAGGTCGCAGGGTCGCGCTAGATCCCCGCATACCATTCGTAGCCGCGGTCTTCCCAATAGCCGCCATGGCCGCTGCCATAGCCCGCAAGGCTGCTGACCACATCGATGCCCATGACATATTTGGCCTGTTTGTAGCCCAATTGGCGTTCGACGCGCAGGCGAATGGGGGCGCCATGGCCGACCGAGAGCGGGCTGCCGTTCATGCTGTGGGCCAGGATGGTCTGGGGGTGGAAGGCGTCGACGAGGTCGATGCTTTCGTAATAGAGCGAGGTCGATTGCGCGCCGCCCTTCGACAGTTCGCCGCCATAATTGTCGGCGCAGCGGAAGACGACATAGCGCGCGTTGGTCTTCATGTCGGCGGCCTTGAGCAGGCTGCCGAGCAGCGGCCCGGTCCATTGGCCGATGGCGCTCCAGCCCTCCACACAGTCATGCCGGGTGATCTGGGTGCGCGCCGGCATGCTGCGCAACTGCGCGAGGCTGAGGTCCATCGGCTTGTTGACGAGGCCGGTGATCGCCAGCTTCCAATTGGCGAAATTTTCGGCCTTCATCGCCTGATATTCGGGCTCCATCGGCTCATGGGTGCCGTTGACCTTGAAACTGGGTGACAGGTCGGCGGCGCTGAATTCCTGCGCCAGGC
>JBBRVH010000163.1:0-5779 GCA_038246995.1 Sphingomonadales bacterium
CCGGCCCCGGCCGAATCGCTGCGCAGGGTCACGCCCGTGCCGAGGGTGACATTGTCGCCGCTCGCCAGCAGCGCGTTGCCGGCGCTGACGCTGGCATTGTCGGCAAAGGAGAGATTGCCGCCCGCCGTGATCGAAACCGCGCCATCGGCGACGTAAGTGCCGGTGATCGTCCGGTCGGCATTGCCGGCGCCGGTAACGGCGATATCGCCGGTCGCTTGGACCGAAACCGATGTGACGCCGCCGCTGCCGGGCAGATTCCGGCTGATCGCCACATTGGCCTTGCTGGTCGCTGCGGTACCGAAGCTGACGCCGCTGTCCGCCGCCGAACGCCCGACCGCCACGACGATGTTGGGGGACACCAATGGCCCCGAAATCGACAGCAGGTTGGCGGCGATATCGGCAGCGCTGGCCGCCACGGCGTACAGGCGGTTGGCGGTGACTCCGCCACTGATATCGAGCCCGTTGTTGACCGCGCTGCCGGCATCGATGGTGATGCTGAGCAAGCCAGCGGCCGAAACCGCGATCCGCGTGTTGGCCGCCACGACCAGCGCGGCATCGCCGCCCGCGGCCAGCGTGCCGGCCGTGGCGATTTGCGGCGCCACGAGCAGCAGGTTGCTACCGCTCGCCAGCGATCCGTTGGCGGCGATGGTGATGCCGGCGGTGCCATTGCCGGCGAACCGGTAGTTGCTGCCGTTGGCGCCGGTGAAGGTGGCGGCATCATAGGCAGCGCCGTTGACTTCGGTCAGCGGCAGGGTGCTGAGCACCAGCGATGCAAGGTTGGTCGCCGAGCCATTGCCGTTGAAGGCAATGCCATTGGGGTTGATCAGCCAGATCGAGCCATTGCCATCGCCGGTCAAGGCGCCGCGCAGGTCCGACGCCGTGGGCCCGGTGACGATATTGAGGACGGTAAAGGCTGCGTTGCCATTGCGCGAGAACGCGACATTGTTGGTGCCGCCGATGCTGAAACTGTCCCAGGTGAGCACCGTGTTCGCGCCGCCGACGACGAGGCCGAGGCCATCGCCGTTGTTCGCCGCTGTGACAAAGGGATCGACAACCGTGCCGGCGCCGGTGCCGACGAAATTGCCGTTGTTGCGCAGCGTGACCGCACCGGCCTGCACGACACCACCCGTTGGCAGCACCTGGGCAAAGGCCGGCTGCAGCGCGACCGACAGGACGACAGCGAGGCTGGTGGCAAGGGCACTACTGGCGGCAAAACGCGCAAATCCGGGCCGTTTCGTCATTGCGACGTCTCCGATTACCATGGCAGCAATTTCATTGTGAGCGTCAGCAAAAGTCGGTCAGACGCGCGCTGGCTGTCGAACGACAGCGCCCTGTCGAGCGGGTGCGCATATGTCGCCTCGATCCGGCCGAGACCGCCGAAGGTGAAGCGCAGGCCACCGCCGACCGATGCCAGCGATCGGGCATTTTCCGTGGCGCCGGTATCAAGATTGTAGATCCGCACGATGTCGTAGAAGCCGAACATTTCGAGCGCCTTGTCGCGCGCGTCGAACACGCGCGGCTTTCCGATCGCCAGTTCGGCAGTGCCGCCATAGGCGCGATCGGCGGAATTGGCGCCGGGATCATAACCGCGCCCGATCGTCAGATTGCCGACCGCCATTTCTTCGAAGGCGAGCAACGGATGGTCGGCCCATTGCCCGCGTCCCGTTACCGTCAGCGATACGGCGTAATGATCCTGGGGGCCGAAGCGCATGCGCCCGGTCCCCGAAATTTCGCCGCGAGCGACAAATGCCTGCGGATCGCCTTCGAAGCGGGTGGGGATGGCGCCGCCGTTCGACGCGCCGGCTTGCGATGCGTCGAACAGGCCGGTGCCCTTGCGCAGTTCGACCGTGCCGCCCAGCGCCCAGGCCGGCGCCAGATTGTTCGGCGCGCGTTCGGCAACGCTGCCCGAGGCCCGCGCAAAGAATATCCGCAATTTGTCGATGTTGATCGGGATGTTGCTCGAACGCGTGCGTTGTTCGATCATGTCGAAGCCTGCTGCCAGGTCGATCGTCGCCCCCAGCCTGCGCAGCGCCGGGTAGCGGGCGTCGACAGTGGCGACAAAGGCTTCGGAACGCAGATCGAGACCGGCGCCGCCGGCCAGCGTCGGCCGGGTCCAGGCGTAGGTGAAATTGCCGCCCAGCCGCAGGCTGCCCAGCCCGGGCAGGAAATCATGCCCGATCTGGATGACCTTCTGTTCCTTGAAATCCGATGTCCCGAACAGGCTCAACACGGTACGATCGGCCAATCCAGTCAGCCCGTAATATTCGGCGCGCAACTGCCCGCCGACCCGGCCGATCTGGGTCGATCCGTAGTTGTTGATCGATCCGAACAGGGCGAAACGCTGCTGTTCGATGGCGATTTCGCCGATCACTTCGCCGGTGCGACCGGTGCGGCGCAGATCGAGCGTGATCGTCGTGCCGGGAATATCGAATGCCGCCAGCAGGATGCGTTCGGCATCGCGTTCATTGAGCGGCGACAGTTTCGACAGCTCGTCGAGCAGTGCCTGGACCCGGCGACTCGAGTGGCGCACTTCGCCGCGCACGCGCAATTCGGTGATTCGGGCTGTCGTCACCTGCAACTTGAGGACGCCATCGACAATCGTCTGTTCGGGCACCCGGGTAGCCGCAACGTAGCGGCGTTCGCGCAAGACCTGATCGGCAATGTCGCGCAATTCGCAAACCGCATCGATCCGGCGCTGGCCGATCTTGCCGACAAAGGCCGCCTGCAAGGCACTGGCCAGCGCTTCGGGCAAAGCCGCGCCGTTGGCGTCGGTGATATCGACCCGCGTGATATCAAGCGCTGCCTGCGATGATTTCAACGCTTCCGGGCAGGGCCCGGTCGTCAGGCTGTCGTTGGTATTGATCGAAACGCGCGGCGGCGGCGCCGTTTCGATCGCCTCACGTCGGATTTCTTGCGACGTCGGAACCGACACCGGCGGCGGCACTGCCTGCGCCAGCACCGGCGCAGCCGACAAGGAAACCAGCGTCAAAAGGGCATGACGGCCGGCGCGCGGCGCAACGCCGCCCCCGATATGGCGCAGCATGGTTACTTGACCCGGGTGTATTCGACGCGGCGGTTCCGTTCATCTGCCGGCGGTATGCCGGGCAGCAGGTCGCGATAGGAATGGCCCTCGGCACGCACCCGAGCCGACGGAACCCCCTTGCTGATCAGATAGTCACGCACGGCGAACGCCCGCGATTCGGAAAGCGCCTGGTTGCTGGCGTAATCGCCTCTGCGGCTCGAATGGCCGACGATCAGCAGCATGCTGCCGCTGTCGTCCGCGATGATCTGAGCCGCTTCGCGATCGAGATAGGTGCGCGCTGCCGATTGCAATTCGCTTGAATTATAGCCGAACTGCAAGCTGTTGAGCGCTTGCGACGTCGGCTTGGCCGGTGCGAGCTTGCGCGATACGCTGGCCATCTGGATACGCGGCACGACGCTATTGACCGGGGTTGCCTTCATCTTTGCCGGCGTGCTTGTCGAACTCAGCGACGGCCCCGCAACCATCTGGCGTCGCTCGCCCGCATCGCTGTCCTGCAACACTTCATTACCGTCGGCATCGACGCTGGGCGTTTCTGCAACCGCGGCGACGGGTTGCTGACTGGCAAGCGCTTGCGCAGCGCGTTCGCGCTCGACCAGCCGTTCGTAATCGGTCTTTTGCAGCGCGGCTGCGGGTACCGCCGCCGTGAACAGCATGGCCACCACCAATGTCTTGATTGTCATGTCGACCTGCCCCAGCACCCCAATGATGAAAATGAATATGAACTTGCCCGCGTCGGCAGAACGTGAAAGAAACGTTCATCAAGTGTGAATTCCAATGTTTCGTGGCGTTTGTTGCTCGGATTTTTCCGCATCGACTCTCCTGATCGGGGCAATTGGGCGCACATATGACGGGACGTTTGCCGCTTTGCGCATTGAAGCTGGTCGGGCCCTTCCGGCTCACAACCGCGCAAGGCGACAGGATCAGCATCGCCAGCAAGAAAAGCCGTGCCTTGCTGGCCGTGCTCGCGATGGCCGACGATGGCGAGCGGTCGCGGCCCTGGTTGCAATCGCTGCTATGGGGTTCGCGCCCGGTCGAACAGGCCGGCGCCAGCCTGCGCCGCGAATTGTCCAGCCTGCGCGCTGCACTTGGCGGTGATGGCGACGTTCTGATCACCAGTTGCGAGGGCAATATCCGGCTCGATTGCGCCCGCTTCGAAATCGATGCCCGCAGCGACACTGCCGATCGGCCCCCGGGTATCTTTCTCGAAGGCATCGACCCTGGCGATTGCGACGCCTTTGAAGACTGGCTGCGCGACATGCGCAGCGCCGACCGTGAAAGCGCGTCGGCCAAGCCAGCCCCCAGACCACCCGCCGCACACCGCGACCGCCCGGGCCAGGCTGGCAACGACGCTTCGGCGGAGCCGGCTGGCCAGAATGGCCCCATGCTGATGGTATTGTCGTTTCGGGCCGCGCCGGCGCCGGCGCCCCGGATTTGCAGCGACATGCTGTCGGAAACGCTGGTCGAACATTTCCTGCAGCGGCGCTGGCTGCGCCTGCACGCCGTCTCAAGCCCGGCCACCGGCGCTGAAAACGCCGCTGTCGGCACTGCGCGCCGCGGCAGCACTGACTATTGCCTGTCGGGCACGATCCGTTTTTCGGCCGGCAACGACGTATTGCATGCCAAACTCGTCGATGTTCGCGACGATCGCATCTTGTGGTCGCAGCATTTTGCAGTGCCATCGCCGACCGCCGCCGATCTGCCGCATATCCTGCCGCCAGATCTGCTGGCGCAACTGGTCATCACGGTCGAAGCGCGGATCGACCGTGCCGAACAATTGCGCGTCTGGGCCGACACGGCCGCCGTGCCGACGCCGATGGCGCTAATCATGCGGGGGCGCTGGCACCTGTACCGCGCCACGGCTGCCGATGCCCGGATCGCCGAAGGGCTGTTTGCCGATGCTGTCGCGCGCCAGCCTGATTCGGCGCAGGCCCTGACCCATCTTGCACAGGCCAGGGCCTGGTCGATCTGGTCCGAACGCCAGGACGACCCCGCCATCCTCGACCTGCGGCGCCTGGCATGCCGCGCCATCGCCGCCGACCATGAAGACTATCGCGGCCATCTGCTGTGCGCGGTTGCCGATACCTGGCGGCGGCAGACCGCAGCCGCGCTGATTTCACTGGAGCGTGCCATTGCGCTGGCCAGCAGCGCGCTGATGCCACAGGCCCAGCTCGGATCGACGCTTTACCTCGCCGGCCGCCCGGATGAAGCGCAGTTGGCGCTCGACGCCGCGGTCAGGCTGAGCCCCAATGATCAGCAGCTGTTCTGGGTGCGGGGCCAGCTGGCGATGACAGCGCTGATGCGGGATGACGTGGCAATGGCTGTCGGCCATGCCGATGCCGCGCTGGCAGCCCGCGCCGGTTACTGGTTCGCGCATGTGATCAAGATCAACGCCCTGGCGCGATCGCAGAACGGCAATGCCGCCCGGCAGGCCCTGGGCGCGTTGATGACCGGCAAGCCCAGCTTCGATGCCAGGTGCATCGATTGGGTCCCGTTCGTCGATCCGGCGTGGAATGCCTATCTGAAGCAAGGTCTGGCGCTGGCGGCAGCGGCGGGCAACGCGGTCGCGGCAGACGCCGCCGGACCGGGAGCGCCGGCGCGCCGATCGGCGCCGCGACGGCCGCCAGCAAAACACCGACCGTCGCTACGACAACCTGCCAACCTGCACCGTTAGGGCCCGACCGCTATAGGCGGCGGAACCGCACGCCCCGGCCGTTTATTTATGCGGCGCTGCAGCAA
>JBBRVH010000164.1:0-5762 GCA_038246995.1 Sphingomonadales bacterium
ATCGCATCACCGCGATCGGCAAGCGCGGTGCCGTGGCGATCCCGGCGGGCGCCAAAACCGTCGATGCCGCGGGCAAGACCATCATCCCCGGGCTGATCGATGCCCATGCCCATGGCCCGGCGGGGACCGACGAGGTGGTGCCGCAACAGAATTGGTCGATGCTGCAGAACCTCGCGCTTGGCACCACGACGATCCACAACCCGTCCAGCCGGGCCGCCGAAATCTTTGCCGCCGCCGAAATGCAGCGCGCCGGCGTGATCGTGGCGCCGCGGATCTTTTCGACCGGCGAGATCATCTATGGCGCCAAGGCCCCCGATGTGTACGCCCAGATCGATGGCTATGACGATGCGCTCGCCCATGTCCGGCGGCTGAAGGCGCAAGGCGCGGGCAGCGTCAAGAACTACAACCAGCCGCGCCGTGACCAGCGCCAGCAGGTGGTGGCGGCGGCCCGTGCCGAAAACATGCAGGTGGTGGCGGAAGGCGGCTCGCTGTTCGGGCTCGATGTGACGCATATCGCCGATGGCAATTCGACGCTGGAGCACAACATCCCGCTCGGGGTGTTCTACAAGGATGTCGTGGACCTGTTCGCCGCGTCGAAAACCAACTACACCCCGACGCTGGTGGTCAGCTTCGGCGGACCGGCGGGTGACCCCTATTGGCGGCAAGCGACCGACATCTTCGAAAACCCGCTGCTCAAGGCGCACACCCCGCCGGCCGACCTTGCCGCCGATGGGGCACGCCGGGTCAAGGCCCCCGAAGCCGATTATATCGACGACGACAATGCCCGCGAGGCTGCCAAGCTGGCCCGGCGCGGCGTGAAGGTGTCGATCGGTGCGCATGGCCAGCAGGCCGGGATCGGTTCGCATTGGGAGCTGTGGTCGTTCGTGCGCGGCGGCATGACGCCCTTGGAAGCGCTCGCCGCCGGGACGATCGCCCCGGCGCAATCGCTCGGGATGGCGGGCGATATCGGGTCATTGGAGGTCGGCAAGCTTGCCGATCTGGTGGTGCTCGATGCCGATCCGACGCAGGATATCCGCAATTCGGACAAGATCGACCGGGTGATGCTCGGCGGGCGGTTGTACGAGGCGGCGACGATGAACGAAGCGGTGAGCGGCACGCGCGCGCGGCTGCCCTATTGGTGGGAAACGAAGTAGGCAGGGGGTGACCCCTCTGCACCCCGTTTGATTCGGCCCCGATGTCACCCCGGGCTTGACCCGGGGCCCAGCTTCATTCCTGTCATGCCAGCGCAGGCTGGCATCCAGTCGTGCCGCACACACCGGCCAGGCGGTTCATGCACCAGGGCTGGATGCCAGCCTGCGCTGGCATGACAGGCAAGGGAGGGTGGCGATTCCATTGGTCACCGCACCATCGTCGCTGCAAACAGCGGCGATGCGACATGGCTCGCCAGCCAGCATTGCAGCCCGGGCAGCGGCTGGGCGGCGAACCAGTCGGCATCGGTGGCGGCAAACTGGCGGACAAAGGGGAAGATCGCGATATCGGTAAAGCCCGGTGTGGCCCCGCCGAGCTGCGGTGCGGCGGCAAGGTGCGCTGCAAGCTCGGCCAGGATGGCGAGGCCGGCGTCGCGGTGCCTGACCGGGTCGCTGCCGTGGCGCTGTGGGTATTTGTAGCGGTCCAGGTGATGTTTGAACGCCCCGTCGTTGCGGGCGATCAGCGCTTGATCGCGGCGCGACAGCCAGTTTTCCGGGTCATGCCGGGCCAGCGCCCAGTGCATGATGTCGAGGCTTTCATCGATCACCCGGCCGCCATCGAGCACCAGCACCGGCACCGTGCCCTTGGGCGACGCCGCCAGCAGCGCTGCGGGCTTGGCCGACAGCCTGACCTCGACGAGGTCGAAGGCTGTTTCGCTTACGATCAGCGCCATGCGGGCGCGCATCGCATAGGGGCAGCGGCGGAAGCTGTAGAGCGTCGGCATCATGGTTCGGGCAGCGTCGCCCCGACATGCAGGACCCCGCGCGCCGCCGCGAGTTGCTCCTGGCGGTGGCGTTCGCGATAGCCGGCGCGTTGTTCGTCGCTGCGGCTGGCGTGGCAGGCAGGGCAGCTGGCGCCTTCTTCATACTGTGGCGAGGCCCGGTCGGTGGGGCTGACCGGGCGGCGGCAGGCGCGGCAGAGTTGGTGCGTGCCCGGTGCCAGGCCATGGCCGACGCTGACGCGTTCATCGAAGACGAAGCATTCGCCCTGCCACAGACTGGCTTCGGCGGGCACTGATTCGAGATATTTGAGGATGCCGCCGCGCAGATGATGGACGTCGGTGATGCCTTGCGCCTTCAGGAACGCGGTGGATTTTTCGCAGCGGATGCCGCCGGTGCAGAACATCGCGACGCGTGGCGGCGCATCACCGGGCAGCAATTCGGCACGTCTGGCGCGAAACCACGCCGGAAAATCACGGAAACTGGCGGTCATCGGGTCGATGGCGCCGGCAAATGTGCCGATCGCCACCTCGTAATCGTTGCGCGTGTCGATCAGAATCGTGCCGGGCTGCCGGATGAAATCGTTCCAGTCCTCGGGCGCCACATAGCTGCCGGTGGCCAGCGGATCGATATCGGGCTGGCCCATCGTCACGATTTCGCGCTTCACCCGCACCTTGAGGCGGTGGAAGGGCAACGTCGCAGCGGTCGCGTGCTTGACCTCAAGCGTGTCGCAGCCGGGCAGCGCCCGCAGCGCGGCGAGCATGGCGTCCATGCCGGCAGGAGGGCCAGCGAGGGTGCCGTTCAGGCCTTCGCGGGCGAGCAGCAGGGTGCCCTTGATGCCATGGCGGCGCGCGGTGGCCGTCAACGGGGCAACAAGTGCCGCACAATCAGGCAGCGGCGTGAAGCGATAGAGGGCGGCGACGGCGAACATGCCGGGGTTCATGCGCCAAGCGGGTGGGGTTCGTCCACCGTCGGGCTTCACCCCCGCGCCATCAGGCAAAGCGCGCCTTGATCGCAATCATCGCCAGCGCTGCCTTGGCCGCTTCGCCGCCCTTGTCCTTTTCGGATTTGCGGGCGCGCGCCCAGGCCTGGGCTTCGTTTTCGACCGTCAGGATGCCGTTGCCGATGGCCAGGCCATCAAGGGTCAGCGCCATGATCGCCCGGGCACTTTCGCCGGCGACCACTTCGAAATGGTACGTCTCGCCGCGGATGACGCAGCCGAGCGCGACATAGCCGTCATAAGCGCCCGAGGCGTCGGCAAAGGCGATGGCGGCAGGGATTTCGAGCGCGCCGGGGACGGTGAGAACCTCGTGGGTTGCGCCCGCAGCCTTCAGCGCCGCAAGCGCGCCTTCCAGCGCTGCATCGGCAATCGCGTCGTAAAACCGGGCTTCGACGATCAGGATATGAGTCATGGCGGCGCCTTTCAGGCAGTAAGAGCAGCGTGCGGCGGGATCGGCCGTTCGGCAACGACCCTGAGGCCATAGCCCTGGATGCCGATGATGGTGCGATGGGCGTTGGTGAGCAAGGTCATGTCGGTGACGCCCAGATCGACGAGGATCTGCGCGCCGATGCCGTAATCGCGCAACTGGATCGGCTGGCCCTCGCCCTTGGCCTTCATCTGGGTCGAGATGGCGGTCGGCGACGAATCGCGGATGATGACGACGATGCCGGCGCCTTCCTCCCCGATCACGTCCATGGCGCGCTGCAATTGCCCGGCGCGATCATTGGCTTCGTGGAACAGATCGGTGAACATCGACATGGTGTGGACGCGGACGAGCGTCGGCTTGCCGGGTTCGACGCGGCCCTTCTGCAGCACCATATGCTCGGCATATTCGGCGGTGTTGACATAGGTTTTCGCCGTCCATTCGCCGCCGTGCCAGCTATCGAGCCGGGTTTCGGCAACGCATTTGACCAGGCGATCATGCGCATGGCGATAGGCGATCAGATCCTGGATCGTGCCGATCTTGAGGCCATGCTGGCGGGCAAAGACGATCAATTCGGGCAGGCGCATCATCTCGCCATCGTCGTTCATGATCTCGCAGATGACGCCCGACGGGTTGAGCCCCGCCAGTCGCGCGACATCGACCGACGCTTCGGTATGGCCGGCGCGGACGAGCACGCCGCCGTCGCGGGCGACGAGCGGGAAGACATGGCCCGGGGTGACGATTTCGGCGCGGCCCTTGCTGCCATCGATGGCCACCGCGATGGTGCGCGCCCGGTCGGCGGCCGAAATGCCGGTGGTAACGCCTTCACGCGCTTCGATCGACACGGTGAAGGCGGTCGAATGGCGGGTGCCATTGTGCTGCGCCATCAGCGGCAGGCCGAGGGTGCGGACGCGATCGGCGGACAGCGCGAGGCAGATCAGGCCGCGGCCGTGGCGCGCCATGAAGTTGATCGCATCCGGCGTCGCCATCTGGGCGGGGATGACGAGATCGCCCTCATTCTCGCGGTCCTCGTCATCGACCAGGATGAACATGCGGCCGTTGCGGGCTTCGTTGATGATCTCCTCGACGCTTGAAAGCGCCGGGCCTTGCTGGTGATCGCGCAACCAGTTTTCCAGCTTGCGCAGCGTTTCGGTGGTGGGGTTCCAGTCGGCATCGTCAAGATTACGCAGCGAATTGGCGTGCAATCCGGCGGCGCGGGCAATGCCGGATTTGGTCTCATTGCCTTCGGCGACAAGGGCGCGCAGGCGTTCGGTGGTGGTCATGACGGCGAGTCTCACATTGTGATGTGATTATTTATCGGTATGTCACATTGCAATGTCAATAGGGCTGGAAGGCTATGTCATGCCACGCAGGCTGGAATCCAGTCGCGCCGCGCGATCCGGCTGTCGGCGCCTGCGGCCTGACTGGATGCCAGCCTGCGCTGGCATGACAGATTGAAAGAAGGTGCAGCAGGAACAGCAGGAGCCCGGGGTGACGGGGCGGAAGCGGTCAGTCCGCGCCGCCCATCGCCTGCTTCATCCGCGCCAGATAGCGTGCCAGCACATCGATCTCGATGTTGATCTCGTCGCCGGCCTGCACCGTATCGAAGGTCGTCCACTGCGCGGTATGCGGGATGATGTTGATGGTGAATTCGGCGCCATCGGCGTTGTCGGCGACGGTGTTGACCGTCAGCGACACGCCATCGAGGCAGACCGAGCCCTTGGGGGCGATGAACGGTGCGATATCGCGCGGCACCTGGATCGCGATGCGGGTCGAATCGCCGACGGGTGCCACGCTGGTGATGCGGCCGACGGCATCGACATGGCCGGTGACGATATGGCCACCGAGTTCATCGCCCACCTTCAGCGCGCGTTCGAGGTTGAGGCGGCGGCCGGCAGCCCATTGCCCGCTGGCGGTGCGGCTGGTGGTTTCGCCCGAGACATCGACGCTGAATTCGCCCGGGGCCTTCGCCACCACCGTCAGGCAGACGCCGGAGCACGCCACCGACGCGCCGAGCGCCAGGCCGGCGGTGTCATAGGCGGTGGCGATGATGACGCGCAGGTCGCCGCGCGGCTCGATGGCCTTGATCTGGCCGATGTCGGTGATGATGCCGGTGAACATGTCGGGTGCCTTTGCTGTCCCTCCCCGTTGACGCGGATGCGTCGCCTGACGGCTGCGGGGAGGGCGACTCGGCACCAGCCGAGCGGGGTGGGGGTTCACGAACACGGATACTCGCAACCCCCACCCCGCTCGCGCAAGGGCGCGAGTCGCCCTCCCCGCAAGGGGGAGGCAGTTGGTTTGCGCTTTACACCAGCCGCGGCCAGCGCACCGCGGCCGGCGCCGGCCAGCCCACCGGGCGCATGACGAACTGCAGCGCCTTCACCGGATATTTCGCCCAGACCAGCGGTGC
>JBBRVH010000165.1:0-5703 GCA_038246995.1 Sphingomonadales bacterium
CATTCGCTTGGGCGCACCTGAAAGGTGCGCCACGGCGCTCACTCACTCGCACCGAGCCGCTCCGGGACGTGCCGGGGCATGACATTTATGAGTTCACGACCTAGGCTGGTTCACCGCCGCGCGCGCCGGTCACATGCCCGGCAATTTGAACCCGGGCGGCAAGGGCATGCCGGCGGTCAGCTTGTTCATTTCGGCGCTGCCGGCCTGATCGGCCTTGTTCTTGGCATCATTTAATGCTGCAACAACAAGGTCTTCCAACATTTCTTTCGATTCATAGGTCAGCATCGACGGGTCGATATCGATACCGATGATGCGGCCGCGCGCGGTGGCGCGCACCTTGATGAGGCCACCGCCCGACGCGCCTTCGACTTCGATATGGTCGAGCTTGGCCTGTGCGGCCTGCATCTGTTCCTGGACGTTCTGGGCGGCCTTCATCAATTCATCGAGACTGGGCATGGCGGATCCTTTCGGGGGCTGCGACGTCGGTCAATTCGGCGTCGGGAAACTGGGCGAACAGCGCTTGCAACAACGGGTCGGTGCGCGCGGCATCGCGGCGGGCGGCATCGGCGGCGCGCTCGGCCTCGTGCAGGGTCGGGCCGCCGCCGGCGCTGGCCAGTGTCACCTGCCACGCCGTGCCGGTCCATTCGCCGAGGCGCTTGCCGATCATGGCGAGTTGATCGCGTGATTGCCGGCTGTCATGGGCCAGCGTCAGCGTCGGCGGCGCATAGGCGACAAGGCGCAATTCGTCCGACAGCAGATGCGCCAGCCGCGGCTCCATGCGATCGCGGAACAGGGCGACCAGCGCTTCGAAATCATCGGGCAGGGGGGCGAATTCGGGGGTGGCGCGCGCGACTGGCGGCGGCGGTGCGGCCGGCGCCGGCGCCATCGCTTCGGCGCGCGGGCCGTCGCTGCCGGCGGCGGGCAGGCGCGGCGCGGCGGGCGCGTCACGGCCTTCCTGCAGGCGCTTCACCAGTTCGGCGGGATCGGGCAGGTCGCTGGCGTGGATCAGCCGCAACAGCGCCATTTCGGCCGCCTGCAACGGCACTGGCGCCGCCTGGACTTCGGCAAGGCCCTTCAACAGCAACTGCCAGAGCCGGTGCAGCGCCGGGAACGACAGCCGCTGTGCCCAATCCGCCAGCACCGCCTTTTCCTCGACGCTGAGCGCCGGATCATCCGCCGGCGCAATCCGTGTGCGGGTGATGGCGTGGACAAGCTCGAGCAGCTCGCGCACCAGCATTTCGGGGTCGAGCCCCAGATCATATTGTTCGGCGAGCGCTGCCAACGCCGGGGCGGCTTCACCGGCCAGCACGTGGCCGAACAGCCGCCGCACCGCGCCGCGATCGGCGAGTCCGAGCATGTCGCGGATTGCCTGCGCCGTCACGGCGCCGCCCGAATGGGCGATGGCCTGGTCGAGCACCGACAGGCCATCGCGCACCGACCCTTCGGCGGCGCGGGCGATCAGCGCCAGCGCCTCGGGCTCGGCGGTGGCGCCTTCGGCTTCG
The DNA here is from genome assembly GCA_038246995.1 of Sphingomonadales bacterium. Lineage (GTDB taxonomy): Bacteria > Pseudomonadota > Alphaproteobacteria > Sphingomonadales > Sphingomonadaceae > Sandarakinorhabdus. Next base: position 1,503 of record JBBRVH010000165.1, read on the forward strand.
GCAATATGGGCGAAATGCGCCACCAGCGTTTCAGCCGGCACCCGGCGCAGATCGAAGCGCTGGCAGCGTGACAGCACGGTCACCGGCACCTTGTTGACCTCGGTGGTCGCAAAGATGAACTTCACATGCGGTGGCGGTTCCTCCAGCGTTTTCAACAGGCCGTTGAAGGCGTTCTTCGACAGCATATGGACTTCATCGATAATGTAGATCTTGAAGCGCGCACTGACGGTCGCGTAACGGACCGCTTCGATGATTTCGCGGATGTCATCGATGCTGGTGTTTGACGCAGCGTCCATTTCGATGACGTCCATGTGCCGTCCAGCGGCGATAGCCAAGCAGTTATCGCACACCCCGCACGGGCTGATCGTCGGGCCGCCGGTGCCGTCGGGGCCGATGCAGTTCAGCGCCTTGGCGATGATCCGCGCCGTCGAGGTCTTGCCGACGCCGCGGACGCCGGTCAGCAACCAGGCCTGCGCCAGCCGATCACGCGCGATGGCATTGGCGAGGGTGCGCACCATGGCTTCCTGGCCGAGCAACGTGTCGAAGCTGGCGGGGCGATATTTGCGGGCGAGGACGCGATACGCCGGTGCCGGCGCGGGATCGGCGGGCAGGTCGAGACCCGGGAAGGCAATATCGTCGGCATCGGACATGGGGAGGTTCTAGCCGGTTGCGCGAGCGACGTCATGAGGCAAATGCGTCACCTCGCCCCGCCGGGGAGAGGTCGAGAGACGCGCGCAGCGCGGCCCGGGAGAGGGGCTTCATGAGAAGATGGATAAGAAAGCAAGGGCATGGGCAAAGCCCATGCTGACGTCAGACGAGTCCGGTCGCCGAAGGGGCGACCGCCTCGCTGGCCGCGCTTGCGCGAGTCGGTGCGCTGCGCTGCGCGCTGCTTACCGCCGCGCGGCGCGGTGGGAGCCGGGAACGACCCAGTGCGAGTTCGTTGCGGCTGCTTCCTTCCGGATCTGACCGGGTTGGCGAAAGCACTGCCCGCCCGACTCCCGCGCCGCATATGGGGGAAGCGCCTGAAAAGGGCAAGAGGTCAGCGCCCGGTCGGCACCAGGATCGGCACGCCCGGCGCCGGTACCGCCTGGCGCGGCGGCGCCACCGGTGCATCCTTGGCACGCCGCGCCTTTTCTTCCACCGACAGTTCGGGGAGCATCGGCGCACCCGGAGCGAAATAGGCGGCCATTACCTGCCCGGCGCAGGTGTAGCTGGCGCCGTTGCGCACATCGCCGGGCTTGAACGCCGCCTGCAACGCAGGTTGGCTGGCGAGGGCGGCACGGGCATCATCGGGGTGGCTCGAATAGGCCATGCCCATGTGATAGCCGCCATCGGTCAGCCTTGCGCCCAGATAGGGCGTGATGTCGCCGAAATAGACGATCTCGCCGGCGTTGACGCGGACCGTCGGCGCCGAAAAGCAGAAGCTGTTCATCACGATCCCGCCGGGGCCGGGGGCTGCGCCGTAGAGAACATAATGGCCCGCCGAAACCACCATCACGGCATGATCGAGTGGCAGCTTGCGATCGCCGCTGCGCACCGATACCCAATAGGTGTTGGTGTCGCCGTTCTTTTTGGCGTCCCTGGGCCGGGCGATCATGTCGCGTTTTTCGATATCGTAGCGGGCAAAGGCGATGGTGCCCGATTTGCCGGCGCTCCAGTCATCGGGGCGGCGGAAGCCGACGACAATGGCGCCCTGACCGGGCTTGAGCACCACCGGCGCCGCGAGATCGGCGCGCTTTTCGACGCTCAGTTGCGCAGATGCCGGCGCGGCGGCGACGAGGGCGAGGGCCAGGAGCAGGCGGCGCATCACTTGGCGTCCCTGGGCGCAAGATTGGTTGGCGTTTCGGCATAGGCATTGGTCCAGCGCTGCACCGATTTGCCCTGGGGTTCGGCCGCGCCAAGCGCTTCGTCGAAGACTTTTTCGCGTTCAGCCGCGGGCAGGGCGGCGAAGCGCGCCGTTTGTTCGGGGTCGACCTCGACGAGCCGCCAGCCGCGATACAACAGGCAGGCGCGGCGATTGGCGCGGCGAACCTGCCCTTCGACGATTGCCGAAGCGATCAACCCGCCGATGATGCCACCCCCGGCGGCAGCCGCCGGCGAAATCACCGCGGGATTGTAGACGACGACGAAATTGCCGGTCGGCGACATCGATCCGCGCGCGATCAGCCGGCATTCCTGCCAGTCCTTGTCATAATCGGCCCGGGTGGCCCCGGGTTTGTTGTAATAGCGGTTGTCCTTCAGGTCGCGCGCCGAATCCTCGGCGATATCCTCGGGCGAATCGGGCGCTGCGCCGCTGGTGCCGCCATCGCTGCCGTTTACCGGCATGATGAAGGCTTCGGGCTTGTTGTCGACAGGAGGGGCAGGCGGCGGCACTGGCTCGGCCGCTGCCAGCAACAGCATGGACATCACCAGCATGAAAAACGCGACCCCCGGACTCGTCTGGCCGCAGGGTAATCGAACCTCGCTGTGGTGCAAGCCGATTGCCGCGTCACAACAGGCTTTTCGGCTATTTCAACTGGTTGGCGAGTTCGGCCATCATGCGGTTGGCAAGTTCGGCACCGATCCGGCTGGTTGGCACGGCCGACGGGGTTTCGCGTTCGAACCCGGTCGCGCCGGGAACCAGCCGCAGGCGTTGCGGCGGCGGCATCCCGTCGGAAACGAAATCGGCGAGCACCGTCGCGCGCTGCACATCCTTGGCGGTGACATGGAATTGCACTAGGCCACCATCATCGGGTTCAAGCTGTTCGACTTCGATGAGAATGCGGGCCCGGGTGGTCAAGGCCTCGGTTTCCAGCGCTTGCATATTGCCATCGGCGGCCACCGTCCTTGCCCCCCTGGCGGTTCGGATCGCCATGGTGCGATCCACGACCTGGACACCGTTGGCAACCAGTTGCCGGTTGAACGCCGCCCTGACGACGGCATCGCTTTGCCGTGTCAACAGCCGCTCCGGGCCGCTGGTTACCCGGGCGGTGCCCGATTCGATCACCGCCGAACCGCGCCGGGCCACCCCGGTAGGCGTGACATTGACTTCGGATTCGGACGACATCGTCGTACGGCCGACATAGGCCGACGTCGCTTCGTCGCTGAAGCTGGTGTTCCACATCAGCATCATCCGCGGCGCCTTGGCGCGGGTATAGGCACTGCGAAACGCCACCAGACGGCCATCGGGACGGTTCACCGAAGGCCGTGGCATCAGCACATCGGGTTCGCCGGCGCGATATCCGGCCTGGGGTTCGTCGCGCATGTTGGTCTGCGCCTGGGCAGTGCCGGCGAGCAACAGCTGCAGGGCTGCGAACCCCAACAACGGCAGGTGACGGCGGCGCATCACAGGTTGGGCCGCAGTTCGACGTAGAAGGCCGCAACCTGCGTCGTCTTGATCGAATTTTCCTGATAGACGCCAGTGGCGAGCGGCGACAGGAAGATGGTGCGCCAGGCCGAGGCCGCTTCGGTCGGCAACTGGTTGGCATCGAGGAAGTTTGATCGCGCCTGGATGACCATGGGCTTCTTGGTGCAATTGACGAAGCGGGCTATCACGGTCAACCCGTTGACCGGGTTACGCAAAACCGCAAGTTCCTCGACGATGACCGATTTTCCGAGCTTTTTGTCGGTGAACTGCACCGCGCCGAGATCGATCGGCGTCATCGAGCGCGGCACATTGGCGACCAGCGCCGGGCCACCGCTGGACGGCGCCGAACGCGCCGCGCCGGTATTGCATTTGACGACGCGGTTTTCGGCGAAAGCCGGGGTGCCGGCCAGCATCGCCGCCATCAGTGCCAGAACGAGCGGAGTGCGCATCAGGTCAATCCTTTGAAGCAATGGTGACGAAATCGCCGAGGCTGGCGCGGAACAGGCGGTTCTTTTCGGCCAGTTTCTTGTCACGCGCCAGCGCGGCCCGGACTTTCAGGTCGTCGCCCGGCGTGTCTTCCATGCCCGTGATCGGCCGCGAGCGTGTCCATACCAACGTGCATTTCGCGCCGGTGAAGGGGGTTACCTCGCGCGGCGCCAGATCGACCGGGCCATCGCTGCCGGCAAAGGCCGCTGTTGCCTTGAAGCGCGTTTTCGCCGCCGCCGTGCCGATGACGATGTTGTCGGGCAGCGTGTCCCAATAGCGGATGTCGGCATCGGCCTTCATCGTCGTTGAAAAGGCCGAAAACAGCGCGCCGCCGATCGCCAGGGCAGCACCAGCCGAGGCGGTGTCTCC
>JBBRVH010000166.1:0-5703 GCA_038246995.1 Sphingomonadales bacterium
GGCCGCTTCGCGCCGTCACCAAAGGCCATTTGCCGCAGATATTGGTCTTTTGGCGCGGCACCAGCTAAACGCCGCAGGGTCATGACCAGGCCGATCACTCTTGCCCTGCCCAAGGGCCGTATCCTGAAGGAAGCGCTGCCGCTGCTGGCGCGGCTCGGCATTGTGCCCGAGCCGGATTTTTCGGACGAAAACAGCCGCAAGCTGATGTTCGAAACGTCGCGCGCCGATGTACGGATCATCCGGGTGCGGTCCTTCGATGCGGCGACATTCGTTGCTTTCGGTGCCGCCGAAATCGGCATTGCCGGCAATGATGTGTTGATGGAATTCGCCTTTACCGAGCTGTATGCCCCCGTTGATCTCGGCATCGGCCATTGCCGGCTGTCGGTGGCGCAGCCCGCGGCGCTGGTGGAGGATGTGCGCACGCTCAGCCATGTTCGCGTCGCCACCAAATATCCCGGTATCACCCGGCGGCATTTTGCGGCGCAGGGCATCCAGGCCGAAGTCATCAAGCTGAACGGCGCGATGGAGCTGGCGCCCTTGTGCGGGCTGGCCAGCCGCATCGTCGATCTGGTGTCCACCGGCAAGACGCTTGCTGAAAACGGGCTGATCGAAACCGATGTCATCGCGCCGGTGAGCAGCCGGTTGATCGTCAACCGTGCCGCCTTCAAGACCCATCCCGCCGTGGTGCCGATCGTCGATGCCATCCGTGCGCTGGTTGAAAAGCCTGATGATGCCGCAGCGGCTTGACGCCCGGGACGCCGGCTTTGCCGCTGCGTTTGCCGCGCTCGTTGCCAACCGGCGCGAGAGTGACGCCGATGTCAGCGCCGATGTGGCGGCAATCATCGCCAGCGTGCGGGCGCGCGGCGATGCGGCGGTTGCCGAACTGACGGCAAGGTTCGATTCGGTCGATCTGGCGGCGCAGGGCTGGCGGATTCCGGCCAGCGAGCTTGACGCGGCGCTCGCCGGGCTCGACCCCGAACTGCGCAGTGCGCTCGACATGGCGGCGGCACGCATCCGCGCCTTTCACGAACGCCAGAAGCCGATGGGCAATGACGCGACCGACGCGCAGGGCGTGCGCACCGGCGTGCGCTGGACCGCGGTGGAAGCCGCCGGCGTGTATGTGCCGGGGGGCCGCGCCGCCTATCCGTCATCGGTGCTGATGAACGCCATTCCCGCCGTTGTTGCCGGGGTGGAGCGGCTGGTGATGGTGACGCCCACCCCGGGTGGCACGGTCAATCCGCTGGTGCTGGCCGCGGCACGGCTGGCCGGCGTTACCGAGGTGCTGCGCATCGGCGGCGCGCAGGCGGTGGCGGCGCTGGCGTTCGGCACCGAAAATGTGCCGAAAGTCGATGTCATCACCGGCCCGGGCAACGCCTGGGTGGCAGAGGCCAAGCGCCAGCTTTACGGCATCGTCGGCATCGACATGATTGCCGGGCCGTCCGAAATCGTCATCGTTTCGGATGGCAGATCGAACCCCGACTGGATCGCCGCCGATCTGCTCGCCCAGGCCGAACATGACCCGGTGGCGCAATCGATCCTGATCACCTGCGATGCCGCCGAAGCCGATGCGGTGGCGGCGGCGGTCGAACGCCAATTGGCCACGCTCGCCACGGCGGCGGTGGCGCGGCAAAGCTGGGCCGATTATGGCGCCATCATCCTGGTGCCCGATCTGGGCGCCGCGCTGCCGTTGCTCGATGCGCTGGCCGCCGAACATGCCGAATTGATGGTCGATGATCCGCACGCGCTGTTTGCCCGGATGCGCCACGCCGGATCGGTATTCCTGGGCCGCCACACGCCCGAGGCGGCGGGCGATTATCTGGCCGGGCCGAACCATGTGTTGCCCACCGGTCGCCGCTCGCGCTTTGCTTCGGGGCTGAGCGTGGTCGATTTCATGAAGCGCACGACGTTTCTGGATTGCGGGCCGGCCGGGCTGGCAGCGATCGGCCCGGCGGGGGCGGCGCTCGCCGACGCCGAAGGGCTGGCGGCGCATGCGGCGTCGATCAGGCTGCGGCTCGGCGGCTGACGGGAACCGCGTGGCGGCCGGGCGCGTTCAACCGGCATGGACCCCCGCACCCCGCCCGCCAACAACCCGAACCCTGTGGTAACCCCCCAGGTCATCACGCCATCGGAAGCGCCGTCGCCGGCGAACAACCCCAACCCCGATGCAACCCCGCCGGCCGATCCGGCGCCCGACAGCATCACCCTGCCGCCCGCCCCCGGCGCCGCACCGATCAGCGTGTAACGGCGCGCTCGAACGCCGCCAGCACCGCCAGCGCCCCCGGATCGCCAAAGGGCAAAAGCTGCATCAACAGCACGGCGCATTGCCCCGATGCCGGATCGAACCAGTAATAGGTGTTGCAGATGCCGGCCCAGCCGCAACTGCCCGCCGCGCGGCCGTTCGGCCCGGTTTCGGGATTGATCAGGAAGCCCAGCCCCCAGCCCGGCGTCATTCCCGGGAACCAGTCGACCTCGGCCGACAGCGCCGGCATCGTCGTCGCCATCTGGCCGGCACGCAATGGCCCGATCTGGTTGCGCGTCATCTCGGCCACCGTCGCCGGTTGCAGGATGGTGACGCCATCAAGACTGCCGCCATTCACCAGCATCCGCACGAAGCGCATGTAATCGCTTGCAGTGCCGACCATCCCGCCGCCGCCCGAGACAAATTCCCCGGCGCCGCCGCCGATGTTGATCGGGAAGGGCACCAGCGCGCCATCGGTACCGCGCGCCATGTTGGCCACCAGCCGCTCCTTGCACGCCGCCAGCCCGAAGCCGCTATCGACCATGCCGAGCGGCCCGGTGACATGCGCCGCGATCCAGGCATCGAGCCGCTCGCCCGAAGCCGCCTCGACCGCCAGCCCGACCCAATCGGTGCTGATGCCATAGGCCCAGGCATCACCCGGATCGAACAGCAACGGTGTGCGCAAACTGGCCATCGTCCCCGGCACCGGCGGCTCGGCACGCGCCCGCGCCATATCGGCATGGACGAAATCATAACCCAGCCCCGATGTGTGGGTCAGCAGGTGCCGCAAGGTGATCGGCCGCAGCGCCGCGCGCGTCTGCACCGCGCCATCGTCGCCAAAGCCGGTAATGACCAGCGGCGCCGCCAGATCGGGCAACAAATCACCGATCGGCGCATCAAGGCTCAGCTTGCCCGCCTCCACCAATTGCATCGCAGCCACCGATACGACCGCCTTGGTCATCGACGCGATCTGGAACACCGCATCCTCGGCATGGCCGATGGCGATGGTTTCGGTCACGCCTTCGCGATTGCCGACCATGGCGACCGCGCCGGGAATCCCGGTTTCGGCAAGGGCTGCGGCGAGCGCGCTGGCGATGGTCATGGCAAATCTTCCCCTTTGGTCGGCCGCACAATCCTGCTGCGGCGGCGCAAAGTCGAGCGCTATCAGCCGGCTTTTTCCGCTTTGTCCTTCACGCTGTCGAGCACGCGCGAAACATTGGCATGGATCGCCCAGCGCGCCATCGGTTCCCAGTACAAGGCCGGGTCGAGACGCAGCACATGCGAAGCACGGGCGATCAGCCGCGTTGCACCGCCGGGGCGCGGTTGCAGCTCGAAACTTGTGTTCCCGGTTTCGAAATAGCCCGTCAGGTGCGGCGCATGCACGCGGCGATAGGGGCTCATCTCCTCCATCATCGCGGGCTGGTCGATCACCGTGAAGGCGAGCTTTCGCCCCGGCTGCCAGGCGGTGACGCGTTCATGGGCGATGCCGGTGCTGAATTCGCCGAGACGCAGCGCGCCGACGCCTTCGCCCATCAGCGTGCCCCGGATGGGGAAGGCAAAGCCGGCCAGCGCGATCAGCCGGGGTGCCGGTCCGATCGGTTCATTGCTGGTCAGCACGCGCCAGACCGTCGATGGCGGCGCCGCGATTTCCACCGTTTCAAAGGTGGTGATCATCACCGCCGGGGGCACGGCAGCCTCGACAACGAAAATCAATGGCAGGGCGGCAACGCCGAGCAGCGGCCGCCCACGCCGGTGGCCGATAGCCGCCAGATAGCGGCCCAGCGCGCCGCCTGCCAGCGCCGCGACGGTACCGAGCGGAACGACGAGGAGAATGCACACCAGGCCTTCGAGCGCCAGCATCAACAGCGCGCCAACGCCCAGCACCGCCGCCAGCAACACCGCCGACATCGACCGCCCCGGCGCCAGCGCAACATCGCGATTGGCGAGGTAGGCCGTCGTCAGACCGACAAGAAAGGGCGTCATGACGAAAAGCCCCCATCCGTAGGCACCGAGCGTCACCGCCGACACCAGCACCGCAAACACCAGGATCGCCATGCCGGCGAACAGGCCCTGCAGGACATGGGCGATATTGGCGCCGGCGTCCGCATCGGGTGCCGAGACGAATTCGGGCGAACGCGGCGGTGCCACGGCCAGCACCGCAACAGCGGCGAGCTGAAATCCCGGCACGACGGCGAGCGCTGCCGGCACATAGCCGATGGTCGCGCCCGCAGCGCGGCGGTACGACAGCACGGCAAGGCCCCACGCCACGGCAAGGCTGAGCGCAAAGGCCGTCGCCGCAAACCAGGGCGACAAACCGGGCAGGACCGACAGCCGGCGCAGCGGCAACAGCCAGAACAGCATGTCGAACCGCACCGTCATGCCGGCCGAGCGAAACGCCAGCACCACGGCCAGATGCTGTGACAGCAACAGGGCAGGCGCGAGGATGGTATAGGCGGGGCGCGAAATGTCACCGCGCAGCGAGAAGAGCGAGGCCATGGCTCAGGCCGCCTGCGGCTGGGGGTGGACGGGGGTGCGCTTGTTCGCGGGTACAGGCCGCAAATTGTGCCGCAGCGGCAGGTCAGCCGGCAGGATCACGTCGGATGCCAGCCCGCAGCGTTCCAGCCAGCGGATGACGGCATAGCCCCAATCGCTCTGGCCGGGATACAGGCCGATCCGCGCCGAACCGGGAAAGGCGTGATGGTTGTTGTGCCAGGCTTCGCCCATGGTCGGCAGTGCTGCCCATGGCACATCATGGGCCTGGACGCCGGCACCATCGACCAGCCAGCTTTGCGGGCCGCGCCGATGGGCGAGATGGCCGACGAACCAGTGCCCGGTAACCGAGACACAGACGCGGACACACACGCCCCAGATCACCCAGCCCCAGCCGCCGAGCGCGAACAGCAGCACCGCGATCGGCAATTGCTGAAGCATCCAGCTGGCCTCCAGAAGGCGGTAGAAGCGATTCCGACCGGCATCCCCCAGATCGAAGATCGGCGGCCGCTCCAGAACCAGCGTGCAGTGCAACTGCCACCAGGCGTCGACCAGCAAGGGTTGCCGGTGCGCCAGATAATCATGGCAGGCCGGCTGGCGCTGGGCCCAATCGCGCAGGTCATGGGTGCGGATCATCCACAAGGGCCCGTTCATGCCGACGATCGTGCCGATCCAGACGAGCATATGTTCGACCCCTGTCGGGCAGGCGAAACTGCGATGGATGAGCAGCCGGTGAAAGCCGACGCTATGGCCGAGCAGGATCGTGGCGCCGGTCAGGACAAGGAAGACGACAAAGGCGCTCCACGAAAACAGCAGCGGCGCGAGGACGAGCGACGCCACGAGCATGCCGCCGTTCCACAGCGAGTGCACAGGGTCCCATTGCACGTTGCCGGCCGCCGCGCTGCAATCCGGGGTTTCGATCACCGTGTTGACGCAATTGCCGCCGTGCTGGCCCGCCATGCTCACTCTCCCCA
>JBBRVH010000167.1:0-5679 GCA_038246995.1 Sphingomonadales bacterium
CGTCGGCATGAAGTCGCGCGGCATGTATGAAACACCGGGCGGCACGATCCTGCACCTCGCCCACCGCGGCATCGAACAGATCACCCTCGATCGCGGCGCGGCGCATCTGAAGGACGAACTGGCGCCGAAATATGCGCAACTGATCTACAATGGCTTCTGGTTCAGCCCCGAACGCGAGATGCTGCAGGCCGCGATCGACCATTCGCAGGCCAAGGTATCGGGCACGGTGCGGTTGAAACTCTACAAGGGCAGCGTCAGCGTCGTCGGGCGCAAATCACCGAACTCGCTCTATTCGGCGGGTATCGTGACCTTCGAAGACGATGCCGGCGCCTATGACCAGCGCGACGCCGCGGGCTTCATCAAGCTCAACGCGCTGCGGCTGCGGTTGCTCGGGCGGCGCGGCCGATGAGATCAGCCGAATCTCCGTTCTGGAGCCGTGGCTGGTTCTGGGTGCTGCTGGCGGCGCTGTCGACCTTGCCGTTCCTTGTCTCGCCGCTGCCGATGCTGCCCGATTTTTTCTCGCACATGGGCCGATACCATGTGATGAATCATGGCGCAGAATCGGCATTTTTGCCGCGTTACTACAGCTTCCAATGGACGCTGATCGGAAATCTCGGCGTCGATCTGCTGATGATACCATTGGGCATATTGCTGCCGACCGAACCCGCCGCCCGCATCGCCGCCGCGCTGATCCCCGTCCTCACCATCGCCGGCATCTATGCCGTCGCCCGTGCCGCGAACGGCCGAATCGAGGCGCCGGCATTGCTCGCACTGCCGTTCGTCTTCAGCTTTTCGTTCATGTTCGGCTTCGTCAATTACCACTTCGCCCTGGGGCTGGCGCTGCTTGCATTCGCCCTCTGGATCCGCAGCGCACCCTGGCCGCTGGTCTGGCGCTGGGCGGCGCTGCTGCCGCTCGTCTTCCTGATCTGGTTGGCGCACATGGTGGCTTGGGCGGTCCTGCTGATGCTGATCGGCAGTTGGGAGCTGGCAAGCGGCTGGCGCGGCCGCTCTGCGGCAAGCTTCGTCGCCGCCACGTGGCGGGCGATGGTGCGGACATTGCCGCTGGCGCTGCCGATCCTGCTGACGATCGCGTGGCGCAGCGCTGCCGACGGCGGCCCGGCGATCTTCGCATATCGCCTAAAGTCCAAATTGGTCTGGCTGGCCTATGCACTGCGCGCCGAAGTGCGATGGCTCGATATCGGTGCCATGGCACTGCTCGGGATCGCCGGGCTCTGGCTGCTGGGGTCGCGGCAAACGACGCGCGACTGGCGGCTGCTGACCGGCGCCGGCTTCCTGGCGCTGCTCTTCGCCATCCTGCCGCTCTCCATCTTCGGCGCCTATTATGCCGACGCCCGGCTGGTGCCGCCGCTGGCAATGATCGGCTTTCTGGGCTTTGCTGTGCCGCCCGGGCGCGGCCGTACGGTCATCGCCACAATCGGCCTCGCGCTGTTCGGCGCGCGCCTCGCCACCATCACCTGGGGCTGGCACCAGCGCGGTGCCGCTGCGGTGGCCGACCTCGCCGTGCTCGACACCGTGCCGCGCGGCAGCCGCATCGCTGTCCTGGCCACGACCAGCCTATGCAACGGCTGGCCGATGAACGGCTATGATCATCTCGCCAGCCTGATGATTATCCGCCGCGAAGCGTTCGTGAACACGGAGTGGGACATCCCCGGCGCCCTGCTGATGCGGCCGATCTACAATCTCGACTATAGCTACAACAGCAGCGATTCAGTGATCATCGACGGCGAGCGGCCGGGCTGCGGCCAACCGGTGGCGCGGCGCCTGGCGCAGATCCCGCAAACCCGCTTCGACTATGTGTGGATCGTCAACAGCCCCGAAAGCGCGTCATGGCTGCTGCCGGTCGGCGCCGGGCCGCATGGCCGGCTCTACCGGATCGCACCCGCGCAGGTGAAAGGCCAGATGTAGCTCGTCGCTGACGATTTGCGCCGCCAGCACGACCCCGATTGCTGGTGACCTGCTGCTCGTTTCCTGGACCGTTTTGAGCTGGAAAATTCCATTGTCCCCCGTCAGCACCAATGGCACAGATTTGAGGTTGTGATCTAAGGAGGATTGGGGCTTCGTCGTTTCGATCGCGATGGTCGCTGAATCCGAAATTCCGGCCGTGGTGGGACAGGAACGCTGCAATGCCGTGCTCGGCACTTGCAACCCGACTGCCCGGAATGGAGCCCGGGCATGAAAAAGGGGCGGCTTGCGCCGCCCCTTTCATCGCTTTGGTTGCCCGGTTGCGGCGGCTCAGTTGGCGCCCCCGAAACGGAATACCAGGCTGCCATATACGGCATGGTCCTTCGCCTGGCTGCTGAACCGCCCCTGATAGCCAATGCGGCCGGTGAAGCGTTCACCGAGCACGGCGGCGAGACTGAAACCCGCGACGAACGAGCTGCGGCTGATGTTCGGTGGTATCGCCGTGAAGTCACTGCCTGACGGCGCATCGGCAAAGCGTGCCGTGACCCCGATCGGCGTATCGGAAAGATCATGGCGCCACGCCACCTTGGCCTCGGGAACGATCCCGCCCAGGTTTCCGGCCAGCTTGAGACCGGCCAGCATCGACGTCTGGTTTTCATTCTGGTCGCTATAGGCAAGGTTCGCGCCCGGCACGCCGGTTTCCGCGAAGGACTTCAGCTTGACGTTCGCATAGTCCAGCGCCGCAAAGGGTGTCAGCCACGCCGGCCCGACCTGGATGCGCCCGCCAAACTCACCATAGATCGAGGTGACCCCGGTATCCGGATTACCGGCAATCGTCCCGGTGTTGGTGAGAATGTTGACGGTGCGGGTCGACTGACCACCCAGACCGGAATAGCTGCCGATAATCCGGCCGTAGAAACTGCCGGTATCATACGCAGCCATCATGCCGAGCTGCCAGCCGTCCGCCTTGATCTGGCCGCCGTTGCGGGTGAAATCCATCCTGGTGTCGCGATAGCCGGCGAAGCCGCCGATCGTGAACTGGCCGGTGGAGTAGTCGGCACCGAGCAGGGCAGACCAGTTGTTCGACGCATAGCCGGGGGCGTTGATATCGCTGTCCACGGACATGTCATTATACTGGGCCTGGCCCCACACCCGGATCTGGCCATCGCGACCATTGCAGTTCTCCAGGCCATCGGCTGCAACGGCGCAGTCGAGCTGATCGGAGATCTTGTTGTTGATCTGCAGGTTCTGGTTGCGCAGGCCTTGGACGAACCCGGCATACTGGTCCCCCCCGAGTTGGGTAAGTGCATCACGATAGGCCGCATCGTTGAGCAGGAACAGATTGCCCACAAGCCCGGCAAACGACCCGGTCAGGGTTGGCGTATAGGCACGTTCGATACCATTGCCGACCGCCGCCTGATTTGCCGTCAGGCCGGCCAACGCGCCAAAGCCGATGCGCGTGATGGCGATGTCGACGTCGCCGCCACCTGTGTCGCGATTATATAGCGCCTCCACCTTGAGCAGCGGCGTGGGCGACGCAAAGGCAACAAGGCCCGGCGCAAAGGTGCCCGTCAAGGCAGCCGCGTTGGGTGCCTTGATGGAGGCCAACGGTATTCGACGCCGTCGTATTGGCCGTTACGTTGATGGCAGCGCCGGCCGCATTGGTGAAGGTCAGGTCGGAGATGTCATTGCCCCAGCCATTGGCCTCGCCGCGTTGCGAGATAACGCCGTGTTCGCTCAGGATCGGGCTGGGAACGGTGAACTTGAGAAATTCCTGGTTCAGGCCTTCGCCATAGGTCGATCCATACAGGGTGCCATAGGTGGAAAAATCAGCCAGCGCCGCCTTCACGCCGATCAGCGACGAAGCCGATCCGGTTGCCTGCGCATTGGTCGAAAGGGTGATGGTGCCAGTGTTGGCCAGCGTCACTGTCGCCACGTCATTCCAGTTGTCGACGGTATCGGACAGGCGCTGCAGCCTCTACACGCTGTCCGCCGAGACCCGGACCTTCATCCTGGAGGCGTTCGTCCATCTCGTCGATGTCCTCAGGTCGGCGGAAAGGGATGATGATGCCGGCCTTTTGGCGAGGATGGACGAAACCAAGGATCGTATCGGCAATCACTATGGCATCGTGTTCACGTCCTTTCGCTATAATATCCTCTCGTCACTGTTCAAAATGGGGCAATGGCACCCCAGCGATGGCCAGAAGCTGGCCGCAACATCGCTGGCGTCATTCTATACAGTAATGGAGGATCTGAAATCGATCGGCGCTATCGAATGCCTGAACAGTGAACACGACCGCCGCAAGAAACTATGCCAACTCACGCCGTCGACGCATCGGATGTTTTCCGATGCGATCCGCACCATTACCGGCCATATGGTCGATCATGCCGAACACAGATTGTCATCGGTCGCGCCGCTTGCGCTGTTGTTCATGGATCGAACCGGGTTATATTTCTTCAGTTCATGCACTAAGCGAAATTATTGGTCCTTTGTGCAGGGTCGGTTTTTTGAAGGCGACCGACGGACCGGGCACGGCCTGCGACCTTGCGATTGCATCGTGGTTCGGGATCAAACCGGCTTTGTACGCGATGCCGCCGGGGTCGAAGCCGATGAAGGCGTCACCGATCTTGACGCCAGCGTCGGCGTGTTCATCGAAACGGTGGCCGGCGGGCGGGTCTGGGAACGCGAACCGGACGTGCACGCGGTCTATTGATCGAATGTTCCCCTCCCTGCTGCGGGGAGGGAGGAGGCGCATAAAGAACGGGCCGCCCGTTGCCTGGCGGCCCGTTCCTGCACGCTTGCGGGCCGGCGGGCGCACCCGCCGGCCGCCTTGTGTGCTTAGCGTTCGCCGCCGTGCATCGCGTGTTTCAGGTCGCGGATTTCATCATGGCCGTCCTTGACGATGTCATAGGCGTCTTCGATGATCGTGCGCGTCGGGGCCGATACTTCCATGTCCTTCATGGCGTCTTCGAACTTGGCCTTGATATGGTCTTCACCCGATTCGACTTCGTCGATCACGGCCTGGTCACCGCCGGCAACGGCGTTGCGCAGGTTGAGGAACATGCGGTGGGCCGATGCGAGCATGGTGCCATCGTCTTCCGGGGAGCCACCCAAAGCCCGGACCTGCGCCTGAAGCTGTTCGGTCAGCAACTGGCGTTCGGCACCGCGGCGCGCGAAGATTTCGCTGAAACGCGAGGTTTCGGTTTCCTTGATGGCGTGCTGGTAACCATCGGCACTGTCGATGACGGTTTCGATAAGGTTATTGAGCGTGTCGATATCATGTTGATTGCTGGTCATGAGCGTTCCTTCAGTGTCAGGAACACTCTAAACGCCTCAATCCGGGTGTTGGTGGCATGACATTTCGAAAAATTTATCTGTTTTTCGGGGCAGTTCGACGCATGTCTTGATGCCAGCGACTATTCGCGCCGCCGGCTGTTCAAGACAGTTTGTATGCCGATTATTTGCGGTCGCCCAAGCCGCGGTCGCCCAAGCCGCGGTCACCAAGACCGCGATCACCCAGGCCGCGATCGTTCGGGTCTTCAATCGCCGGTTCTTCGCTTGCCACGGCCGGTTTGCGGTCACCCAGGCCCCGATCACCCAGGCCCCGGTCGCCAAGGCCCCGGTCACCAAGTCCGCGATCGCCAAGGCCGCGATCGCCAAGGCCGCGATCCGCTGCGTTCCCGGTTGCCGGTTCCTCGCTTGCCACCGCCGGCTTGCGATCACCCAGCCCCCGGTCACCCAGACCTCGGTCACCA
>JBBRVH010000168.1:0-5628 GCA_038246995.1 Sphingomonadales bacterium
CGCAATCGTCGTCGATCCCGAAATACCGTTCGACTGGCAGAAACGCGCCGCGTTCCACAGCTTGGTGGCAAAGTTGCGATAGCCTTCGACGCGCTTTTCATCGAGCTTGATATCGCGCCCCTGGCTTTCCATCGCAGTCAGGGTGAAGCGCAGCGCATCGGCGCCGAATTTGTCGACCAGCACCAGCGGATCGACAGTATTGCCCTTGGATTTGGACATTTTCTGGCCCTTGGCGTCGCGGACCAGACCATGGCAATACACCGTCTTGAACGGCGGCACATCGTCCATGAAATGGATGCCCTGCATCATCATCCGGGCGACCCAGAAAAAGATGATGTCGAAGCCGGTGACCAGCACATCGCCGGGATAATGGCGGGCGAGGTCGGCGGTATCATCGGGCCAGCCGAGCGTCGCGAAAGGCCAGAGGGCGGACGAGAACCAGGTGTCGAGGACGTCTTCGTCTCGCGCCAAACAGATTATTTTCCTGCCTTCTTGAAATGCCTTGAGTTGCGCTTCGAAAGCTTCATCTATCGAACGATAAACTTCGACACCTTTTTCATCGACGTAGTGCCCATAAAATTCCTCCGCTTTGCGGATTGCCTCTTCTTCGTTTTCGGCAACGAAAATTGATTCACCGGTTAATTCTGATGTGCCGAACGCACTGTTCCAAGACAGCTTTATTCCATCAACCGTTTTTGTTGGTCCATACCAGGCCGGGATCTGGTGCCCCCACCACAACTGGCGCGACACGCACCACGGCTGGATATTCTCCATCCAGTTGAAATAGGTTTTTTCCCAGGTCTTGGGCACGAACTGCGTCGCGCCAGACGTCACCGCCGCCAGTGCCGGCTTGGCGAGTTCGCCAGCGTTCACATACCATTGGTCGGTCAGCCACGGCTCCACCACCACGCCCGAGCGGTCGCCATAGGGCATCTGGATCGTCTTGGCCTCGATCAGTTCCACCGCCTCAAGCGCTTCGAGATCGGCGACGACTTTCTTGCGCGCGTCGAAGCGATCCATGCCGACATAATCGGCCGGGATGCCATCGGCGGCGATGATCCGCGCATCGGCATCGAAGATGTTGATCGGCACCATCCCATGCCGCTTGCCGACCTCGAAATCGTTGAAATCATGCGCCGGGGTGATCTTTACCGCGCCCGACCCGAGTTCCGGATCGGCATGATCATCGGCAACGATCGGAATCAACCGCCCGGTGATCGGCAGCCGCACGAACTTGCCGATGACCGATTGGTAGCGTTCATCCGAAGCATTCACCGCCACTGCGGTATCGCCGAGCATGGTTTCGGGCCGCGTCGTCGCCACGATGATATGGTCGCGGCCATCGGCCAGCGTCACGCCATCGGCGAGCGGATAGCGGATATGAGTGAAGGTCCCGGCGACTTCGCGGGTTTCGACTTCCAGGTCGGAAATCGCGGTTTTCAGCTTGGGGTCCCAATTCACGAGGCGCTTGTCGCGATACAGCAGGCCCTGTTCGAACAGCGTCACGAACACCCGGGTGACGGCCTTGTTGAAGCCTTCGTCCATGGTGAAGCGTTCGTTCGCCCAGTCGCAACTGGCGCCAAGGCGGCGCAATTGCTGGGTGATGGTGCCCCCGCTTTCGCGCTTCCAGTCCCAGACGGTTTCGAGGAATTGCGCGCGGCCCATCGCCTTGCGGTCGGGCTTGCCGGCCTCGGCCAGGCGGCGTTCCACCACCATCTGCGTCGCGATGCCGGCATGATCGGTGCCGACCACCCAGCGCGCATCGCGGCCATTGAGGCGGTGCCAGCGGATCAGCACGTCCTGCAGCGTGTTGTCGAGCGCATGGCCGATATGCAGGCTGCCCGTGACATTGGGCGGCGGGATGATGATGGTGAACGGCACCGCATCGGGCCGCGCCGGGCGAAACGCGCCACCGTTTTCCCAATGGGCGTACCAGCGTTGTTCGAATTCCGCCGGCGCAAAGGTCTTGTCGATGAGAGTCATGCCGCGCTGTTAGCGGGTGCAGCGCGGGCGCGAAAGGGGCGGGCTTGCATCGCGGCGCAACTGCCGTGAAAACGCCGGCATGATCATCGTCGTCGAAGGCATCAGCGCCAGTGGCAAGACGAACTGGTGCGCGCGCCAGCCGCGCGCCAGCCGCGCGCCCATGTCATCGATGAAAACACCGGGCTTGTCGGCCCCGACCCCGATGCCGAACCCGAAGCGGCGGCACGCTTCTGGGCCGACGCCTCGGCGCGCCGCTGGGCACGCGCCGAAGCAGCGGCGGCCACGACCGGGCTGGCGATCTGCGATACCGATCCGTTGAAGCTGCACTATGTCTGGACGTTGTGGCGCATCGGCGCGGCCCCCGTGGCGCACTGGCAGCACCAATGTGCCGCGATCCGCGCGGCGATCGCCGACCGCCGGCTGGGTTTTGCCGATGCCTGGTTGGTGAAGCCGACCGATCCGGCGCTGGCGCGGGCACAACGCGCCGGCGACGTCAGCCGGGCACGCCGCAACTTCGATCTGCACCTGCGGCTGCAACCGGCCTTGCTCATTTGGTATGAAACCCTGGCGGCGCTGCTACCCGGGCGGGTAATATTCGGGCTGCCGGAAAACGGCACGCTGCCCGCCCCCACGGTCAATCCACAGCGCCATGATACCGACCTCTTCGATACCGTTGTCGCCGCCCTGCCGGGGTGACGCGTTAGCCGCGCCCGGTCAGCCGCCTGATCTCGGCCTGCGCTATCTTTTCGACGATTTCAGGCAGGTTCGCATCGAGCCAGCGTTGCAGCATCGGTTCGAGCAGCGAGCGCATCAGGCCGTCGAGAGTCAGGCCGCCGCCGGCCAGCAGGGTTGCGCCCGGATCGATCGCCGGCACCGTCGGTGCGGGCGGCACAGGCTGCGCCTCCGCCACCGGCGGCGCCGGGACGCTGCCATCTTCGGCCATGCGCGACCGGATGGAAGCAAGAATCGCGTCGATGTTGGGCGGCAATT
Organism: Sphingomonadales bacterium; assembly: GCA_038246995.1. Lineage (GTDB taxonomy): Bacteria > Pseudomonadota > Alphaproteobacteria > Sphingomonadales > Sphingomonadaceae > Sandarakinorhabdus. The sequence continues at coordinate 2,974 of JBBRVH010000168.1, forward strand.
CACTCATCGGCCGACATTAGGTCGCGACGCTGCGAATTGCCAGAGTCCCGACTGGCAAGCCGACCCGGCCACGGCGACGAAATGAAGCAGCACATACCGGCGCTTGTCGCGACACGAATGGCTTTGCCAAATTCTGAGTCACGCTTATATGGCAAGTGATATGCGCTACTGATACAGTCGAGTAACGCAGTTGGAAGGACGCGGACGGACATGAAGTTTCGAGTAACAGGCCTTGGGGTCGCCGGGCTGGCTGTTTCGGCGCTGGCGCTGGCGGCACCGCTTGCGGCGGAAACCCTGGAAGGTGCCCTGGCCAAGGCGTACCGCAGCAACCCCACGCTCAATGCGGCGCGCGCCAACCAGATGGCCCTTGATGAAAGCGTCGCCATCCAGCGCAGCGCCGGCCTGCCCAGCGCTGTCATCAATTCCACTTTCAACGAGAATGTGCTGATCCCGCCGGGCCAGTTCATCATCATCCCGCGCACGCTGGGCACCCAGGCCCAGGTCACGATCCCGATCTATAACGGTGGCAGCATCAAGAACGCCGTGCGCGCCGCCGATGGCCGTGTCGCCGCTGGCCAGGAACAGTTGCGCGGCACCGAATCGAGCGTGTTCAGCCAGGTCGTCGCTGCCTATAATGATGTGTTGCGTGACATGGCGATCGTGGAATTCAACCGTGCCAATGTCAGCAACCTTGAAGTGAATTTGCGGTCGTCGCGCGATCGATTCGAAGTGGGCGACGTGACACGCACCGATGTCGCGCAATCCGAAGCCCGGCTGTCGCAATCACAGGGCGATCTGCTGACCGCCGAAGCCAATCTGGTCGCCTCCAAGGAGCGCTATATCCAGCAGGTCGGCGAAGCGCCCGATGCGTTGACGCTGCCGCCACCGCTTCCCGGCTTGCCGGCATCGGTCGACGAAGCGGTGGAGATTGCCATCAAGGACAATCCCGACATTGCCGCCGCGACGAAAAACCTCGAAGCCAGCGGCTATGACGTCAAGGCGGCGCGCGGCGGCAGGCTGCCAACCTTTGCCGGGTTCGGCCGGCTCAGCCGCAACGACAATTTCGGCGGCGCCATCGTGCCGCCGGGCTTCCCCAGGCAGCCGTCGCAGCAGACAGCGGGTGTGATCGGTTTCCAGGCCTCGCTGCCGCTTTACCAGGGCGGATTGCCCGCAGCGCAGATCCGCCAGACGCAGGCACGCCAGGCCGCCGCCATGGAAACTGCGGTCGGCACCGAACGCCAGGTCATTCAGTTGGTGCGTTCGGCGTTCATCGCGTGGAAGGCCAGCTTGAACGTCATCAAATCGGCCGAGGCAGCCATCGCCGCCAACAGCCTGTCGCTCGATGGTGTCCGCGCCGAAAACGGCGTCGGTACCCGCACCATCATCGAAGTGCTGAACGCCGAACAGGAACTGATCAATTCACGCGTGCAGTTGGCGACATCACGGCGCAACGCCTATGTCGCGGCCTTCACCCTGCTCGCCGCGATGGGCAATGCCGAAGCGCGCGACCTCGCGCTCGATGGCGTCACTTTGTATGATCCCGAGGTGAATGCGCGCCAGGCACGCGGCAGCTTTTTCGACTGGTCGGGCCGCGAAGCGCCGGTGGTGCAATCGACCCGCACGATCAACACGCCAGCGCAGGATGCCAGCGTCCAGGGGCCGCCCCGGCCGTGATGATGCGGCCCTGATCGCCGGGTCGAATTGCGCCGGCCCGGCGTCGGGCCGGGCGCCGCCGTTCAGAAAACGAACGGACGCGGCGCCGCAAAGCCCGGGAGCGGCTTTGCCGCAACTTCCAGAAACGGCGCGCCGCCGATGCGACCGCCGGCGATCAAGGGCCCGGCGCAGGCCCGGCCGACACCATCGCTGCGCACCACCGCGGCGATTCGCCCGCCCGGGGCCAGTTGCGCGCCAATCGCGGCCGGAATCGTTTCGATGGCGCCTTCGAACAGGATGACATCATAGGGCGCCGCTGCACCCCAGCCGACGGGAAGCGGGCCGGTGACCGTGGCGACACCGGCCGCCTGCGCGATCGCGGCAAGCCCCGAATCGCTTTCCAGCGCGGTTACCCGCAGCCCGGCATGGGCGAGCACCGCCGCCGAATACCCCGTGGCCGAACCGACCACGAGCGCCCGTTCCCCGGCCTTGATGCGGGCGTGCTGCAACAGCAGCGCCAGCGCCATCGGTTCGAGCAGCCAGCGCCCGGCAGCAACCTCGATCGCGGCATCGGCATAGGCCAGCCCGCGCAACGCCGCCGGCATGAAATTTTCACGCGGCAGGGCATACATGGCCCCGAGCACCGCCTCGTCGAGCACACCGACGGTGCGCAACTGGCTGTCGACCATCGTTCGCCGCTCGCCGGCGACGACATCAGCAAGCGTTCGCCGCTCTGCGGCGGGGGTCATTTCGGCAGCATGAAGATCGGCAATGGTCACTTTGGCTTCCTGCAGCAATCGCTTCGCGGCCAGATCGGGTGCGCCGCGGCGCGCCCGGCGTGGCGTCGATGCTAATTCGTCTAGCGATGAAGGTTGCCCTCGCCAAGCTCCATTGCTAGGGGAAGCGCCCGCGCAGTTGTGCAGGCGCTGGCCCGATGGCGGAGTGGTGACGTAACGGACTGCAAATCCGTGAACCCGGGTTCGATTCCCGGTCGGGCCTCCA
>JBBRVH010000169.1:0-5463 GCA_038246995.1 Sphingomonadales bacterium
CATGCCCCCCGCGCCCCTACCCTCCCCTCCCCCCCTACCATCAAACAACACCCACACAACCCCCCCCCACCAACTCCCGGGGGGGGCCCGGCCCCCCCCCCCCCCCCCGCCGGCGGCTTTGGCGTGGTGTTGAGACCCCCTCACCCCGCTCGCTTTGCGAGTCGCCCTCTCCCGCGAGGGGAGAGGGGAAGGAAGGGGCTGCCTTGGCTTCCTTCCCCCTCCCCCCACGCGAAGCGTAGGGTGGGGAGGGTTGGGGTGGGGGTTTTGGTAGCTAGTGGCCAAATCCCCCACCCCGGCCCTCCCCACTCTACCGCCTGCGGCGGTGGGGGGAGGGAGAGGGTCTGGGTGCCGGGCCGGCTGTGTGACACCGATTGGCACGATCCCCGCCGCCTCGGCCTTGCCACTTTTGCCGGTAAGACGTATCTTACCTCCCATGACCTCCCAAACCCATCTCTCCGCCAAGGGCCAGATCGTCATTCCGCGGGATGTGCGGGATCGGTTGCGCTGGACGCCGGGGATGCGGTTCGATGTGATCGAGCGCAGTGGCAGCGTCACGCTGGTGCCGCGGCCGGAGACGCAGGCCTTTGCCGTGGCGAGCCTCGATGGCTTGCGGGCCTTCGCGCCGGCGGCGCCGGCCCAACCGGTCGCGGCGATCAGCGGGCTTGACGATCAGGCGCTCGCCGCGCTGCTCGCCGACGATTGATCGCTGCCGTTGCTTGCCATCGATACCAATATCGTCGTTCGCCTGATTGCGCGGGACGACGCGGCGCAGGTGGCGCTGGCGGAGGCGCTGGTTTCGGCGCCGTTCCTGTTGTTGCCGACCGTGATGCTGGAATCGGAATGGGTGTTGCGCGCGCGCTATGTGCTGCCGCGCGTGCGGATTGCCGACGGCTTTGCGATCATTGCCGGGCTGCCGACGGCAACCGTGGCATCGGCGCCGGCGCTGGCGGCGGCGATCGCGCGGTGGCGCGGCGGCGGCGATTTCGCCGATCATCTGCACCAGGCATTGGCGGTGGAGCATGAAGCGACGGGTTTTGCCACGTTCGACCGGAAGCTGGCGAGCGGAAATGAACCGCCGCTACCCGTGACGCTGCTTTGACTACCGGGGTGCAGGGGGTCACCCCCTGCCCGCCGGAGGCTTTGGTCAGGTATTGCGGCCCCCTCTCCCCGCTCGCTGTGCGAGTCGCCCTCTCCCGCCAGGGGAGAGGGGCTATTGGCGGCACGACCCACCCCCGCCCCCTCCCGTTCCGGGAGGGGAGAAGAAAGGGGCTTTCCTACAGATAACCAAATAGGTTATCTCGGCTCCCATGAGCCAGAAACCCTTCCTCCCCATCACTGTCCACCACCGCCATGATGGCTGGACGCCTGACAAGCAATGGTCCTTTGTCGAGGCCCTCGCGCGGACCGCGTCGGTGGTCCAGGCGGTGAAGGCGGTGGGGATGAGTACGCGATCGGCGTATCGGTTGCGCAACCATCCCGAGGCGACGGAATTTCGCGCTGCCTGGGATGCGGCGTTGCAGCAGGCGTGGGGGTTGATCGACGCGACGGCGCTCGACCGGGTGATCAATGGCGAGCGCGAGACGATCGAGCGCAACGGCTATCTGGTCGCGGAACGGCACAAGCCGTGTTCGGACCGGGTGTTGATCCACATGATGGGAGTGCGGGAGCGGGCACAGGTGGCGGCGCGGGCCGAGCGGTTGGCGGCACACAAGCTGGCGCTGGCCGAGGCGAAGCTGGCGGCGCTGCTCGCCGGGGGCGGGCGACGGCGGGGCAAGGCGGTGCCGCCCGAGGCGCCGCCCCTCCCCGTTCTGGCCGATGATGCCACCGCGCACACCGCGGCGTTGCAGGCGTTTCAGGCGATTGCCGACCGTTTCACCGCCTTTCCCGACTTTAACGAATATGCCGATGGGGACCGTGAATGCCAGGAACGCGAAGCGGCGCGGGTCGCCGAGGCGATAGCGGCGCTGGGGTTGCCCGAGCCTGAGGCGGTGGCGGCGGCGCAAGCGGCGGCCGATGCGATCGCCTTTGCCACCCGGCCACGGTGGGAGGACCATGTAGGTGACGCAAAAACGCGTTCGGCGTGACTTTCGTGACTTTCTTAACAAACCCTCTCCGTTGACGCGACGGCGTCGCCTACGGCTGAGGGGAGAGGCGAGAGGCGCGCCAGCGCCCCGGGTGAGGGTGTCCTCACGCTGCGACATTTGGATACACCCTCACCCGCCGTGCTGGCGCGCGAGTCGCCTCTCCCCTCGAGGGAGAGGGGGTCAGAGTTCCATCAGGTCGCGGCCCACTATGATCGTGCCGGCGAAATGCGGGCGGACCGCCTCGCGCCACACATCATCGGCGATGGCCGGCACGCCGCCGGGAACGAAGTGGGAGAGGACGAGGGTCTTGACGCCGGCAGCGGTGGCGGCGCGGCCGACCTGGGCGGCGGTGCTGTGGCTGGCGAGCAGGTGTTGCCGGAGCGTCCTGGCGTCGGGGGCGTTGCTGACGAGGTGATCGATGGCGCTTTCGAGCATGATTTCATGGACGAGGATATCGGCGCCGCGGGCAAGATCAACCAGCCCCGGGGAGGCGCTGGTGTCCCCCGAAATGACGATGCTGCGATCGGGGCAATCGAAGCGATAGGCGAAACTGGGCACGACGGGGGGATGATCGACGAGCGCGGCGGTGACGCGGACGCGGCCATCATCGAGCACCAAGCCATTGTTGCGGACGAGATTGGCGCGGGTGATTTCGTGGCTGCGCAACAGCGGCGCCAGCGGCGGGCGGCCTTCGTCCCTGATGCGGGTGGCGATATCGGCGTCATTCATCGCCAGGAACTGCCGCTGCATCCGGGCGAGCGGCGGCGGGCCATAACTGTTAACCGCAGTGGTGAGATTATCGGCCCAGGCCAGCCATTGCAGATTGCCCAGATCGGCGACGTGATCGGAGTGCATATGGGTGATGAAAATGGCGCTGAGCGAGCGCAGCGGCACGCCGGCGAGCACGAGTTGCCGCGGGGTGCCGTTGCCGCAATCGATGACATACGCCGCGCCATCGACGATGATGACCTGCGCTGCGGCGGCACGATTGGGCTTGGGCGTCGGCCCACCGGCGGTGCCGAGCAGGATGAGCCGCGATGGCGAATGCGGTGCGGCCAGCGCCGGGCCGGCGACGAGCGCGGCGGCGATGGCCTGTCTGCGGTTGAACATGGCGTGTTTCCCCTTGGTGGCATTCTTTCACAGGCCGCGATCAGGGCCAAGCGACGTTGACCCAAATCAAGGCGCGATGCGCCCGCGCGGACTATTCAGACGTTTAAAACAGCGGAGGATTTTTCACCATGACGCATATTTCGCAGCATATTCACGACGCCTTCCCCGCCGATGCAGAGACGATTACCCGGTTAAAAGCCGATGACGCGCATTTCCAGAAGTTGGCGGCGCAGTTCGAGGCGACCGACCATGAAGCCGCAGCGGCCGAAACTGGCGCCGACCCGGCAACCGATGTGCGGACCGAAGCGTTGAAGAAACGCCGGCTGGCGTTGCTCGACGAAATCGCCGTGCTGATCACCCAAGCCCGTGCCGTTTGAAGGACATAGCGCCATGACCGATACCATTGCGATCAAAGCCGGCCTGCGGGCACGGCTGGCCGAATTGACCGGCGAAATCGACCGGTTGCAGGGCGATCTGCGCGCGCCATTGGATGCCGATTTCGCCGAACAGGCCAACGAACTGGAAGGCCAGGACGCGCTGGCGGGGATCGAGGATGCGCACCGGGCGGAAGCGTCGCAGATCCACGCCGCGCTGGGCCGGATCGCGGCAGGCAATTACGGCATTTGTGCCAATTGCGATTGCGACATTCCGGCGGCGCGGCTGGCGGTGTTGCCGACGGCGACGCTGTGCATCGCCTGCGGCAACAACTAGGTCGCTATTCCGCCGCCACGGCGAGGCCGGGAACGGCAATAAAGCCTTGGCGGCGGGCAATGCGGCGTTCGATCTCGGGCCGGAAATGCCGGATAAGACCCTGGATCGGCCAGGCGGCGGCGTCGCCGAGCGCGCAGATGGTGTGGCCCTCGATCTCGGTGGTGACTTCGAGCAGCAGGTCGATCTCGTGCGGTTCGGCATCGCCGGTGACGAGGCGTTCCATGACACGCCACATCCAGCCGGTGCCTTCGCGGCATGGCGTGCACTGGCCGCAGCTTTCGTGCTTGTAGAAGTAGGAAAGCCGGGCAATGGCGCGAACGATATCGGTGGATTTGTCCATGACGATGACAGCGGCGGTGCCAAGGCCGGACTTGAGATCCTTGAGCCCGTCGAAATCCATCGGCGCATCGGCGATTTCGTGCGCCGGCACCAGCGGCACCGAAGACCCGCCCGGAATGACGGCGAGCAGATTGTCCCAACCGCCGCGGATGCCGCCGCAGTGGGTATCGATGAGTTCGCGGAAGGGCAGGCCCATGGCTTCCTCGACGACGCACGGCTTGTTCACATGGCCGCTGATCTGGAACAGCTTGGTGCCTTCGTTTTTCGGACGGCCGATGGCGGCAAACCACGCCGGACCGCGGCGCAGGATGGTGGGGGCAACGGCGATCGATTCGACATTGTTGACGGTGGTCGGGTTGCCATAAAGCCCGGCGCCGGCGGGGAATGGCGGCTTCAACCGCGGCTGGCCCTTCTTGCCTTCCAGGCTTTCGAGCATCGCGGTTTCTTCGCCGCAGATATAGGCGCCGGCGCCGCGATGGACGACCACATCGAAGTCATAACCCGAGCCACAGGCGTTCTTGCCGATCAGGCCGGCGGCATAGGCTTCGCGAACCGCGGCGAACAGCGTTTCGGCCTCGCGCACATACTCGCCGCGAATGTAGATGAAGGCAGCAACCGCGCGCATGGCGAAACCGGCGACAAGCGCGCCTTCGATAAGCTTGTGCGGATCATGGCGGATAATTTCGCGATCCTTGCACGAACCAGGCTCGGATTCATCGGCGTTGATGACGAGATAGGACGGGCGCGACGGATTGGGCGCCTTGGGCATGAAGCTCCACTTCATGCCGGTCGGGAAGCCGGCGCCGCCGCGGCCGCGCAGGCCGCTGGCCTTGATGGCGTCGACAATGGCATCGGGGCCCAGCGCGAGCAGCGACCTGGTATCCTCCCAATCGCCGCGCTTGCGGGCGGCGTCGAGGTTCCACGGCTGGAAGCCATAGAGGTTGGTGAAAATTCTGTCGGAATCAGCCAGCATTGCGGTCTTCCAATTTTCCGGCACGGCGATCGGCGGCGATGCCGATCAGCAACGACACCACACTGATGATGAACAGCGTCTTGTTATCGGTCGGTTGGGTGAACGGGAAATACAGCGACACCGTGCCCGACACGACAGCGATCGCCATCGCGGCCATGGCAATACGGCGCAGCAATTTGATATTGTTCATCACTTGCCCCCTGCCCGGCGCGCCTGCATGCGGATGCCGATACCAAGCACCAGCAA
>JBBRVH010000170.1:0-5361 GCA_038246995.1 Sphingomonadales bacterium
GATCGAGCTCCTCGATATCGACCATGTTTCGGTCGGACCCTGGATCCGCAACACCCTGATGGCCGACAAGGTCGAGGAGCGCGACCATGCGTTGAGCGAAATCTATCGCGTCATGCGCCCCGGCGAGCCGCCGACGCGCGAAACCGCCGAAGCCATGTTCTATGGCCTGTTCTTCGATGCTGACCGCTACGACCTTTCGGCGGTCGGCCGCGTCAAGATGAACATGCGTCTCGACCTTGACGTCGCGGACTTCGAAGCCGGCACGTTCGCGGGTCAGACCGCCGGGGCCGAGGGCCGAGACGCGACGCTTGTGGGTGACTTCCGACAGCGGATTGGTCTGATCCATGAACTGCGACAGCTGCGACGAGCCGAAGAATTCCCGCACCGCGGCAACCGCCGGCTTGGCGTTGATCAGGTCGTTGGGCATGACAGTGTCGATATCGACGCTCGACATGCGCTCCTTGACGGCACGCTCCATGCGCAGCAAGCCGACGCGATACTGGTTTTCCAGCAGCTCGCCGACCGAACGCACACGGCGGTTGCCAAGGTTGTCGATGTCGTCGATTTCGCCCTTGCCGTCCTTCAGATTGACCAGCGTCTTGATGACTTCAAGAATGTCCTCGCGACGCAGCACGGTCATGTCGTCGGCGACATCGAGGTCGAGACGCATGTTCATCTTGACGCGTCCGACAGCTGAAAGATCATAGCGGTCGGCGTCGAAGAACAGGCCATAGAACATGGCTTCGGCGGTTTCGCGCGTCGGCGGTTCGCCAGGACGCATGACGCGGTAGATTTCGGACAGCGCATGGTCACGCTCTTCGACCTTGTCGGCCATCAGCGTGTTGCGGATCCACGGCCCCACCGAAACATGGTCGATATCGAGCAGTTCGATCGACGACTGGCCCGACTTGTCGATCTTGTCGAGATTTTCGGCGGTCAATTCGTCACCGGCCTCGATGTAGATTTCGCCGGTTGCTTCGTTGATGAGATCGAACGCGGAATAACGGCCAAAGATTTCCTCGGTCGGGATCAGCAGCGTCGACAGGCCATCGGTAACCGCCTTGCGCGCGATGCGCGGCGTGATCTTGGTGCCGAGCGGGAAGACGACTTCGCCGGTTTCGCCATTGACGATATCGAAGGTCGGCTTCTGGCCGCGCCAGTTGGCTTCGACGAAGGGCACGACCCAGCCGGCTTCACCCCTGGAGCCATGGCCGCGCATCCAGGTGACGCGGTTGTAGAAGGCGTTGAGGATCTCTTCCGAATTCCAGTTGAGCGCGTAAAGCAGGCTGGTGACCGGCAGCTTGCGCTTCCGATCGATACGGACGTTGACGATGTCCTTGGCATCGAATTCGAAATCGAGCCACGAACCGCGATACGGGATGACGCGGGCGGCGAACAGATACTTGCCCGATGCATGGGTCTTGCCGCGGTCATGATCGAAGAACACGCCCGGCGAACGGTGCATCTGCGAGACGATAACGCGCTCGGTACCGTTGATGATGAAGGTGCCGTTGTGCGTCATGAGCGGCATGTCGCCCATGTAGACGTCCTGTTCCTTGATATCGAGCACCGAGCGGGTTTCGGTATCGGCATCGACTTCGAAGACGATCAGGCGCAGCGTGACGCGCATCGGCGCTGCATAGGTCATGCCGCGCTGGCGGCATTCGTCGGTGTCGTATTTGGGTTCTTCGAGTTCGTAATGCACGAAGTCCAGTTCGGCGGTGCCGGCGAAATCGCGGATCGGGAAAACCGAACGCAGCGTCTTTTCCAGGCCCGAGACATAACCGATCGCCGGGTTCGACCGCAGGAAATGCTCGTATGATTCGCGCTGCACTTCGATAAGGTTCGGCATCTGCACGACCTCACCGATCTTGCCGAAATCCTTGCGGATGCGGCGGCGCGCGTTGAAAATGTTGGGCTGCTTCAGCTGGGTGGCCATGGTGATCGGTCGCCTCTCAAAATCTTTACCCATCAACGAGTTTCCCCGTCGACGACGAAAACCGCACAGCTTTCGGTTCAACCGAATGCCGTACGGGCCTTGGGCGTTGCAGTCTCCTTGCCCCCTATGCGTCGCGGTTCATTCGCACCGTTTGAACCGTGTCCCGAGGGCGGGAGGACGATGACCAGTAGGGGTCATCGGGAAATTCTTGTGGCACCGATATAGTCGCGATACCTGCGGAGCGAAAGGGGGAAATGCGCAACCGCGCTGCGACGGAAACGCAGCTACGTCGCTGTTACTCGGGCGCAACACCTGATGGCCTGATTGTCACATATGGGAACCTTGCGGGCTTCAAGGCGCTTGTGAGGCCAGACCGTACCACCGTGCGGTCGCTGTTTTGTAGCGTAAGGATCACCCAATGCGTTTTCTCACCCTCGCGAGCCTGCTCGCATTCGCGGCAGCGGCACCTGCCGTGGCGCAGGAAGCCGCCACCGATACGACCACGACCCGGACCACCGAAACCACGACGTCGGATGGCTCCAAACTGTTCGGCTTCGAGCCCTATTTCGGCGTGCTCGGCGGCTATCACAGCTTCGATCGCAAGCCCGGCTTCACCGGCCCGACCGGTAACCGTTTCGATGGCGCGCAGATCGAAGGTGTGCTCGGTGCCAATCTGCCGCTCGGGCCGTTGTTCATCGGCATCGAAGGCTTTGGCGCCAAAAGCTTTGGCGACATGAAGTGGGAATATGGCGCGCGTGCCCGCGCCGGCCTGCGCGTCGGTGACAGCGGCCTGATCTATGGCAGCTTCGGGCGCACCTGGATCGATGCCAAGGCCGATCGGGGATTCGTCAATCGCGATGACTGGGTCTATGGTCTCGGTGTCGAAGTCGGCCCGCGCGACATCGGTCTCGGCGGCGTTACCGGCCGCGCCGGGCCGCGCCTGCGCATCTCCATGGAAACCTATGACATGAAGAGCATCCGCCCGATGGCCGGGGTGATCTTCCACTTCTAGGCGCTGCGCCTTCAAGATCGAAAGGGCGTCCCCGCTATGGGGGCGCCCTTTTTGCGTCAGCGCGGCCGTCCCTGGGTACCAAGCCCGGCTGTGATGAAAACCACCGTCGCGCTGTCGGCAACATCGGCAGTGTGCCAGCAGCCGCGCGGGTTGATCGCATAATCGCCCGGGCCGAGCGTGACGCTGCCGGTACGGCCATCGGCGAAGCGCTGGTGGAGCGTGATGGCCCCTGCCGTGCAGATCACCACTTCTTCGCCATGCGGATGCATTTCCCAACTGTCCCAGTCGGTGGTGAAGCTCCATTGCGCGACCAGATGGCCGTCGGCGCCATCACCGACGTGGCGCGCGCCATAGGCTTCGTACCAGCTGCCGTCGGTGAAGGGAGATTGCGGGATGGCGGTCGCGCCGAGGCCGAGGTGGATGAATGCATGAGCGAGGTTTGGCATGAATAAGCCTCCTGTAACCGGGAGGTTATCGATGCCGCAGCGCGGGCACAAGAAATGGGGCGGTCTCTTGCGAGACCGCCCCTTCTTTTGCCTGGGGCCGCGGCAAAGCCGCGTCCTGGCGTCCGACCGGTTCGGCAAAGCTGAGGCTTTGCCGCCCGGCTGGCCGGCCTTGCGCCTGTCGGCGCGTAGCCGAGGCTACGCGCTCGCGGCGCTGCAGATCACTTCAGTTCGACAGTCGCGCCAGCGGCTTCGAGCTGTGCCTTCAGCTTGTCGGCTTCGGCCTTGTTGATGCCTTCCTTGATCGCCTTCGGAGCCGATTCAACCAGCGTCTTGGCTTCGGTCAGGCCGAGGCCGGTGATGGCGCGGACTTCCTTGATGACGTTGATCTTCTTGCCACCGTCGCCGGTCAGGATGACGTCGAATTCGGTCTTTTCTTCAGCGGCAGGTGCAGCAGCAGCGGCCGGGCCGGCAACGGCGACGGCGGCAGCGGCGGAAACGCCCCATTTTTCTTCGAGCATCTTGGCAAGGTCAGCCGCTTCGAGAACGGTCAGCGCCGAAAGCTGTTCGACGATTGCATTGAGGTCAGCCATGAAATTTCTCCAGATCTAAACAAGTGTGATGGCCACATTGGCCGGAATGTTACGCAGCGTCCTTGTCGGCATAGGCCGCAAACACCCGGGCAAGCTTGCCGGCAGGCGCATTGGCCAGCTGGGCGAGCTTGGTTGCCGGGGCATTGACCAGACCGATGATCTTGGCACGAAGCTCGTCAAGCGACGGCAGTTCGGCCAGGGCCTTGACGCCATTCACGTCGAGAAGCGTATCCCCCATTGCGCCGCCGACGATTTCGAACTTGTCGGTCGTCTTGGCGAACGCCACCGCCACCTTGGCCGCGGCGACCGGATCGGTCGACGTGGCAAAGCCGGTCGGGCCGGTCAGCATGTCGCCGATCGGCTGATAAGGGGTGCCTTCGAGCGCGATGCGCGCAAGGCGATTCTTCGTCACCTTGAAGCTGGCGCCGGCCTGCCGCATCTTGTTCCGCAGATCGGTGACCTGGGCCACCGTCAGACCGTGATTGCGGGCGACCACAATGACGGACGTTTCGGACAAGGTCTGCGCAAGACCAGTGATCAGCTCGGATTTTTGAGCGCGATCCATGCTCTCTCCTTGCTAAAATCCCGGCCGCAAGCAGCCGGAACGGGTTTCGATACCACGGATGCGATACCGATGTGAGCCTGGAGCCAGAACTGTTGGAAAGTCCGGGCCGTCGGCCCGTCCGAGGGATCGTCACCTGCTGCTGCGGAACATATCCACAATCACAAGCCCGGCGCATCAGATGCTGCCGGTAAAAAACTATCCCCGTCTCATGCAGGCCAAATGCTTAAGTCACCACCCCGGAGGACGCCGACACCTGCAATCTCGGACGGTATTCCGCCCCGGCCGGTGCTGCGAGCAGCCCGTGCCGGAACGAGAAGTTGAGGGGCGCCTACAGCACCGGGTGCCAAAAGGCAACCCGATGCCGCAACGCCTCAGACGTTGTGGCCGACCGTCGCGGTGTCGACGCGAACGCCGGCACCCATCGTCGAGCTGAGCGCGACCTTCTGGAGGTACTTGCCCTTGGCGCCCGACGGCTTGGCCTTGACCACGGCATCGAGCAGCGCGTCGAAATTGGCGCGCAGATCGTCCTGGCTGAAACTCGCCTTGCCGAGACGGCCATGGATGATCCCGGCCTTTTCGACGCGATATTCGATCTGGCCGCCCTTGGCCGCCTTGACGGCTTCACCGACGTTCATCGTCACGGTGCCGAGCTTGGGGTTCGGCATCATACCCTTGGGCCCGAGGATCTTGCCGAGACGACCGACAAGACCCATCATGTCCGGGGTAGCGATGCAGCGATCGAAATCGATGGTGCCGCCCTGGACGATTTCGAGCAGGTCTTCGGCGCCGACGACATCGGCACCGGCAGC
>JBBRVH010000171.1:0-5284 GCA_038246995.1 Sphingomonadales bacterium
GCGACAAGCGCGAGTCATTCGGCGACAAGCGCTCTGGGCAGCTTGAACACCACCTGTTCGACCGCGGTCGTCACATCCTCGGTCGACACGGTGAAACGCTCGCCGAGCCGGGCGAGCACTTCCTGCACCAGCACTTCGGGGGCCGAGGCACCGGCGGTGAGGCCCAGCGCCGTGACCCCTTCGAACCAGGCCCAGTCGATATCGGCGGCGCGGCTGATCAGGTACGATGCGGCACCTTCGCGTTCGGCGACTTCGCGCAGCCGCTGCGAATTGGAGGAATTGGTCGCGCCGATGACCAGCACCAGGTCGCAACGCGGCGCCATTGCCTTGACCGCAGCCTGGCGGTTGGACGTGGCATAGCAGATATCGTCGCCCTTGGGCCCGACGATCGTCGGGAAGCGCCGCTGCAATTCGGCAACCATGTCGGCGGTATCGTCGACCGACAGGGTGGTCTGGGTCAGGAATCCCAGGTTGTCCGGTTCGGCAACCGCAACCGCCTGGGCATCCCCGAGCGTTTCGATGAGCGTCATCGCGCCATCGGGAACCTGGCCGAAGGTGCCAATGACTTCGGGGTGGCCCTGGTGGCCGATGAACAGGATATGGCGCCCGGCCTCGACCAGCCGCTCGGCCTGGCGATGCACCTTGGATACCAGCGGGCAAGTCGCATCGAGATAGTTCATCTGGCGGGCTTCGGCCGCTGCCGGCACTGCCTTGGGCACGCCGTGCGCCGAAAACACCACCGGCACGCCATCGGGAACTTCATCGAGTTCCTCGACAAAGATCGCGCCCTTGCCCTTCAGCGTATCGACGACGAAGCGGTTGTGAACGATCTCGTGGCGCACATAGACCGGAGCGCCCCAACGTTGCAGCGCCAATTCGACGATATGGATGGCGCGGTCGACCCCGGCGCAAAAACCGCGCGGCGCAGCAACCAGGACCGAAAGCTGCGGCAGGCCGACAGCGGAAGGGGTGGGCATGTTCATACCGTGACTGATAGGCGAAGCGGCAGGACTTTGCCAATGCGAAGCGTTGCAGCCGGGCCGTATTTGCGCTGTGCTCATGCCTAGCCATTGCGCCTTTCCGTCCCTAAGGTGGATGCGCTTTGGTGCCGCGCCGGTCTGATCGGCACCCGAAAGGTCCGCTTGCCGTGTCGAAATTGCGTATTGCCGCTCTTGTTGCCGTTGCCGCCGTCGCGCTTGTCGGGTGCCAGCGCAACCCGCTGGTCATCAGGCGCGCCCTCTGCCCCGCCGTGGCCGTGCCAATCTATGCCGGCGACATGACGCTGTTCCAGCCCGGCACCGGCCCCGATGCCGGCAACATCGATGTGTCGGCGACGATCACCAATGTGCGCGACACCTGCACCGAAGCCGCCGAAACGCTGGCAACGAGCATCACCTATGATGTCATCGCCCGCCGGACCGCCACCAGCGGCGCCCGCCGCGTCACCTTGCCGGTGTTCGCCGCCGTCGTTCAGGGCGGCAACCTGGTCGTTTCGAAGCAGATCGGCAGCGTCGATCTCGATTTCGCCGATGGCCAGGACCGCGCTGTCGGCCGTGGTGGTGCGCGTGGCAATGTTGCCCGCGCCGCAACGGCGCTGCCGGCCGATATCCAGGCCAAGATCAACCGCAAGCGCAAGGCTGGCGATCTCGATGCCGCTACCGACCCATTGTCCGACCCGCTGGTTCGCGCCGCGCTGCGGGCGGCCAGTTTCGAAGTGCTGATCGGTTTCCAGCTCACCGACCAGGCGCTGGGTTACAACGTCACCAAATAGCGACGCGCCGCCGCATGGCTGGCCGGTCGAGGCTTGGCGGTTGACTCGGCGCGCCCGATACCGCAGTTGCAAATGGTCGTCGGGCCTCGGTCCGGCGTCAGCGCGGGAGAGTGCAGCGGGGGTAACCCCGATGCCGCCGAAGGAGCAAGCCGCCCCCGGAATCTCTCAGGCAAAAGGACCGCGCTGGCGTCTTTGCGACATTCTGGAAAGTGGGCCCGGTTTCGGCTGTGCCCCACCGAAGGGGTAAGCATGGCAATGCCGTGTGAAAGCTCTCAGGTCCGGTGACAGGTGGGGGCAGGCGCGGGGGGCTCATCCCCCATGCCGAACACTGTCGCCGAAAGGGCCATGCATGGCCGATTCTGTCGAAGCCGTCCTGAATTTGCCCCTCGATGCGCTGCACCGTCGCCTTGGTGCGCGCATGGTGCCGTTCGCCGGCTATGCGATGCCGATCCAATTCGAAGGTATCATCGCCGAACATCTGTGGACTCGCAACCACGCCGGGATGTTCGATGTCAGCCATATGGGCCAGGTGCTGGTGCCGCTGGAACAGGATCAGGCGCTTGAAGCGCTGCTGCCCGGCGACATCACCGGTCTGGCGACTGGCGCGCTGCGCTATTCGCTGTTGCTCGATGAAGCGGGCGGTATTCTTGATGATCTGATGGTGACACGGCGCGGTGATGACCTCTACCTTGTTGTCAACGGTGCGGTAAAAGCCGCTGATATTGAACATCTTCGGGCCAACGGGATCACCTGCGACTACCGTGATGACTGGGCGCTGCTGGCGCTGCAGGGGCTGGAAGCGGTTGCCGTGATGGAACGGCTGGTCCCCGGCGTGTCCGAACTGCGCTTCATGCGCTCGGGCGGGTTCGATTGGCAGGGCGTGCCGTTGTGGATCAGCCGGTCGGGCTATACCGGTGAAGACGGTGTCGAGATTTCGGTTCCCGCCAGCGCCGCCGAAGCACTCGCCGAGGCGCTGCTCGCCCATGCGGAAGTCAAGCCGATCGGCCTTGGCGCGCGCGATTCGCTGCGGCTCGAAGCCGGGCTGCCGCTTTATGGCCATGATCTCGACCCGGGCACCAACCCCATCGAAGCCGGCCTCGCCTTTGCGATTTCGAAGCGTCGCAAGACGGAAGGCGGCTTTCCCGGCGCCGGCATCATTCTCGATCAATTGCTGAATGGCGCCGCCCGCAAGCGCGTCGGCCTGGCGGTCGATGGCAAATTGCCCGCCCGTGAAGGCGCACCGGTGTTCGCCGGCGACCGCGCCGTCGGCACCGTCACCTCGGGGGGCTTTGCGCCGTCGCTCGGCGCGCCGATCGCCATGGCCTATGTGGCGAGCGATTGCGCCGCCGATGGCACGCCGCTCGAAATCGAGGTGCGGGGCAAACGCCTGATGGCGCGAGTCGTGCCGATGCCGTTCAAC
This sequence comes from Sphingomonadales bacterium, assembly GCA_038246995.1. Taxonomy (GTDB): domain Bacteria; phylum Pseudomonadota; class Alphaproteobacteria; order Sphingomonadales; family Sphingomonadaceae; genus Sandarakinorhabdus. Next base: position 3,192 of record JBBRVH010000171.1, read on the forward strand.
GCCAAAAACTACGTCCGCGCCTGAGCAAAAGGGGAAACAGCATGACGATCTATTACACCAAGGACCATGAATGGCTGGCGGTCGAAGGCACCACCGCCACCGTCGGCATCACCGATTATGCCCAGAATGCCCTGGGTGACGTGGTGTTCGCCGAAGTCCCGGCCGCCGGCACGGTGGTTGCCAAGGGCAAGGAAGCCGCGGTCGTCGAATCGGTCAAGGCGGCGTCGGACGTCTATTCCCCGGTGTCGGGCACCGTCATCGAAGCCAATGCCGCGCTCGCCGATGATCCGGCGCTGGTCAACACCGATCCCGAAGGTGCCGGCTGGTTCTTCAAGCTGACCCTGTCCGACTCGTCCGAACTCGACGGGCTGATGGACGAAGCCGCCTACAAGGCGCTGGTGGCGAGCCTCTGATGCGCTACCTGCCCCTTACCCAGCCCGACCGTGTCGCGATGCTCGGCATCATCGGCGCGCCCGATATCGATGCGCTGTTCGCCGATGTGCCGGCGTCGGCCTATCTGGCGGAGCCGATCGCCGGCCTGCCGCTGCACAGCCCCGAAATGCAGGTCGAACGCGCGCTCGGCGCCATGGCGGGCAAGAACCTCACCGCCGGCACCGTGCCGTTTTTCGTCGGTGGCGGTGCCTACAAGCATCATGTGCCGGCGACGGTCGATCACATCATTCAGCGCGGCGAGTTTCTCACTGCCTATACGCCCTACCAGCCTGAAATCGCGCAAGGGACGCTTCAGGTCCTGTTCGAATTCCAGACCCAGGTCGCGCGGTTGACCGGCATGGAAGTCGCCAATGCATCGATGTACGACGGATCGACGGCGATGACCGAGGCGGTGTTCATGGCGCGCCGCATCACCCGGCGGGCAAAGGCGGTCGTATCGGCCGGCGTCCACCCGCATTATGTCGGGGTGCTCAATACGTTGACGCGCTTCACCGATGACGAAGTGGTGACGACAACCCCGAGCCTGACCAGCGGTGCACCGGGCGATGATATCGCCACGCTGATCGCGGGGCTCGATGCGCAAACCTCGTGCGTCATCGTGCAGAACCCCAATATCTTCGGCCATGTTGCCGACCTGACGCCGCTGGCGGACGCCTGCCATGCCGCCGGCGCGCTGCTGATCGTCGTCGTTACCGAGGCGATGTCATTGGGCGCGATCAAGTCGCCCGGTGAAATGGGTGCCGATATCGTCGTCGGCGAAGGCCAGTCGATCGGCAATGGCCTCAATTTCGGCGGGCCATACCTTGGCCTGTTCGCTTGCCGCGACAAGCATGTTCGCCAGATGCCCGGGCGCTTGTGCGGCGAAACCGTCGATGCCGATGGCAAGCGCGGTTTCGTGCTGACGCTGTCGACGCGCGAACAGCATATCCGGCGCGAGAAAGCGACGAGCAATATCTGCACTAATTCAGGGCTTTGCGCGCTGGCTTTCAGTGTCCACATGACCTTGCTCGGGGAGAAGGGCCTGCGCCATCTCGCCAGCCTCAACCATGCCCGCGCCGTGCAGTTCGCCGAACGGCTGGGCCGGATTCCAGGGGTCGAGCTGGTGACGACGCAGTTCTTCAACGAATTCGCACTGAAGCTGCCGGTGGAGGCCCGCCCGGTTATCCGCAAGCTTGCCGAACGCGGCGTCCTCGGCGGCATCTCGCTCGGCCGGCTCTACCCCGGGGTCGTGGACCTGGAACGCGGCATGATCGTCGCGGTCACCGAAACCGCCACCGATGCGGATTTCGACGCCTTTGAAGACGCGCTTGATGAGGTGCTGGCATGAGCATGAACACTGTGGGCCGCGTCACGCGGATCGCCGGCACCGGAGCGGTCGCTGAAACCTGGACCGGCAATCGCGCGCTGATGCTTGAAGAACCGTTGCTGTTTGAACGCGGCGCGGTTGACCGCTGCGGGGTCGATCTCGATCCGGTGCCGGTGGTGCAGGACCGGCTTGCCGGGCTGGCCCGCAGCGCCCCCATCGGCCTGCCCGGCCTGTCGGAGCCCGAGACGGTGCGTCATTACACGCGGCTCTCTCGGCAGAATTACGGAATCGATCTCGGCATATTCCCGCTCGGTTCGTGCACGATGAAGCACAA
>JBBRVH010000172.1:0-5249 GCA_038246995.1 Sphingomonadales bacterium
CTCCCCGCGTCGTGTAACCATATACGCCACCAGTGGCGCTGCGGTTACAAGCCGCGCGCCTCTTTCGCGGGCAAGCCGGCAAAGATCGGCGCAATCTTCGTCAGGCACGGCCGCGCGCCGGTTGCCAAGCCGGCGGATGACGGTAAGTCTGCACGGCCAGGGCTGGAGACAAGACCCGTAATGCTGCGCGCCATCACCCCTGCCGGTGACATGAATGTCATCACCGTCGATGCCGCCAGCGGCGTGCTGCCCGCCGGCGCGATCTGGATCGACCTGTACAACCCGACCCGCGCAGAAGAAGTCTTCATCGAAGCGGTCACCGGGATCGGCGTGCCGACCAAGGAGGAGATGGACGAGATCGAATCCTCGAGCCGGCTTTACGAGGAAAATGGCGCGATCTACATGACCGCGACGCTGGCGACGGGCATCCTGCGCGAAAATCCCGAAACCCATGCGGTCAGCTTCATCCTGACTCCGGCGCACCTGATCACCGTGCGCTATGCCGAAATCCAGTCGTTCGATCGCTTTGCCGCGCACACCGAGCGCACGCCGGTGCTGTGTGAAAATTCGGGGATGGCGCTGGTGCACCTGCTCGATGCGGTGGTCGACCGGCTGGCCGATGGCATCGAGCATGTCGGCCGCGAAGTCGATGCCGTGTCGCGCCAGGCGTTTCGCCGCGCCCGCATCACCGGCCAGCAGCGCGTGTCGAACCTGGCGCTGCAATTGCTGCTGTCGCGGCTGGGTTCGGCGCAGGATGCCCTGTCGAAGGCGCGGCAGGCGGCGGTCAGCCTCAATCGTGCGGTTGGATATCTGGCCTTTGCCGCGCCCAAATCACGCGGCATCCAGCCCCATGTCAAAAGCCTGGCGCGCGATATTGCCTCGTTGTCGGATCATGCCGGTTATCTGTCGAGCAACATCACCTTCCTGCTCGATGCGACGCTGGGGCTGATCTCGATCGAACAGAATGCCGTGTTGAAGATCTTTTCGGTGGCGACGATCGTTTTCCTGCCGCCGACGCTGGTTGCGGGCATTTATGGCATGAATTTCAAGGTGATGCCCGAACTGGACTGGGCTTTCGGCTATCCGATGGCGCTGGGCCTGATGCTGGCGGCGGCGATCCTGCCGTATCTGGTGTTTCGCTGGCGCGGCTGGCTTTAGGGGCAGGCCCCTCTCCCTCCCCCCTGCGGGGAGGGCGACTCGCATAGCGAGCGGGGTGGGGGTGGCGCGCGTGCCCGCCCTGATACCCCCACCCCGGGCTGCGCTGCTAGCGCGTCACCGCGCGGCGCGGGTCCTTGAAGCCGAAATCGGCCTTTGACAGATCGGCATTATAGCTGCCCCCCGACAGCCGGGTTTCGGTGCGCCCGCCCTGCGCATCGCGCGCCGCCCAGCCGGCAAGCGCGAGGCCACCCGGGGCGGACGCGGTGCGGGCAAAGGCGATTTCGAGCGTGCCGAATTCGGGGCGTTTCGGATCGCGCGCTTCGACCAGCACGCCGTTGCGGTCCGACGCGATCACCCGCGCGACGCGCGACAGATCGGGTTCGGATGACAGCAAAATGCCCAGCGGGGTCGATTTGACCGGCCATTGCGAGACCTGCCGGACCTTGTAATCGACAAAGGTCAGCGTCTTGCCATTGCCGACGATCAGCAGTTTTGCGGTATCATATTGAAACCGGATCTTGCCCGGGCGGGCCAGGATCATCTTGCCGGTCAACACCTTGCCGTCACCGCCGGTCTGGGTGAAATTCGCCGAAAGACTTGTCGTCGCCTTCAGCGAGGCGGCAACATCGCCGAGCGGATCAGCGAGCGCCGGGGTGGACAGCGCCAGCGGCAACAGCAGGAACAAGCTTTTCATAGGGCAACCCTACCCGGCTGCGGCTTGCCGTCCCCTGAACGGCCGATCGATTGCGAAACCTTCAATTCCCCAGCGCGACTTCGGCCACCTTGGCATCGCGGGTGCCGGCGGGCGCGTCGATCAGTTCGCGCACAAAGGCGCCCTTGTTGACCGTTGTCGTCCTGGGGTCGCCGGCGTTCGACCGGATTGCCGGATCGGTGGCGCCGGCGCCGGCCTTGTCGAGCAATTGCTGTTCGGCGGCGGAGCGCGGCGGCACCTTGGCGCCGGGGCCGAACAACGCTTCCATCGCGGCGCTCTGGGCATCCTGGCCGGCGGCGCGCGGCGCGCCGGGGCGTGGCGGCGCCAGGCTGAAATCCTGCGGCACCACCAGCGGCGCATTGCGGCTGATCGCCAGTTCATCAGGGGCGTTATGCGCGGCAAGGCCGGTCTTGCCGCAAGCGGCCAGCGCCAGCGCACCGCCAAGAAGAACCACAAGATTACGCATAGCCATCATCCTTTTGCCGCGATCGGCGCCGTCAAATCCTGGGCGCCATGAGGGCCCGTGCAAGCAGCAATAGCACACCAACGCTGATCGCTGCATCCGCAACATTGAATACCCAGAAATTATGGTCGCGCCAGAAGACGTGCAGGAAATCGACGACATAGCCGAACCGCACCCGATCGACGATATTGCCCAGCGCACCGCCAAGGACGAGCCCGAGCGCCAGCACATCGGGGCGCTGTTTCTCGCGCGCGATCCAGACAGCGACAGTGGCAGCAATCAGCGCGGTGACAGCAACAAGCCCCCAGCGCGCCAGGTCGGAATTGGCCTGCAACAGCCCCATCGATACGCCGATATTGCCGACAAAGGTGAGGCGGAACACCGGCAGCACGTCGATGAAGCCGCGTTCGGGCAGGTGGATGACGTTGACGATCCAGTATTTGCTGAGCTGGTCGACTAGGAAGACAAGCGCGGCGAGGCCATAGCCGAGGGTTTTCATTTGCCCCTCTCCCCTCGCGGGAGAGGGCGAGAGACGCCGAAGGCGGCCCGGGGTGAGGGGGGCGCGGAGCGGCACAAAGAAGCCCCCCTCACCCCGCTCGGCTGCGCCGAGTCGCCCTCTCCCGCGAGGGGAGAGGGGTTACGCATTTACCACCGTATCGCAGCGCCCGCACAGGCCCGATGCTTCGTTTACATCGGGTAGATGCCGCCAGCAGCGGGCGCATTTTTCCGCCTCGATCTTTTCGACATTGACGATCGCGCCGGCCTCCAGCGCCGGGTCGATATCGAAGACCACGTCCGACACGATGCACAGTTCGGCAAAATCGATGCTGGCGATCAGCGCCGCATCGGGGTGGGCGGCAAGCATCGTCAGCCGCGCCTCGAGGCTCGATCCGATCAGCTTGTCGCGGCGGGCCGGTTCGATCGCCATGGTGGCGAGCGAACGCAGCGCGCGCAATTGCTGCCAGCGCGTGCCCAGCGCCGGATCGAGCCAGGCCGGGTCGATCGCCGGCCAATCGGCCATATGGACGCTGCCGGGGTTGTGCGTCGTCCAGACTTCTTCGGTGGTGAAGACCAGCACCGGGGCGAGCCAGCGGGTCAGCGCGTCGAGCAGGATGCTGAGCAGGCTGCGATAGGCGCGGCGCGTCGGGTGGGTGGCGGCGTCGCAATAGAGCGAATCCTTGCGGATATCGAAGACCAGCGCCGACAGATCATTGTTCACGAAAGTCGAAAGCGTCGTCACATAGGCGTTGAAATCATAATCGCCGGTGGCGCGGCGCAATTCGGCATCGATCTCGGCGAGGCGGTGCAGCACCCAGCGTTCAAGCTCGGGCATCGCCGCCGGGGCGACGCGTTCGCCTTCCGTGAAGCCATCGAGCGCGCCGAGCAGATAGCGGAAGGTGTTGCGCAGCTTGCGATACTGGTCGGCGACGCCGGTGAGGATTTCCTTGCCGATGCGGTGATCTTCGGTGAAATCGACCGTCGCCGCCCAGAGCCGCAGGATATCGGCGCCATAATCCTTCATCAGATCGAGCGGATTGGTGGTGTTGCCGAGCGATTTCGACATCTTGCGGCCCGATTGGTCCATGGTGAAGCCATGGGTCAGCACCGCGTCATAGGGCGCGCGGCCGCGGGTGCCGCAGCTTTGCAACAGCGATGACTGGAACCAGCCGCGATGCTGGTCGCTGCCTTCGAGATAGAGGTCGGCGGGCCATTGCAGATCGGGCCAGCGGCCGGATTCGAGCACAAAGGCATGGGTGCAGCCGCTGTCGAACCACACATCCAGAATGTCGGTGACGCGCTCGTAGTCGGCAAGGGCATAGGCGTCACCGAGGAAGCCCTGCGCGGCGGCTTCGCTCCAGGCGTCGACGCCGTGTTCGCGGACCGCGGCGATGATGCGGGCGTTGACAGCGGGGTCGCCGAGATATTGCCCGGTGGCGCGGTTCACGAACAGGGTGATCGGCACCCCCCAGGCGCGCTGGCGCGAGATCACCCAGTCGGGGCGGCCCTCGACCATGGCGCCGAGGCGGTTGCGGCCCTTTTCGGGGATGAAGCGCGTCGCGGCGATGGCGGCGATGGCTGTTTCACGGAGCGTCTGCCCCTCTCCCCCGGCGGGAGAGGGCGACTCGCGCGTCAGCGCGGCGGGGTGAGGGGTTGCGCCATCGGCAACTACGGCCCCCTCACCCCGGGCCGCGGCGTCGCCGCGTCTCTCGCCCTCTCCCGCAAGGGGAGAGGGTCGTGGCTTGTCCATCGGGATGAACCACTGCGGGGTGCAGCGGTAGATGACCTTTTTCTTCGATCGCCACGAGTGCGGATAGCTGTGCGCATATTTGTCCGCCGCGAGCAGCGCGCCGGCGTCGCGCAGCGCGGTGCAGATGGCGCCGGCGGGGTTGTTCAGCTTGTCGGAGATGACATTGCCCTGGCCCTGCAGCCACAGCCAATCGGGCCGGTCTGTGCGGTAGGTACCATCGCCGAGCACGGCGAATACGGGGTCGATGCCGTTGGCCTTGCAGAGGGTGAAATCATCCTCGCCGTGATCGGGGGCCATGTGGACGAGGCCGGTGCCCTGTTCGGTGGTGACGAAATCACCGGGGAGGAACGGGCGCGGCCGGGCGTAGAAGCCGCCGAGCTTGTGCAATGGGTGGCGGGCGACGGCGTCTTTCAAGTTGCCAACCGATACGATGGCATCAAAACGAACGGTCACTGTCTCGGCGCTGTCTACTCCAAATTTTTCAGCAAGTTCTGCTTTGTAACGCGCAATAAACTCAACTGCTCTGCCCCCCGGGCGAAGTACAAATCGACGTCCTAGCTCGCTATCCATCGGATTCGTTCGCTGCGACTCTTCCATGTCTTTCGTTGAGTCTTCGGTGTGAATTGCGACTACTCGAAAAATTGCATAGTCGAATTCCGGATTGAAAG
>JBBRVH010000173.1:0-5207 GCA_038246995.1 Sphingomonadales bacterium
CGAAAAAAGCGGGCCTCCGGCGGCTGGGGCCTTGGGCCCCAGACCCCATCTTGTTGGTTTGCGGCCGAACCTTCAGCAGTGGCAGCACAAACAAGCAATTGCGGGTCCGGGACCTCTGGCCCCAGCCACCGGAGACTGCCTTCCCTATCGTTTGCCTCCAGCGGGAATTGGTATGACCTTCCGATTTTCCTACACGCCGGATTGTTGCTACCAGCGTGACAGACGGCTCTTTGAAATCGAAGGAATCGATCACGGAAACCGTATGCCGGCTTGCCGGAGGCTGAGTTTCGCGCGAGAATCGGTAAATATGTAAAATAGGCGGTGCTTTTGCCGATGCTTCGAAAGGAAAAATCGATCACAGCCAAAGCCGCTGAAAAGCGCGCCACCATGGCCGCCACCATGTCACGTCCTTCCCGGCGTGACGCCGCGTCCGCCGCTTGCTAAGCCCGCGCCATGGCCGAAACCACTGCGCCGCCGCCGGCGGACAATATCCTCGATACGCCTTTCGATGGCGCGCTCAGCGATCGCTATCTCGTCTATGCGCTGTCGACGATCACCGCGCGGTCGCTGCCCGATCTGCGCGACGGGCTGAAACCGGTGCACCGGCGCATCCTGTGGGGGATGCGGCTGCTGCGGCTCGATGCTGGCTCCGCCTACAAGAAATCGGCGCGCGTCGTCGGCGATGTCATGGGCAAATATCACCCCCATGGCGACCAATCGATTTATGACGCCATGGTGCGGCTCAGCCAGGACTTCTCGCTGCGCTATCCGTTGATCGACGGCCAGGGCAATTTCGGCAACATCGACGGCGATAACGCCGCCGCCATGCGCTACACCGAAGCGCGGCTGACGGCGGCGGCCGCCGTGCTGATGGACGGCCTCGATGAAGAAAGCGTCGCCTTTCGCGCCACCTACAATGGCGAAGAGGAGGAGCCCGAGGTTTTCCCCGGCCTGTTCCCCAACCTGCTCGCCAATGGCGCTTCGGGAATCGCCGTCGGCATGGCGACGAACATTCCGCCGCACAATGTCGCCGAAATCCTCGATGCCGCCGCTGCCCTGCTCGCCGATCCGGACCTGCCGGAGGCGGCGATGCTCGATCACATCCGGGGCCCCGATTTTCCCACCGGCGGCATCTGCATCGAACCCGCCGCCAGCATCGCCGAGGCCTATCGCACCGGCCGCGGCAGTTTCCGGCTGCGGGCTCGCTGGCAGGTGCAGGAGGAAAAGGGCGGCGCCTGGAACATCATCGTCAGCGAAATCCCCTACCAGGTCGTCAAGGGCAAGCTGATCGAGGCGCTGGCCGAAATCATCGGCGAAAAGAAGCTGCCGATCCTCGCCGATATCGAGGACCAGTCCGACACGAACTTGCGCATCGTCATCGAACCGCGGTCGCGCAATGTCGATCCGCAGGTGCTGATGGAAAGCCTGTTCAAGCTGACCGACCTCGAAGTGCGCATTCCGCTCAACCTCAACGTCCTCGATCATGGCCGGCCGGGGGTGCTGTCGCTGAAATCGGTGCTGGCGAAATGGCTGGTGCACCAGCGCGAAGTCCTGGTGGCGCGATCGTGCTATCGCCTCGGCAAGATCGAGGCGCGGCTGGAGATCCTCGCCGGCTTCCTGAAGGCCTATCTCAACCTCGATGAAGTCATCCGCATCATCCGCGAGGCCGATGACGCCAAGGCCGAACTGATCGCAGCCTTCGAATTGAGCGATGTCCAGGCCGAAGCCATCCTCAACATGCGGCTGCGCAGTCTGCGCAAGCTGGAGGAGATCGAGATCACCCGCGAGAACAAGGCGCTGACCGCCGAAGCCGGCGCCTTGCGCGGCCTGATCGATTCGCCGGCGCAGCAGACGGCGCGGCTCGCCACCGACATGGCTGCGCTGCGGGTGAAATACGGCCCGGACACGCCGCTTGGCCGCCGGCGTACCGATATCGCCGCGGCGCCGTCGGTGCGCCATGTGCCGATCGAAGCGATGATGGACAAGGAACCGCTGACCATCATCGCCAGCCACAAGGGCTGGATCCGTGCGCTGAAGGGCCATGCCGACCTGTCCGCCGGCGAGGCGCTGCGCTTCAAGGAAGGCGATGGCGCGGCATTCGCGTTCCACGCCCATACCACCGATCGCATCATGATCGTTGCCGCCGATGGCCGTTTCTACAGCCTGATGCCCGACAAGCTGCCCGGCGGCCGCGGCTTCGGCGAGCCGCTGCGGTTGATGATCGACCTTGCCGAAGGTGTCGCCATCGTCAGCATCGGCGTGCTGCGCACCGATGCGCGGTTGCTGCTGGCATCGAGCGACGGCCGCGGCTTCATCGTCGAGCCGGGGGACATTCTCGCCGAAACCCGCAAGGGCCGCCAGGTGATGGCGCCTCGTGCCGGCGCCGTGCTGAAGGCGGTGCGGGCGATCCGGGAGGGCGACGACGCCGTCGCGGTGATCGGCGACAACCGCAAGCTGCTGGTCTTTGGCATCGACGAAGTGCCGGCGATGGCGCGCGGGCAAGGTGTCGCGCTACAGAAATACAAGGATGGCGGCCTAGCCGACATCCGCACGCTGAAGCTTGCCGATGGGCTCAGCTGGGCGATGGGCGGCGACAGCGGCCGCACCCGAACCGAGGCCGATCTGGGTTTCTGGCGCGGCCCGCGCGGTGGCACCGGGCGACTGCCGCCGAACGGTTTCCCCCGCGACAATCGCTTCGCCTGACGGCGTTCATCACCGGTGGCCAAGTGCCGCGCCTGCCGCTAGGTTCGCAATTGTCGCGGGGGAGTGATCGGCTCTCCCATCATCTGCCAGACGGGTAATTTGCGCTTATGTTCGGTGTGCTGCTCTTCATCGTCCTGTTTTTCGCGATGATCGCCTGGTTCGGCTATGTCGCCTTCAAGGATCCGGCCGGCATCTTCAAGCCGCGGCCGCGCCCCACCGACAGCGATCGCGACGAAACGCCGCCGGCCGCTTGATCCGGCCGCTCGCCGGCATTTGCGCAATTGCCTCCCGATGATATGAAAGTGATATCATCTTTCGGGGACACGCGATGGCTGTGACTACAAACGAAGCCGAACGCCCCGCCTCCAGCGAAACCGCAGGCAGCGGCGGCAGCGGCTTCATCATGCTGGCGCTGCTGGCGTTCGACCTGCTGCTGTCCCTCGCCGCCGTGATCATGGCGTCATCGGGCAATTTCCGGATGGGGTTGCTGGTGCCGGCGGCCTTTCTGGTCGCGATGTTCGTCCTTCCCGGCTTCTACAAGCTGCAGCCCAACGAGGCCGCTGCCATCACCCTGTTCGGTGCCTATCGCGGCAGCGACCGCCGGCCGGGCCTGCGCTGGACCTGGCCGTGGATGGGCAAGACCAAGATTTCGCTGCGCGCCAACAATCTGATTTCGCAGATGATCAAGGTCAACGATCAGCGCGGCAACCCGATCGAGATCGCGGCGCAAGTCGTCTGGCGCGTTACCGATACGGCGCAGGCGCTGTTCGATGTCGATGATTTTCGCAGCTTCGTTCTCGCCCAGGTCGAAGCCGCCATCCGCACCATCGGTGCGCGCTACCCCTATGATGATTTCACCCATCAGGAAGTGACGCTGCGTGGCCATCACGACCAGGTCAGCGCCGAATTGCGCACCGAACTGATCGCTCGCCTTGCCGTCGCCGGCATCACCGTCGACGAATGCGGCTTCACCCACCTCGCCTATGCGCCGGAAATCGCCGGCGCCATGCTGCGTCGCCAGCAAGCGGCCGCGGTGGTGGCGGCACGCGAGACGCTGGTCGCCGGCGCCGTCGGCATGGTCGAAATGGCGCTGGCGATGCTGAGCGAGAAGAAAGTCGTGGAGCTTGACGACGAACGCCGCGCCGCGATGGTTTCGAACCTGATGGTGGTGCTGTGCGGGGAACGCGATACCCAGCCGGTGCTCAACACCGGCACGCTCTATCAATAGCCCAGTGCCGACACGCAAGGCCTTTGCGCTGCGCCTCGATCCGGCGCTGTTCGCTGCCGTCGAACGCGCGGCAGCTGCCGATCTGCGCAGCGTCAACGCCGAAATCGAATGCCTGCTGCGCGAGGCACTCGCCCGGCGCGGGGTGGCCGTTCCCGCCGCCGATGCCGTGCGCCGCGGGCGGCCATCAAACCGTTGAGGCCCTGCGCACGCGGCCCGTGCGGCATGGCTCGTTCTTGAAAGTTAGAGCGGGATGCCATTTCGCTGACTCGGCGGGGATTCCCACGGGCCTGATTTTCTGTTTCAAGCTTTGTGCTGGAATTGGAGGCCAGCGAAGCATGGCGAGGCCTTTATCGACGGATTTGCGCGAGCGGCTGGTATTGGCGGTTGATCGCGAGGGGATATCGGCGCGGGCTGCGGCGGCGCGCTTTGGTGTGTCGGTGAGCAGCGCCATTGTGTGGGTGCGCCGGCAGCGCGAAACGGGCAGTGTGTCGCCGGGCAAGATCGGTGGCTACAAGCCAAACATGCTGTCTGGCGCGCATGGTGATTGGCTGATCGAACGCATGCAGACCGACTTCACCTTGCGCGGTCTTGTTGCCGAGATGGCGGAGCGCGGGCTGAAGCTGGACTATGTGCAGGTCTGGCGCTTCGCCGATGCCCGAGGACTGAGCTTCAAAAAAAGCGTGCTTCCGGCCGAACAGCTCCGGCCAAAGATCGCCGGGCGACGCGCGCAGTGGAAGAAGTATCAGGGCCGGCTTGATCCGCGGCGGCTCGTCTTCATCGACGAGACCTGGGCCAACACCAACATGGCCCCGTTACGCGGTTGGGCAACCAGGGGTCAGCGCCTCCACGCCAAAGTGCCCTATGGCCATTGGCGCACCATGACCTTCATCGCCGCCCTGCGCTGCGACCGGATCGATGCCCCCTGCGTGCTCGATCAACCCATCAATGGGCAAAGCTTTGCCGAGTGGGTCGATCGGTTCCTGGTACCAACGCTCGCCCCCGGCGACGTTGTGATCATGGACAATCTATCCAGCCACAAACGCCCCGGCATCCGAAAGGCGATCCGACGGGTCGGAGCCAGGTTGCTCTGGCTGCCGCCATGCTCGCCCGACCTGAACCCCACCGAGCAGATGTTCTCAAAGCTCAAACACCTGCTGCGAAAGGCGTCCGAACGAACCGCCGAGGCAACATGGCGCAAAATCGGAACACTCCTCGACGCCTTCAGCCCGCAAGAATGCGCCAACTATCTCGTCAACTCAGGTTATGCATCAACGGA
>JBBRVH010000174.1:0-4913 GCA_038246995.1 Sphingomonadales bacterium
GGGCATCATCCGCAACAGCGGCCCCGGTCCGGCGGCGGTGCCCGATCTGCGCGCTACACTGTCGGGCCCCGCCGGCACCGCGCTGCGCTGGACGATCGTCCCGAACGTCCGCCGCCTGCCACCCGGCACCGAAACCGAATACAGCAGCACCGTCACCGGCTTTCCCGCCGAAGCTCGGCAGGTGGCAATCACGCCAGCGCGGCTGCGCTTGTTCTAGCTTTCCCGCGGCTGCGCCTGTTTTAGCTTTCCCGATTTTGCGGCGTCCTGTCCATCTTGGCACTGGATTTGCCGCCGCCGCCGTGACAGGACGGCGGCGAAAGCCATAGGAGAAAACGACCATGATGTTCGATTACAGCGACAAGTCCAAAGCCTTGATCGAGCGCGTCAGCGCCTTCATGGACGAACACATCTATCCCAACGAAGAACGCTACGAACAGGAAGTCGCCGAGGGTGAGCGCTGGAAGGTGCTGCCGGTCATCGAGGAATTGAAGCCGATCGCGCGCAAGGAAGGCCTGTGGAACCTGTTTCTCAATATCTGCGCGCATGATGTCGGCGAGTGGAAGGGCCCGGGCCTGACCAACCTCGAATATGCGCCGCTTGCCGAGATCATGGGTCGCGTCGGCTGGTCGAGCGAGGTGTTCAACTGCTCCGCCCCCGATACCGGCAACATGGAAGTGCTGCGCACCTATGGCTCGGAAGAACAGAAGGCGCGCTGGCTCAAGCCGCTGATGGCCGGCGAAATGCGTTCGGCCTTCCTGATGACCGAACCCGCCGTCGCTTCGTCGGACGCGACCAACATCGAAACCTCGATCGTGCGCCAGGGCGACGAATATGTCGTCAACGGCCGCAAATGGTGGTCGTCGGGCGTGGGTGACCCGCGCTGCCAGATCGCCATCGTGATGGGCAAGACCGACCCGAGCGCACCGCGCCACAGCCAGCAGAGCCAGATCCTGGTGCCGATGGACGCGCCGGGCATCGTCAAGCTGCGGCCGCTCAAGGTGTTCGGCTATGACGACGCGCCGCACGGCCATTTCGAAGTGATTCTCGACAATGTCCGCGTGCCCGTCGGCAACATGGTGCTGGGCGAAGGCCGTGGCTTCGAAATCGCGCAAGGGCGGCTTGGCCCCGGCCGCATCCACCATTGCATGCGCAGCATCGGTGCCGCCGAGCGCGCGCTGGAAAAGATGGTCAAGCGGCTGAAGTCGCGCGTTGCCTTTGGCAAGCCGATTTCGGAGCACAGCCTGTGGCACGAACGCATCGCTGATTCGCGCATCGCCATCGAACAGGCCCGCCTGCTGACGCTGAAGGCCGCGTACATGATGGACACCGTCGGCAACAAGGGCGCTGCCAACGAGATCGCCATGATCAAGGTCGTCGCGCCCAACATGAGCTGCCTGATCCACGACCACGCCATCCAGGCGCATGGCGGCGGCGGCGTCTGCCAGGATTATGGCCTGGCGTCGGGCTATGCCGGGCAGCGGACGCTGCGGCTGGCGGATGGGCCGGACGAGGTGCATCGCGCGGCGATCGCGAAGAACGAGTTGAGAAGGTATAACTAGGCGCAGCGCCGCGAGCGCGTAGCGCAAGCTACGCGCCGACAGGCGCAAGCCCGGCCAGCGAGGCGGACAGCTTCGCTGGCCGAACTCGTCTGACGCCAGCCGCGGCTTTGCCGCGGCCCTTGCTTCCCTGCCTTACTTCTCTTCCCCCCGGAATTTTCGTCTTTTGCTTGCGCCGGCTCGCCGCCCCTGCTAACCGCGCCCTCCTACCGGACAGGAACTGATCCTGGACATGATGGTCGTGCGGCCATGGCGGAACTGGTAGACGCGCAACGTTGAGGTCGTTGTGGCCGAAAGGCCGTGGAAGTTCGAGTCTTCTTGGCCGCACCAACCAGCCGGTCCCGGTAACCGCCGGGATCGCGTGCTGCCCGCCGGCGGCCCCCGATCGTCAGATGCACCCACGCTTGCCCTGGCGCCGGCTTCGCGCGATCATGCTGCATGGATCCGAAATATTACGGCCTGATCGACCTTGGCATCGCCTTTGCCGCGGTTGCCGTTTTCGTCATCCACCAATTATGGACCTTGCGCCGCCGCCACGATGATCCGCCGCCGCGCGATAACCTGCCGCAGCGTGATGACACGCCTTTGTAGCCAGTGTGGCGCCGCCGCCTGATCCGCTACGCAGCGATGATTGTCGCCGCTGCGTTCCAGTCCCCGAACGGCAATAGTTCGGCATAGCGGGCCAGTATGGGCTTGCCCGCGGCGGGCCGGCCCTCCGCCGCCAGATAGGCATCGGCAACAATGCAGGCCTGCTGTTCGATGCCATAGCGCGCGAACGGCTTGCCCGGCACGATGGTATAGCCGTAGCGCGCGAACGGTGGCCGCGAAATCAGCAGGTTGCGGCCCTGTTGATGCTGCCAGACATGGGTCATTTCATGGACGAAATGCGCCCGCAGCCCCAGCGATTCGCCGGCATAATCGGCGCACCAGTTGAAGCCATTGGGGTGGCACCAGATGTGGCCATCGGGCGCCATCGTTACCCACCAGGGGTGAAACATCCAGAATTTGGCATTGCGCACGGTCACGCGCGATGCGTCGATCGCGCCGCCGAACACCCGCGCGACCAGCGCCGTTTCGGCCGCGGTGAGCGCGCGGCGTTCCGGCCTAATGGCCGGCATGCGGATCCGCAGCCGAACGCACCTCGGCGACCACCGATATCGCCCTGCCGCTGGCAAAGCTGAGCGTGATCGGCAGGGTTTTGGTGCCCGCCGCCAGCCCGAAGATCATCAGATGGTTGCCACCCGGTGCAAAGGCGATGCGGCTGCCCGCCGGGACGGGCAGGCCATCGAGCTTTGCCATCGCCATCACGCCGCCGTTCATCGTCATGCTGTGCATTTCGATGCGCACGCCGGGCGCGCTGGCGCCGGTCAGGCGATCGGGCTGGCCACCGCCGGTGATGGCGAGATAGCCAGCGGAAGGCCGCCCCGGCACCGGGTTCAGCCGCACCCAGCCGGCATCGGCGCGCGGCGCGGTCCGGTCCCAGGCTTCCTTGACCGGCGCGATCGTGGTGCGGGCGGGTGGCGGCGCCGCCAGCCCGGGGGCGGCAAAGGCGAGCAGGGCAAAGGCGATCGGCGTGCGCATCGGGGGGGTAACTCCATACCAACGCCGCCTAACTAGGAAGCGTTCCGGCATTTGTCATCGCCGGGACGGCATTTGTCATCGCCGGGACGGCATTTGTCATCGCCGCGACGGCATTTGTAATCGCCGCGACGGCATTTGTCAGCGCCGGAACGGCATTTGTAATCGCCGCGACGGCATTTGTCACAGCCGGGACGGCATTTGTAAGCGCCGCGACGGCATTTTCGTGGACGCAAAATGGTTCGCCGGTATTGAACCCGCTTTCGCGCCCCCTATCTCTGGCAGGCAAGTCAGCCAGGGGACGACGGACGGCGCCGCTTCGGGGCATCGTCGCACGGGCCCACACACAAGAACGGAAGCGAACATCATGGCAAAAGTTATCGGTATCGATCTGGGCACCACCAACTCGTGCGTCGCGGTCATGGAAGGCTCGGCCCCCAAGGTCGTGGAAAACGCCGAAGGCGCGCGCACCACGCCGTCGCAGGTCGCCTTCACCAAGGATGGCGAACGCCTTGTCGGCCAGCCGGCCAAGCGCCAGGCGGTGACCAACCCCGAAAATACCGTTTTCGCCGTCAAGCGCCTCATCGGTCGCGGTTTCAACGATCCGATGACGCAAAAGGACATGGCGCTCGTTCCCTACAAGATCGTCAAGGGCGGCAATGGCGATGCCTGGGTGCAGGCTGGCGGCCAGGATTATTCGCCGTCGCAGGTCAGCGCCTTCATCCTCCAGAAGATGAAGGAAACCGCGGAAGCCTATCTGGGTGAAACCGTCACCCAGGCGGTCATCACCGTGCCGGCCTATTTCAACGACGCCCAGCGCCAGGCCACCAAGGACGCCGGCAAGATCGCCGGCCTCGAAGTGCTGCGCATCATCAACGAACCGACCGCCGCGGCGCTCGCCTATGGCCTTGATAAAAAGAACGAAGCCAAGACCGTTGCAGTGTACGATCTTGGCGGCGGCACCTTCGACGTGTCGATCCTCGAACTGGGCGATGGTGTCTTCGAAGTGAAGTCCACCTCGGGCGATACCTTCCTTGGCGGTGAAGATTTCGATGCCAAGCTGGTCGAGTTCCTGTCGGCCGATTTCAAGAAGTCCGAAGGCATCGACCTGACCAAGGACAAGCTTGCCCTGCAGCGCCTCAAGGAAGGCGCCGAAAAGGCCAAGATAGAACTGTCGTCGTCGGCATCGACCGAAGTCAATTTGCCGTTCATCACGGCGGACGCCACCGGGCCGAAGCATCTCGTCAAGACCATCACCCGCACCGATCTCGAAAAGCTGGTGCTCGACCTGATCGAACGCACCCGCAAGCCGTGCCTCGATGCGATCAAGGAAGCCGGCGTCAAGGCCTCCGAAATCGACGAAGTCATCCTTGTCGGCGGCATGACCCGCATGCCCCGCGTGCGCCAGTTCGTGAAGGAATTGTTCGGCAAGGAGCCCAACACCAGCGTCAACCCCGATGAAGTCGTCGCCATGGGCGCCGCGATTCAGGCCGGCGTGTTGCAGGGCGATGTCAAGGATGTGCTGCTGCTCGACGTGACGCCGCTGTCGCTGGGCATCGAAACGCTTGGCGGGGTGTTCACCCGCATGATCGATCGCAACACGACTATCCCGACCAAGAAGTCGCAGACCTATTCGACAGCGGACGACAACCAGTCGGCCGTGACGATCCGCGTCTTCCAGGGTGAGCGCGAAATGGCCGCCGATAACAAGATGCTCGGCCAGTTCGATCTCGTCGGCATCCCGTCGGCGCCGCGCGGCGTCCCGCAGATCGAAGTCAC
>JBBRVH010000175.1:0-4783 GCA_038246995.1 Sphingomonadales bacterium
CATAGGCGATGTTGTAGCCGATCGATTCGTTGAACAGCACGGTATCCTGCGGAACGATGCCGATGGCGCGGCGCAGCGAATCCTGGGTGACCTGGCGCAGGTCCTGGCCATCGATGGTCACGGCACCGCCGGTGATGTCGTAAAAGCGATAGAGAATGCGGCTGAGGGTGGATTTGCCGGCGCCGCTATGGCCGACGACCGCCAGCTTCTGGCCCGGCCGGATTTCGAAATCGATGGCGTGGAGGATCTGCCGACGCGGTTCATAGGCGAAATCGACGCCGGCAAAGCGCACATGGCCGCCCGAAACCTGCAGCGGCGCCGCATCGGGCGCATCGCTGATTTCGGCGGGCGTATCGACCAGCGTGAACATCGCTTCCATGTCGATCAGGCCCTGCTTGATCTCGCGATAGACCATGCCGAGCATGTCGAGCGGCCGGAACAGCTGTGCCAGCAGCGTATTGACCAGCACGACATCGCCGACGCTGAACCGGCCCTGCGCCCAACCCCAGACGGTGAACGCCATGGCGCCGGCCATCATCAGGTTGGTGATCAGCGACTGGCCGATGTTGAGCCACGACAGCGACACCTCGTTCCTGACGGCGGCCTTGGTGTAGCGCTGCAGCGCTTCGCGATAATTGCGGTTTTCATGGGTTTCGGCGTTGAAATATTTGACGGTTTCGTAATTCAGCAGTGAATCGACGGCGCGCGCCGAAACCTTGTTGTCGGACGCGACCATCTCGCGGCGCAGCTTGTTGCGCCAGTCGGTGACCTTCTGGGTATAAAGGATATAGGCCGCGACGAAGCCGAGCACCGCTGCGACCATCGCCGGACCGAGCTTTATCCAGAAGATGACGCAGACCGCAGTCAGTTCGAAGATCGTCGGGAAGATGTTGAACAGGATGAAATAGAGCATGATGTCGATGCTCTTGGTGCCGCGTTCGACGATGCGCGTCAGGCTGCCGGTGCGGCGTTCGAGGTGGAAACGCAGGCTGAGCCGGTGGATGTGCGCAAAGACATCGAGCGCCAGCTGCTGTGCCGCTTCCTGGCCGACGCGTTCGAAGATGGCGTTGCGGATATTGTCGAACAACACGCCGCCGAAACGCGCCGCGGCATAGGCGCCGACCAGCGCGATGGCGAGGAACGCCGCCTCCGCCGTCCGCCCCGCCGTCGCCGACATGGCGTCGATCGCGTCCTTGTAGGCAAAGGGCATGATCAGGTTGATGCCCTTGGCAACCAGCACCAGCACCAGCGAGGCAGCGACGCGCGCCCGCAACCCCGGCTGCGACCGCGGCCACAGATAGGGCAGGAACTGCCGCAAGGTGGCGAGATCCGCCTTGCCGGCCGGCGGCGTCGCGGCATCGTGGAAAGATTGCATGACGCCTATGTGGCCCCACTACGGTCGTGGCGCAATCGGGGAGGAGGGAAGGAGGGCCTTCTACCCCTTCAAGCCGGCCGCCCGCAGCGCCTGATCGATCGTCCGCGCCACGCTGGCCGGCACGCCGGCCGGCACGCCCGCCTGCATCGTCGGCGGCTGCGGGTACGCGGCGGGTCGTCGCGGTGCTGCCCGGCGCGGCATTTCGGCGTCGGCAAGGCCGAGGAAGGCAGCGATGGCGCGTGACGAGGAAATGCCGACATCGAGCATGTAGGGCGCCGCCGTGCTTTCCGCGCCATCGATCGGCGTGCCGTGGCCAAGGCCGGCAATGGTGACGCGTTCGACACGGACGATGCCGTCGCGGCCGCGCCAGCGTTCGCGGCGCATGCCGGACGCGATGTCGGTTTCGGGCGCGCCCGACAGGCCGTGCAGGCGGCACCATTGTTCGGCAAGGCGATCGGCGTTGATCGGCGCGACGGTGGCATCGGCGTCGCCGGTCCAGATGGAGACGCGCGGCCAGCGCTTGTGGTCGGGCATCGCCTGGGCCACGCGGTCGGCGAGGCGCTTCGGGTTCGGCCCGCCCTGGCCGCGCATGCGTTCCAGCGCTTCGGGGATGGTATCGGCGCTGCCGGCGGCAAGGCCGGCGATGATGGCGCCGCCGGCAAAGATGTCGGGATAGGCGCCGAGCAGCGCCGAAGCCATGGCGCCGCCGGCGGAAAGCCCGGTGACATGGACGCGTGCCGGATCGAGGCCGTGGCGAACGATCATCGTGGCGATCATGGCGCGGATCGATTCGCCCTCGCCGCCGCCGCGGGCGATATCGCCGGGCTGAAACCAGTTGAAGCAGACATTGGGATTGTTGGCGCGGGTCTGTTCGGGAAACAGCAGCGCGAAACCATGGGCATCGGCGAGCGTCGACCAGCCCGCGCCGGCGTCATAGCCGGCCGCCGTCTGGGTGCAGCCGTGCAGCACCACCAGCAGCGGCGCCCGCGCCGGCAAATCGTCCGGCACATGGCAATGCGCTGCCAACTGCCCGGGATTGGGGCCGAAATCGGCCAGTTCGACCAGCGGACCCGGGCCGACGGCATCGATACCGCGCATCGCGCGACGCATCGCCGTCATTTTCAAAATCGTTTCCTGCATGCTTGCCATGATGAACCTCGAAATCCTGCCGTGCCATTCTGGCGGCGGCGATACGATGCTGCAACGCACAATAAGGCGATCGGGCGCCGCGATGCCGCGGCGGTTGCGCTGGCCTGCGCTGCCGACCATGGTCGTGCCATGCCTGCCCCCCCTTCCGCCCGCACCCCCAGGACGCAGCGCCAGCCCGCCGGTCTGCCGACCCGCCAGCAGATCCTCGATCTCGTCGCGCGCTCCCCGCAGGCGATGGGCAAGCGCGAGATCGCCAAGGCGTTCGGGCTGGCCGCGCAGGACAAGATCGTGCTGAAGGCGCTGCTGAAGGAGATGCAGGATTCGGGCGAGCTCGAAGCCGGCCCGGGGCGGACGCTGCACCGCGGCGGCGGCCTGCCGAAAGTCACCGTCATCCGCATCATCGAAGCAGCCGAAGGCACCATCGCCGTTCCCGATCGCTGGGAAAGCGCGGCACCGCCGCCGCGGCTGCGCGTCATCGAGACGCGGCGGCGCGGCGCCTTCGGCGTGGGGGACCGGCTGCTGGCACGCATCGAGGAAACCGGCGGCGGCTACAGCGCCTTCCCGATGAAGGCGCTGGCGAAGTCCGATGAGTTCGTGCTCGGCATCTTGCGCAAGGAAGCGCTCGGCTATCGGCTGGTGCCGGTCGACAAGAAGGCACGCACCGATTTCGTCGTCAGCGACCCGGGCGAAGCAGCGGCCGGTGACCTGGTGCTTGCCGAACCATCGGGGCGGCCGCCGCGGCAGACGGCACGTGTCGTCGAAGTGCTCGGCGATCCGTTCGCGCCGCGGGCCTTCTCGCTGATCGCCATTCACGCCAAGGGCATCCCCAGCCGCTTCGCCGAAGAAGCGCTGGCGGAAGCGGCGAGCGTGGCGACACTGAAGCTGGGGGATCGCGAGGATCTGCGCGCGCTGTCGTTCCTGACCATCGATCCCGCCGACGCCCGCGACCATGACGACGCCGTCTGGGCAGCGGCCGACCCCGATCGCCCCGGCCACCACCGCGCCATCGTCGCCATCGCCGATGTCGGCTTCTATGTCCGCCCCGGCGGTGCGCTCGATCGCGAGGCGCGGCGGCGCGGCAACAGCGTCTATTTCCCCGACCGCGTCGTGCCGATGCTGCCCGAAGTGTTGTCCGCCGATGTCTGCTCGCTGGTCGAAGGCCGCGACCGCGCCGTGCTCGCCTGCCATCTCGAGATCGACCCCGCCGGCAAGGTGCTTTCGCAGCGCTTCACCCGCGCCACCATCCGCTGCCTGACCAACATCGCCTATGAAGACGCGCAGGCGAGCATCGACAGCGGTTCCGGCGAATGGCTGCCGGTGCTGCGACCGCTGTGGGACGCATGGGGCGCGCTGGCAAAAGCCCGCGAGACCCGCGAGCCGCTGGCGCTTGAACTGCCCGAACGGCGTGTCGTGCTCGACGAACACGGCCGCATCGCCAGCATCGCCATCCGCGAACACCTCGCCGCGCACCGGCTGATCGAGGATTTCATGATCGCCGCCAATGTCGCTGCAGCGCGCGCGCTGGAGGCGAAGAAAGCCCCCTGCGTCTATCGCGACCACGAAACGCCGAGCCGCGAGAAGATGATCGCGCTGAAGGACTATCTCGAAACGCTCGGCCAGAATTTCGCCATGGGGCAGGTCATCAAGCCTGCCACCTTCAATCGCATCCTGGCACGCACGAAAGGCCAGGATTACGCCGATCAGGTGCAGGAACAGGTGCTGCGCACCCAGACGCAGGCCTATTATTCGCCCGACAACAAGGGCCACTTCGGCCTGTCATTGGCCAGTTACGCCCATTTCACCTCGCCGATCCGCCGCTATGCCGATCTGATCGTGCACCGCAGCCTTGTCGAGGCGTGGAAACTGGGCGACGGCGGGCTTTCTCCCGCCGAAGCCGCGGTGCTCGCCCGCACCGCCGACCATGTTTCGATGACCGAACGCCGCGCCATGGAGGCCGAACGCGACACCATCGACCGCTATGTCGCGGCGTTTCTTTCCACCCGTGTCGGCGAAACCCTCGCCACCCGCATCACCGGCGTCGCCAAATTCGGCTTTTTCGCCACCGTCGAAGGCCTTGGCGGCGACGGCCTGGTGCCGGTTTCGACCCTCGGCGACGAATTTTTTGTCTATGACGAGACGTCGCGGGTGCTCGAAGGCGCCGAAACCGGCACGCGCTACACCATCGGCCAGCGCCTCGACCTGCGGCTCGCCGAAGCCAATCCGATCACCGGCGCGCTGCGTTTCGAACTGCCGGGCAGC
>JBBRVH010000176.1:0-4766 GCA_038246995.1 Sphingomonadales bacterium
CCCCCCCCTGGGGGGGTGGGCTCCCGGGGGCCGCGGCGCGGGGTGGGGTTTGCAGTTTGGGTAACGATGGGTGCCACCCCCACCCCGCTCGCCTTTGGCGAGTCGCCCTCCCCGCAGGGGGGAGGGAGGCGGTTTGTGCTCACAGCAAATGCCCCTGCCGGTCGCGCTTGGTATCGAGATAGGCGTGGTTATGCGGGCCCGGCGCCATGCTGTGTTCGACACGCGTCACACCAAGGCCATGCGCCGCCAGCCCGGCGACCTTGCCGGGATTGTTGGTCAGCAAGGTGACCGCCGTGACGCCGAGCGCCTTGAGCATCGCCGCCGCCAGGCTGAAATCACGTTCATCGGGCTCGAAACCCAGCCGCGTGTTGGCATCGACGGTATCGAAGCCCTGGTCCTGCAGCGCATAGGCACGCAGCTTGTTGAGCAGCCCGATGCCGCGGCCTTCCTGTTGCAGATAGAGCAGGATGCCGCCGCCGGGATTGGCGTTGATCGCCGCCAGTGCGGCGTGGAGTTGCGGGCCACAGTCGCATTTCAGGCTGCCGAGCACATCGCCGGTCAGGCAGGCCGAATGCAGGCGGACGAGCACCGGGCCACCGCGCGACGGATCGGCGATCACCAGTGCCAGATGTTCGGGGCCGCCATCGGCGGGGCGAAAGGCAAAAACCACGGTGTTTTCGGCCAGCGCCAGCGGCAACCGGGCGCGCGACGAAATGCGGACATCGGCAGCGGCGGCGGGCAGCGCCAGCGCCGTTTCGACATCGGTGACCACCACCGGCGCTGCAGCGCCGATCGGCACGGCATAGACAGCCGGCAGCAGCGCCGCATGTTTGGCGAGCATGATCGCTGCCCGCGCCGACCCGGTCGCATCGCCGAGCGCGCGGCTGGTGAACGGGCCCTTGAGCGGCGTTGCGAGATCGAGCACCGGATCGGCCACCGCCCGGCTGGCGGCAAGATCGAGCCAGGCCGGACGGTCGACCCACACCGGTTCAGGATCAGCCACGGCGGCGGCGAGCTGGTTGGCAAGGTTGAGCACCGCGGCGCGGCGAGCCGTGATGATGATGCCGGCGCGGCATGTGGTTTCGAGCGCGGCCAGCGTGGCGGCATCGGCAAGTTCCGCCGACAGGATCGCCAGATTGCCGACCCCGACGATCTGGCCGCGCCGCAGCGCGTCCGACGCGGCAATCGCGGCATATGCCGGCGCGAGACTCACAGGTCGAGCGTCACGATCTGCGGGACATGGTCCGACGGCTTGCCCCAGTCGCGGGCATCCTCGATGACTTCGAAGCGCGTTGCCGTCCGTGCGACTTCGGGCGAGGCCCAGATATGGTCGAGCCGGCGGCCGCGGTCGCTCGTCCGCCAATCGGCGGCGCGATACGACCACCAGGTGAACAGCCGTTCGGGCGGCGGGATGAAATGGCGGCCAAGATCGACCCAGTCATGGCTCTGCTGCAAGGCGGTGAGCGCTGCGACCTCGATGGGCGTGTGGCTGACGACATCCAATAGCGCCTTGTGGCTCCAGACATCGCTTTCAAGCGGCGCAATGTTGAAATCACCGACGATGACGGTCGATTCGCGTAAAGATGCCGACCAACGGGTCATGCGATCGACGAACGCCAGTTTCTGCGCGAATTTCGGGTTGACCAACGGATCGGGCGTATCGCCGCCGGCGGGCACATAGACGTTCTCGATGAGCACGCCACACGGCAGGCGCGCACCGATGTGGCGGGCCTCGCCATTGTCCTGCCAGTCATGGCGGCGATCCTGCGTCAGCGGCAGGCGCGACAGGGTGGCGACGCCATGGTGCATCTTCTGGCCGTTGAGCAGGCGGTGGCGATAGCCCAGCGCCTCGAACATGTCGTGCGGGAAGGCATCGTCGATGACCTTGGTTTCCTGCAGGCAGAGCACATCGGGGGCGTGATCGCGCAGGAAGCGTTCGACGATATCGAGCCGGAACCGGACCGAATTGATATTCCAGGTGGCGATGCGCAGCGTCATGCCGATGATGTAGGCGAAGGCGGCGGCGGCGTCACGCGCCGCCGAAAACAAAATTGGCCCCTGCTCCGGGGGCATGGAGCAGGGGCCTTTTTGCGCTCGTCACGCAACGGGGTCAGCCTTGGCGCCGCCGGATAACAGGGGGCAAACTCCGGCAGCGGCTGTCACCCGCCCACCCCATATGCCGCCCCGCACATTGACGCGGCATGAACGGTGTTCAGGAAAATACGGCTGCAGCGCAAATTTCTTCAGTGCGGCGACAAATCCTCACACCCGGCTTTGCCCGGCATGGCATCGCAAGGCATAAGGCGGCATGGAAACGCCCCGCTATCTCCCCGCCTTCGCCGCCGCCAATGCCATATTGGCGCTGACCTTCGGCACTTTTGCCGCGCACGGCATCAAGGACCCGCAGGCGCGCGACTGGATCATGACCGGGGTGATGTTCCAGCTGCCGCATGTCGCCGCGGTGTTCGGGCTGCTCGCCTGGCGCAACACCCGCTACGTCCGCGCCGGCGCCTGGGGCGTGAGCATCGGCAGCCTGATTTTCGCCAGCGATCTCGATGCGCTGGCGTTGGGCGCACCGCGCTGGATTGCAGCGCTGGCGCCGATCGGCGGGTCGGCGATGATGTTCGGCTGGTTCTGGATCTTCATCGTCGCGCTGGCAGGCGACAAGCTGCGGGATTGAGCACGCGAACTCCCCCCCCCGTTGACGCGAAAGCGTCGCCTACGGCTGCGGGGAGGGAGTTGGTTTAGTCCCGGAAGCTCGGGTCGATCCGGTCGAGTTTGCGCAGCAGCGCCGGCCACGCCAGCAGGTTGGCGACGATGCCCAGCCCGGCCTTGCCTTGCCCGGCCGCCTTTTCCGGCGTGCCCTGCGGCGGGTTGTACAGCCCGCCCGGCCCGGCCGACAGCGCCATCACCTGCGCTTCGCAGGCGCGTTCGAGATAATAGAGGTTGATGAAGCATTCAGCCACGGTTGCGCCCACCGCCAGCGTGCCATGATTGCGCAAGATCATCGCGCGCTTGGTCGGCCCCAGGTCGGCGACAAGGCGTTCACGTTCTTCAAGGTCGGTCGCGACGCCTTCATACTCGTGATAGGTCACTTCATCGCGGATCAGCATCGCGGTCTGGGTGATCGGCAACAGCCCTTCGGCCTGCGCACTCACCGCCTGCCCGGCCTTGGTGTGGACGTGCATGACGGCATGGGCATCCTCGCGCGCCATGTGGATCGCCGAATGGATGGTAAAGCCCGCCGGATTGGTCATGTACGGCGTTTCCATCACCGGATGCCCTTCGACATCGATCTTGACCAGCGACGACGCCGTGATCTCCTCGAACATCAGATTATAGGGGTTGATGAGGAAATGATGCTCCGGCCCGGGAATCCGCGCCGACAAATGGGTGAAGATTATGTCATCCCAGCCATAAAGCGCCACCAGCCGATAGGCAGCGGCGAGATCGACACGGATCGCCCATTCCGCCGCCGACACCTGCGATTTGACATCGCCATTGCCTGCGGATGCGACCTTCAACTGCGTTGCCATCGTGCGACTCCCTTGGTTGCCCGCTACTTTGCCTGCTTTTGCTTTGCGCGGGAATAGGCGCCGGTGCGGCAGGCATCGGAACAATGCCGGACATTGTCCCAATCGCGTTCCCATTTCTTGCGCCACGCGAACGGCCGCCCGCAGGTGATGCAGTCCTTCGACGGCAGGTCGGCCTTGCTACGCATCTTGGCCACGGTCTAGCATCCTGTGATTGTCACAATTGCTGCCTAGACAGCGGCGTCATCATATCCGGGGAATCACCATGCGTCCTGCCGTCGATCGTCGCGCCTTTCTGTCGGCCAGTGCCGCCGGCCTGTTGCTGCCCGCCCGCCCGGCGCTGGCGGGGCTGTGGGCCGACAAGGGCTTCACCCATGGCGTCGCTTCGGGCGATCCGGGCGCGACCTCGATCAAGCTGTGGACACGCTATGCCAGCGGCGATGGCCGCGATGCCGTGCTGAAGGTCGAGGTTGCCAGCGATGCCGGCATGACCAGCATCATCAAGCGCGCCGAAACCACCGCCGGCCCCGCGACCTGGGGCACCGCGCAGGTGCGCATCGATGATCTGCCGCCGGGCGGCTGGGTCTTCTATCGCTTCACCGCCCCCGATGGCCGCCAGTCCGATATCGGCCGTACCCGCACCCTGCCGGTGGGGCCGCTGGCGCGCTTCAACATCGCGGTGTTCAGTTGCGCCAACAAACCGTTCGGCTGGTTCAACGCCTATGCCCATGCCGCGGCGCGCAATGATATCGACCTTGTCGTCCACCTCGGCGATTATCTGTATGAATACGCCAGCGGCATCTACCCATCGGCCGGCGAAACGATGCCGGGGCGCGAGATCGAACCGGCGAACGAGATGGTCCGCCTCGACGATTATCGCCAGCGCTATGCCAGCTATCGCGTCGATCCGGCGTTGCAGGAACTGCACCGCCTGTTCCCGATGATCAGCATCTGGGACGACCATGAATTCGCCAACGACACCTGGAAGGGCGGCGCCGAAAACCACCAGCCCGAAGAAGGTGACTGGAATGCCCGCAAGGCGACCGCGCGCCAGGTCCATGGCGAATGGCTGCCCGGCCCCGATCGCATCTGGCAGCGCTATGATATCGGCAACCTTGTCAGCCTGATCACCCTCGATACCCGCGTCGAAGGCCGTGACCAGCAGCTCAACCTCGGCCAGGCTGCCAAGGCAGGCGGCGCCGCGCTGATCGATTTCCGCGACAAGCAATGGAA
>JBBRVH010000177.1:0-4691 GCA_038246995.1 Sphingomonadales bacterium
GAAGAACCGTTGCTGTTCGAACGCGGCGCGGTTGACCGCTGCGGGGTCGATCTCGATCCGGTGCCGGTGGTGCAGGATCGGCTTGCCGGGCTTGGCCGCAGCGCGCCGATCGGCCTGCCCGGCCTGTCGGAGCCCGAGACGGTGCGTCATTACACGCGGCTCTCTCGGCAGAATTACGGAATCGATCTCGGCATATTCCCGCTCGGTTCGTGCACGATGAAGCACAATCCGCGCCTCAACGAGAAGATGGCGCGGCTGCCGGGGTTCAGCGATATCCACCCGCTGCAACCGCAAGCGACGGTGCAGGGCGCGCTGCAACTCATCGACACGCTGGCCTATTGGCTCAAGACGCTGACCGGGATGCCCGAAGTGGCGATGTCCCCCAAGGCCGGCGCGCATGGCGAATTGTGCGGCATGCTCGCGATTCGTGCGGCGCTGGAAGGACGCGGCGACGCCCGCAAGGTCGTGCTGGTGCCCGAATCGGCGCATGGCACCAACCCGGCAACGGCGGCGTTCTGCGGTTATGCCGTGGAAAACATCCCCGCCAATGCCCGCGGCCGGGTCGATTTCGAAGCGCTCAAAGCGCGGCTGGGGCCGGATGTGGCGGCGGTGATGATCACCAACCCCAACACCTGCGGGCTGTTCGAACCCGATCTCAAGGATATTTGCGACGCGGTCCATGCCGCCGGTGCCTTTGTCTATTGCGATGGTGCCAATTTCAACGCCATCGTCGGCCGGGTGCGCCCCGGTGATCTGGGCGTCGATGCCATGCACATCAACCTCCACAAGACCTTCAGCACCCCGCACGGCGGCGGTGGCCCGGGGTCGGGGCCGGTGGTGTTTTCCGAAGCGCTGGCGCCGTTCGCGCCCTTGCCGTTCGTGCGCAAGACTCGCGATGGCTATGAACTTGTCGAGGAAATGCAGGCGCGGC
This sequence comes from Sphingomonadales bacterium, assembly GCA_038246995.1. Lineage (GTDB taxonomy): Bacteria > Pseudomonadota > Alphaproteobacteria > Sphingomonadales > Sphingomonadaceae > Sandarakinorhabdus. The sequence goes on from JBBRVH010000177.1 coordinate 932, forward strand.
AATCGACGCAATATGACCGGTCGTTCGGGCGCATGGTCGCCTTCCACGGCCAGATGGGCATGTTCGTGCGCGCGCTCAGCTACATGATGAGCCATGGCGCCGATGGCCTGCGCCAGGTTGCCGAGGATGCTGTTCTCAACGCCAATTACATCCTCGCCAGCCTCAAGGACATCTACACCGCGCCCTTCGCGGAAACTGGCCCGTGCATGCACGAAGCGCTGTTTTCGGACGATTTCCTGCACGATACCGGGCTGACGACGCTCGATCTGGCGAAAGCCATGATCGACGAGGGCTTCCACCCGATGACGATGTATTTCCCGCTCGTCGTCCATGGCGCCATGCTCGTCGAACCGACCGAGACCGAAAGCAAGGCGAGCCTGGATCAGCTTATCGGCGCGATGCGCTCGATCGCGGAACGCATGCTTGCCGATCCCGACGCCTATCGCACCAGCCCGCATCTGGCGCCGCGCCGCCGGCTCGACGAAACCGCCGCCGCGCGCAAGCCGGTGCTGGGGTGGAAGGATATGGCCAGCGACGCCGCCTGACGGCAAGGGCATCCCTGGTGGGAGCGTCGGTCGCCTGGACCTGAAAAAACCCGGCCGGGGCTGCCCCGGCCGGGTTGTTTCGTTGGTGCGGACACCGATGGGTCAGCCCATGGGCAGGGCCGCCGTTCAGGCCGCGACGTTGGTGACCTGCTTGCGGCGGCGCGCTGCGGCGCCGACCAAGCCGAAGCCGGTGAGCAGCATCGCCCAGGTCGCGGGTTCCGGCACTACGGCCGACCCGCCGACGACGCTGCCGCTGATGCGCGACCAGCGACCGACCGTATGGTTGTCGCTTTCATAGCCACCCGCCGAGCCCTGGCTGAAAACGATGCGGTCGAACCGCGTGGTGCCGCGGGCGTAGAAATTCAGGAAGCTGTAGGGTTCGTTGTTGTTCCGGTTGAGGAACGGTGCGGTCGGGTTGCCGCGATAATCATCATTGTTCGGCAGGCCGAGGATGAAACTACGCGCATTGGTGGCGCTGAACGTGAATAACTGGTTGGCACCCTGAAAGAAGGTGACATTGTTGTTGGCATCGAGCGCCGACAGCCAGAAACCGAAATAGGTGACACCCTGCGTCTCGGTCGACGTCAGGTCGATCGTGTAGCTGCGGCCGGTCATGGCGTTGGCATATTTGCCGGTGCCATTGGCACCGCCGAATTGATCGGCCGAATTGATGCCGACGCCGGTGTAGACGCCGGTGAAGGTGGTCCCGCCGAAGTTCGACGTGAAATTCTGCGGTTCGCCATTCGTGCGCGCGTTGAAATTTTCGACGCCCACGCTGTGAAAGCCCGAGGTCGAGACCTGGGTCCCCGGCGTTTCGGATTCAAGCGACACGGTAAAGGGCAGGAAGGGCGCGGCCTGTGTCGGCGCGGTAGCCGCCAGCAGGGCCAGCGCGAAAAGCGGTATCGGGGTAAATCTGGTCATGGTCATCGATCCCTGTTGTCTTCATCGGTGCGAGACATGCAGGGATCGGCAGGCAAGCCCGCGACCGGCATATCGGTTCCGCGGGGGCTGAAATAAATGTTTTGGTAAGATTGTAAAGCCTAAAAATTAGTTAATTTTGACTTTTTTAAGAAGGTGGGGGCTCTTCTGATCGTTCATCTATATGAACAACAGCGCGTTCTGGATAGCGCGAGACAATGGTGTAATCGGCGCCGCCATTGCCGATCCGGCTTTCCCACAGCGCCATCCCCGTCACGGCAAATGCCGCCCCGGCGTGCGCCTGCGAGACGAAACCGCCGATATCGCCGGCATCGCGGCCCAGCCGGGCGAGGGTGATATGTGGCACGAACGCCCGTGCTTCCGGCGCGATTCCCACCCGCGCCAGCACGGTATCGACGCGTTTTGCCAGCGCCGTCACCGCCGTGCCCGGTCGCACGCCGATCCACAGCGTATCGATTCGACCCCGCTGGCCGAAGCTGCCGATCTCACCCAGCGCCAGCGTGAACGGCTGGAAAGCGACCGTGGCGAGCGCCGCATCGATATCGGCGGCGCGATGGCGATCGACCTCGCCGATGAAGCGCAAGGTCAGATGCAACTGGTCATCGCGTTGCCAGCGCGCCCCCGGCACCCCGCCCATGGTGCCGAGCAGCGCATCCCGCACCGCCACCGGCAGTTCCAGCGCCACGAACAGCCGCGGCATCGGGCTATTTGGCCAGGGCGTCGAGCTCGCGCTCAACGGCCGGCAGGATGCGCGCCACGATGGTCTTCACCCCGCGTGGGGTCGGGTGCAGCCCGTCCGAAAGCTGCATGCCCGGCACGGCGGCGACCCCATCCATGAAAAACGGATAGAGCGCCACCTTCTGCGTGCCCGCCAGCGCCGGATAGATGGCATTGAACTGTTTCTGATAGGCAGGGCCATTGTTGGGCTGGGCATACATGCCGGCCAGCAACACGCGCGCCCCCTTGGCCTTGAAGGCCGTGATCATGGTATCAAGATTGGCCTTTGCGGTAGCCGGCGACTGCCCGCGCAGCATGTCATTGGCACCAAGCTCGAGGATGACGAGATCGGGTTTCGCCTTCATCCCCGCCAGCACCCAGTTGATCCGTGCCTTGCCTTGCGCCGTCGTATCGCCCGACACGCCGGCCGGCACCACCGTTACCGTGCGGCCCCTGGCTTTCAACGCGGCCTCCAGTTGCGGCGCAAAGCCTTCGCCGGGGCGCAGTTGATAGCCAGCCATCAGGCTGTCACCAAAGGCGACGATGGTGCGCGGTGGCTTCGTGGCGCTGCCGGGCAGCGTCGCCGCCAGCGCCTGCTGCGACATCAGCGCCAGACAAATCGCCGGTGCCAACTGGTAAATCCTGTTCAAGCTGCCATATCGCTTCCTTGCCCTGCGCATAACCTTGATCTCCTGGAGCTGCATGACCACCAATATCGTGATCGATGCGCAGAATGTAACCCTTCGCTTCGGCACCGGCACCGCCGCGGTCGATGTGTTGCGCGGCGCGACGCTGTCGGTCGGCGCTGGCGAACGCGTCGCCATTCTGGGGCCATCGGGGTCGGGGAAATCATCGCTGATGGCGGTGCTGTCGGGGCTCGAACAGGCGACATCGGGGCGCGTGCTGGTTGCCGGGGCGGATTTTTCGGCGCTCGATGAAGATGGCCTGGCGCGGGCGCGGCGCGGGCGGATCGGTATCGTGCTGCAAGCCTTTCACCTGATCCCGACGATGACGGCACTTGAAAATGTCGCGATTCCGCTCGAACTCGCTGGCTTGCCCGATCCCGAAGGCAAGGCGCGTGCCGAACTGCTGGCGGTCGGGCTCGGTCATCGCCTCGGCCATTATCCGACGCAATTGTCGGGCGGCGAACAGCAGCGCGTCGGGCTGGCGCGCGCCATCGCCGCCCGTCCGGCGCTGATCTTTGCCGATGAACCGACCGGCAATCTTGACGAAGCCACCGGCAACAGCGTGGTTGAAATGCTCTTCGAACGCCTTGATGAAACCGGCGCGACACTGGTGCTGATCACCCATGATCCGGCGCTGGCGCTGCGCTGCGGCCGGGTCATCGAGATGAAGGACGGGCACATCATCAGCGACCATTCCCGCGCGGCCGCCGCCGCCTGACCTCCAGCCGAGAGACGCTGCCATGACGATCTTTGCCTATAATGACGCCGATACCGAGTGCGAAGGCTATATTGCGCTCCCCGCCGGCCCGGGGCCGCGCCCCGCCGTGCTGATTGCGCATAATTGGGCCGGGCAGAGCACCGCCGACAATGGCA
>JBBRVH010000178.1:0-4657 GCA_038246995.1 Sphingomonadales bacterium
CGTCGGCATGAAGTCGCGCGGCATGTATGAAACACCGGGCGGCACGATCCTGCACCTCGCCCACCGCGGCATCGAACAGATCACCCTCGATCGCGGCGCGGCGCATCTGAAGGACGAACTGGCGCCGAAATATGCGCAACTCATCTACAATGGCTTCTGGTTCAGCCCCGAACGCGAGATGCTGCAGGCGGCGATCGACCATTCGCAGGCCAAGGTATCGGGCACGGTGCGGTTGAAACTCTACAAGGGCAGCGTCAGCGTCGTCGGGCGCAAATCGCCGAACTCGCTCTATTCGGCGGGTATCGTGACCTTCGAAGACGATGCCGGCGCCTATGACCAGCGCGACGCCGCGGGCTTCATCAAGCTCAACGCGCTGCGGCTGCGGTTGCTCGGGCGGCGCGATGGGCGCTAGATCCCGAAGCTCTGCTTGATCCCGTCGACAACGAACTGCGCCGCCAGCGCCGCCAGTACCACCCCGAGCAACCGGGTCAGCGCGCCTTCGAACTTGGCGCCCATCAGCTTCATGATCGGCCCGGCGGCGAGCAGCGACAACAGGGTGATGACCATCACCGCAACCAGCGCGGCGAGCACCACGGCCTTTTCTTCCGGTCCATGGCTGCGCGCCGCCAGCAGCATGATCGCGGCGAGCGAACCCGGCCCGGCAAGCATCGGGATCGCCATGGGGAAAACCGAAATATCTTCGGATTCGATCGGCTTGGACGCAGTCTTGGCCGCCGAGATGACTTCTTCGGCGCGATTCTCGCGGCGTTCGGTGCGCTTTTCGAAAACCATGTCGATGGCGATGAGGAAAACCATCACCCCGCCGGCGATCTTGAAGGCCGGCAGGCTGATGCCGAGCGCGCCGAGAAAGGCCTGGCCACCCAGCGCAAAGGCGATCAGCACCGCGCTGGCGATGAGGACGGAACGAATCGCCATGGCACGGCGATGGGCGACGCTGGCACCATTGGTCAGCGACGAAAAGATCGGCACGCAGCCCGGCGGGTCAAGCACGACGAACAGCGTCGCGAACGCCGAAATGAACAGGGTAAGCAGCGGCCCGGTCATGCCGCGCGCGGCGTGCTGGAGTCGGCGCTGCGCGGCGTGCTGGAGTCGGCGCTTCGCGCCCGGGCAGCCTTCAGCGTGTTCGATAACAGGCAGGCGATCGTCATCGGCCCGACGCCGCCCGGCACCGGGGTGATCCAGCCGGCCCGAGGCAACGCGCCATCATAATCGACATCGCCGGTCAGCCGCGCCTTGCCATCGGCGCCCGTCACCCGGTTCATGCCGACATCGATGACACAGGCGCCCGGCCGCAGCCATTCGCCCTTGACCAGATGCGGCACCCCGACCGCGGCGACCACGATCTCCGCCCGGCCGACATGGCCCGCCAGGTCGCGGGTCCGCGAATGGGCGATGGTCACCGTCGCCGACCGCGCCGTCAGCAGCGCCGCCATCGGCTTGCCGACGATGTTGGAGCGGCCGATGACCAGCGCTTCCTTGCCCGACAGATCACCCAGCGCTTCCTCGATCAGCATCAGGCAGCCGGTCGGCGTGCACGGCACCAGCGCATCGAGCCCGGTCGCCAGCCGCCCGGCGTTGACCGGGTGAAAGCCATCGACATCCTTGGCCGGATCGATCGCGGCGAGTACCCGGTCGGCATCGATATGGCGCGGCAACGGCAGTTGCACCAGGATACCATCGACCGCATCATCGGCGTTGAGCGCGGCGACGAGCGCCAGCAGATCGGCTTCGGACACGCTGGCGGGCAGGCGATGCTCCCCCGAAACCATGCCGGCGGCCAGCGTTTCGCGGCCCTTGTTGCGAACATACACAGCGCTCGCCGGATCCTCGCCGACGAGGACGACGGTCAACCCCGGCGCCCGGCCATGCGCGGTGACAAAGCCGGCCACATCTGCCGCCACAGTTTCCCGCAGAGCCGTCGCGCGCGCCTTGCCATCGATGATTGTCGCCGTCACTTTTCGCGCTCCTGCTGCCCGGCCGGGGTGATAAGCGACTGGCAGCGATGCAGCAACCGCAGCGCATCGCCTTCGATCGCCAGAGTCTTCACCCGGGCCGTGCTGCCCGTCACCACCCGCACCCGGCTGCGCGGCACATCGAGCCATTTGGCCACCAGCCGCACGATGGCGTCATTGGCACTGCCATCGACCGGCGCCGCCGCGACGCGCAGTTTCAGATGCACCACGCCATCACCATCGGTGCCGATGCCATCCACCCCGTCGCGCCCGCCGCGCGGCGTGACACGGACCGTGAGCCGTATCCCGCCGGCAACCAGCGCCCAGGGCGTCAGAGCATGCCCGTATCGAGCAGGATTGCCGGCAGCCCGCGCTGCACCAGCATGATGAGCAGGATCAGCACCATCGGCGCGAGGTCGATGCCGCCCATGTCGGGCAATATCCGCCGGATCGGCCGCAGCATCGGGTTGAAGAAGCTGTCGAGCCCGGTGACGACGCTGCGCACGAACCGGTTCTGCATGTTGATGACGTTGAAGGCGATCAGCCACGACAGCACCGCCCAGATGACCAGCGCCCAGATCAGCCATTGCAGGACCATGGTGACGATATCGACGACCACGATGAGGGTATTCATGTCTCAGCCTTGCTAAACTGTGCTGCGCCGCCCTAGCCCAGCCCGCCGCCTGCGCCAAGGCGCTTTGCCGTCGCGGGTTTGACACGGCAGCGCCGCCATCCGTATTGTTCTCATAATACACAAAGGAAGCACAAATGCCAAATCCGTTGCTGATCGCCGCTGTCGCCGCCATCCTGCCGCAAGGCGCGGCGCTGACCACTGCCATCGCCGAGCGCGACGCCGCGATGTTCAGCCTGTTCTTCGACACGTGCGACCCCGCCGCACTGTCGGCGATGATCGCCCCCGATTTCGAAATGTATCACGATCGCGACGGCGTGGTAGCGACCAGCGGCGCCGCGTTCGTCGCCCTTTATGCCAAATCCTGTGCCGCCAGAAAGGCCCCCGATGCCTGGCGATCGCGCCGCGCGCTCGTCACCGCCAGCCTGAACGTCCACCCGGTGCCGGGCCTTGGCGCCATCGAGGACGGCGAACATGTCTTTTACGAACGCCGCGGCGACGGCCCGGAACGCATGGCCGGCAGCGCCCGCTTCACGCAATTGTGGCGGCTCTCGCCCGGCGGCTGGCAATTGGCGCGGGTGTTCAGCTATGGCCACAAAGCGGCCGCGCCCGCTCCGGCTGGCTGAAGCCACCAGCCTGCCAGAGGCGAAACAGAAAATTAAGAAAGTCACGAAAGTCACGCCGAACGCTGTTTAGCGATTTTCCGGCAGAATTTGCGCGGCAAGCGTCGCGCGCGTCGAAAATGCCAACGATGTCAAAGAGCGGATAACCATGGCATGATGGCATAAGAACCGCCTGTAGGACAGGGGCAATTCCGCCAATGGTTCGGGCGATCGGCATCGCCGATGCTTCAGGTCCATCTCGGCGAGTGCAAGCACCGCGCCCCTGCGGCAGCGGCGATGACCCGGCGTCGTCGAGCCTGGGCGAAAAGTTCCAACCGGCGCCATGCCTTCATCTTCCGGCCTGGCTGCGCTGCCGCTCGACCTTCCCCCGGCGAAAGAGGTGAATGGCCGCTTGCGACCCAATCCAAGACACTCCGCAGTGCGATAGTGGGCGGCTACTTCGGAGAATTGCGGACGTTCAAATCAACTTGCACGGGTTGCGCTCTGGGGCTCACGCCTCCGGCGGAATCGGCGCGGTTCACGTCAACGCTCGACAACGAGCGCAATGGGATCAACCGATTGTTAAGGGTAATTTCGGTAGTCCGCGATATCATGATCCGCTACGACGGATGCGTCGGCAGCTTTCTTACCATGGTCAACCTGGCATCAGTGCTTTGTGGTAGATACGAAGTGAGTCTATGGCGAAGTAAGATGGCCCTTTGTGAACTCGAACAGTCTCAAATTGCGCCTCTGCGCGAGATCAGCGACTTGATCGCAGCGGACGCGTTCCCGCAAGCGATAGCCCAAATGGCGCAAAGCTTCATCATTACCCATGGAATGTCTCCTCGGACGGCCGGGTTGTTTGCCACTCAGCAACGCTGGCTTCTGTGTCACGCAATTCTCGCTTATCATTTCAGGAAGGACCAAAACGGCCAAAGCGTGCTGAAACGGTCTATCTTCGGCAATCTCGCGCTGCGGCACGGCATCGCCAGCCGCAATACTGCGTATAGCTTCTTCGATGAAGCGCTGACATACGGCATCATCCAGCTCGTAGAACATGACAGCGACGGTGGTGCCGAGGCGTTCGTTCCGTCGCGATCGGCGCTATCGATACTGATTGAATGGTATGCCGTCCATTTTCAGGCTCTCGACCTCATCGACGGCGGAAACCGGTATGCGCAACTTGTCGCTCGTCCCGATGATATGCTTGCGCGCGTCCAGCCGGCCGTGGCGGATGCTTTGCTCTCGGACGCCACGATGCGCGCACCCGAGCCGCTCTACGGGATCTTCGCCTGGGTCGATATGGGCGGATTCCTGATGGATCGACTGATCGCCGGAATGGATACCGCGCAACCGAACGCGCAAGAGAGAATTCCGACCGATATCTTGTCGATCTCGCATCTGGCGCAGTCGTTCGGGCTGTCTCGTGCCCATACCAGCCGAAAGCTTGC
>JBBRVH010000179.1:0-4533 GCA_038246995.1 Sphingomonadales bacterium
GCTTGCCATGGCCGGCACCGACCTTGGCGTAACCGACTGGCTGGCCATCGACCAGGCGCGGATCGACCTGTTTGCCGACGCGACCGGCGATCACCAATGGATCCATGTCGACCCGGTGCGCGCGAAAGACGGCCCGTTCGGCACCACCATCGCGCATGGGTACCTCACCCTCGCGCTGGTCAACATCTTCCTGCCGCAGCTCATCGAGGTCAGGCGCTTTTCGGCGGGCATCAACATCGGCGCCGATGGCCTGCGCTTCCTCTCCCCCGTCCCCGCCGGATCGCGCATCCGTGGGCGCGGCGAGATCATCAAGGCCGAGGCGGTCAAGGCCGGCGCCATCCAGTCGACCGTCCGCGTCACCGTCGAGATCGAAGGCAAGCCCAAGCCCGCCTGTGTCGTCGATACCATCAGCCGCTACATTCCGGAGGCCGACCATGCCTGATATCGAGAAAATGACATCTGCCGTCCACGCCTATGTCGACGGTTTTGCCAAGGGCGACCCCGCCATCATCAGCGCGCTGTTCGCCCAGGATGCGACGGTCGAAGACCCGATCGGCTCCCCCATCCGCCACGGCCGCGCCGCGATCCACGCCTTTTACACCGAATCGATGCAGACCGGTGCCAAGCTGACGCTGCAAGGCCCGATCCGCGTCGGCGCCGACTCTGCAGCCTTTGCCTTTTCGGTCAATCTGCACTTCGGCGGCAGCGACAAGCGCGTCGATGTCATCGACACCTTCCGCTTCAACGACAATAATGAAATCACCGAAATGCGGGCCTTCTGGGGGCCCGGCAACATGCACGGTTTCTGACCGAAAGGACCCTATCATGCGCGAAGCAGCCATCATCTCCACCGCCCGCACCGCCGTCGGCAAGGCCTATCGCGGTGCCTTCAACGATACCGAAGCCCCCGTCCTGTCATCGCATGTCGTCGACGCGGCGCTGACCCGCGCCGGCATCGATCCGGCGCGGGTCGATGATCTGTTTCTGGGCACCGGCAACCATTGGGGCACGCAAAGCTATAATCTGGGCCGCCTGACCGTCCATGCCTCGAAACTGCCCGACCAGGTGCCGGCCTTCACCCTCGATCGCAAATGCTCGTCGGGGCTCAACGCCATCGCGCTCGCGGCGCGCGGCATCATGTGCAACGAGATCGATGTTGCGGTCGCCGGCGGCATGGAAAGCATCTCGCTGACCCTCAACAAGCACGCCCCGGCCTATCGCAACCGATCGAAAGCCGTCATCGCCGCCGATCCGACCGCCTATATGGCGATGATCGAGACCGCCGAAATCGTCGCCGACCGCTACAATATCAGCCGCGAAGCCCAGGACGTGTTCGCCGCGACCAGCCAGCAGCGCGCCGGCGCCGCGCAGGCCGCCGGGCGGCTGGATGCCGAAATCGTGCCAATCACCGTCGAAAAGGCGCTGTTCGACAAGGAAGGCAATGAAGTCGGCCGGCAGAGCGTCACCCTGACCGCCGATGAAGGCGTGCGCGGCGACACGACCGCCGAAGGACTGGCGCTGCTGCGGCCCGTCTTCAAGGACGGCCTGGTCATCAAGCAGGGCCAGCACATCACCGCCGGCAATGCCAGCCAGCTTTCCGATGGCGCCTCGGCGCAGGTGCTGATGGACCGCGCCACCGCGGAGCGCGAAGGCCTGCCCATCCTTGGCATCTATCGCGGTTTCCAGGTGGCGGGTTGCCGCGCCGATGAAATGGGCATCGGGCCGGTCTTCGCCATCCCCAAGCTGCTCGCCCGCCACGGCCTGACCGTCAACGACATCGACCTGTGGGAAATCAACGAAGCCTTCGCCAGCCAGGCGCTTTATTGTCGCGACTTCCTCGGCATCGATCCCGACAAGATCAACGTCGACGGCGGCGCCATCGCCATCGGGCATCCGTTCGGCATGACCGGATCACGCCTCGTCGGCCACGCCCTGATCGAGGGCAAGCGGCGCGGGGCGAAGCGCGTCGTCGTGTCGATGTGCATCGCCGGCGGCATGGGCGCCGCCGGCCTGTTCGAAATCGTGTGATGGGTTCTCAGTTTCCCCCTCTCCCGCTTGCGGGAGAGGCGAGACGCGCGCCAGCGCGCCGGGTGAGGGTGTACCCAAGCGACGTCGCGCGAAAACACCCTCACCCGCTCGGCCAAGTGGCCGAGTCCCCTCTCCCGCAGGCGGGAGAGGGGGGTTTACGATGACTCTCCCCCCCACCATCCCGCACGCCGCAGAGGCCGCCGCGCAGCGCCATGGCGACGCCGCCGCCATCGTGGAGGCCGGCGAAACCTGGTCCTTCACCACGCTCTGGCACCACGCCCGCGCCGCCGCCGCCGCCTTCATCGCCGCCGGCACGATGCGCGGCGACCGCATCGCCATCTGGGCGCCCAACCGCCGCGACTGGATCGTTGCCACTTTGGGTGCGCAGATCGCCGGCGCCGCCATCGTGCCGCTCAACACAAGGCTCAAGGGCAGCGAGGCCGGCGACATCCTGCGCCGCGCCCGCGTCTCGATCCTGTGCACGGTCACCGATTTTCTGGGCACCGATTACCCGGCACTGATCGCCGGTGAAGACCTGCCCGATTTGCGGCAGACCCTGTGTTTCGACCGCGACTGGCCGGGCTTTCTCGCCGCCGGCAACCCCGCTGATCCGGCGGTCGATGCGGCGCTGGCGGCGCTCGGCCCCGACGACATCAGCGACATATTGTTCACCAGCGGCACCACCGGCAGCCCCAAGGGTGTCGTTTCCACCCATGGCCGCGTCATCCCGATGTTCGCCAACTGGATCGCGGTCGTCGATCTGCGCGCCGGCGACCGCTACCTGATCGTCAACCCGTTCTTCCATCTGTTCGGCTACAAGGCCGGCTGGGTCGCCAGCCTGTTGCAGGGCGCCACCCTCTACCCGATGCCGGCCTTCGACACCGAAGCGGCGCTGGTTCATATCGAGCGCGACCGGATCAGCTTCATTCCCGGCCCGCCGACGATCTACCAGTCGCTGCTCGCTGCCATCGCCACCACCCCGCGCGACACATCCTCGCTGCGCGTCGCCGTCACCGGCGCTGCCACCGTGCCGCCGGTGCTCGTCGAACGCATGCAGTCCGAACTCGGCTTCACCACCGTCGTCACCGGCTATGGCATGACCGAATGCGGCACCATCACCATGTGCCGTTCGGGTGACCCCATCGACCTGATCGCCAGCAGTTGCGGCCGCGCCATGCCGGGGCTGGAGGTGATGACCATTGCCGATGACGGCACGCCCGTCGCACCCGGCGAAACCGGCGAGATCCTGGTGCGCGGCTATGGCGTCATGGCGGGCTATCTCGACGATCCCGCCGCCACCGCCGAAGCGATCGACAGCGATGGCTGGCTCCACACCGGCGATGTCGGCGTGCTCGACGCTGCCGGCTATCTGCGCATCACCGATCGCAAGAAGGACATGTATATCTCGGGCGGCTTCAACTGCTACCCGGCCGAGATCGAAAAGCTGCTGGCCCGCCATCCCGCCATCGAGATGATCGCCGTCATCGGCGTGGCGGACGAACGCATGGGCGAAGTCGGCCGCGCCTTTGTCGTGCTGCGCCCGGGGCAGGCCGCGGACGAACCCGGCATCATCGCCTGGGCACGCGAAAACATCGCCAACTACAAGGTGCCGCGCCGCGTCATCATCACCGCCGACCTGCCGCGCAACGCATCGGGCAAGGTCGTCAAGACCGAATTGAAAGCCCTGGGAGGCACCGCATGACCGACATGACCGGCCGCATCGCGATCATCACCGGGGGCGCGCGCGGCATGGGCGCCGCCACCGTCCGCGCCTTTGCCGCCGCCGGCGCGACCGTCATCATCGCCGATGTGCTCGATGCCGAAGGCGCAGCGCTCGCCGCCGACGTGCCGGGGAGCGCGTTTCACCGCCTCGACGTGTCGTCAGAACCGGCATGGGAAGCGCTGGTCGCCAGCGTGCTCGCCCGCCACGGCCGCATCGATGCCCTGGTCAACAACGCCGCCATCCTGATGTTCAAGGACATCGACAGCCTGTCGTCGGACGATCTCGACCGCATCCTCGGCATCAATCTGAAAGGCCCGATCTTCGGCATGAAGCATGTCGGCCGCGCCATGAAGGCCGCCGGACGGGGCGCCATCGTCAACATTTCGTCGGTCGATGGCCTGCGCGGTGCCAATGGCCTCGGTGGTTATGCCGTCACCAAATGGGGGCTGCGCGGCATCAGCAAGACCGCCGCCATGGAGTTCGGCCACCATGGTGTACGCGTCAATTCGATCCATCCGGGCGGGGTCAACACCGTGATGGGCAACCCCGGCGGCACGACCGGCGACGCGCTGCAGAAGGATTACACCATGGTGCCGCTGCAACGCATCGGCGAACCGCACGAAATCGCCGCTGCCAGCCTGTTCTTGTGCTCGGATGCCGCCAGCTACATCAACGGCGCCGAACTCGCCGTCGATGGCGGCTGGAGCGCCGGGGTCTATCACACGATGCTGCCCGGCGGACCGGCGCCGAAATGACGCGCGCGTGCAATCCCCGATCGTCAC
>JBBRVH010000180.1:0-4453 GCA_038246995.1 Sphingomonadales bacterium
ACCTTTGCGGCGGGTTCCAGGGCGTTGTACGATACGCTCGATCGCAACCCGGACATGCTGTGCTGCCCGGTGGATTATACCAATGCCCCGCACCTGATCATGCAGAACCCGCGGACGACGGCGATCAACAGCACGACCCAGATCGACCTGACCGGACAGGCGGCATCGGAATCTGATGGCAATCGCCATCTGACCGGCACTGGCGGACAGGCGCAATTCGTGCGCGGCGCCTATGCCTCGCCCGGTGGCAAATCGTTCATCTGCCTGCCCTCGACCTATGACAAGAAGGGTGATCGGCGTAGCCGGATCGTGTTCAACCTGACCAAAGGCAACATCGTCACCACGACGCGGGCCGACATGATGTATGTCGTGACCGAATATGGCCTGGTGAACCTCAAGGGCAAATCGGTGCCCGAGCGGGCGCAGGCGCTGATCGGCATCGCGCATCCGGATTTCCGCGAAGGGCTGGAACGCCAGGCGCATGAAAACCGGTTGATTCCGCGCGGTTTCAGTTTTGGTTGAACGGGGCTCAGGTCATCGGCGCAACAGCCCGAGCAGTGCTGCCGCATCGGGTTCCGCCGCCGCCAGCGCCGCTGCCACCATGGCGCGATAGCGCGCCAGCACGGCCACACCGGCGCTCGTCAACCGCGTGCCGCCCCCACCGCCGCCACCCTTGCTGGCGGCAACCAGCGGCTCGGCAAAGCTGGTGTTGATCGTTTCGACCATCACCCATGCGCGGCGATAGCTCAGCCCCAGCGTGCGCGCTGCCGCAGCGATCGAGCCGGTTTCGGCAATCGCGGACAACAGATCGGCCTTGCCCGGGCCGAGCGCGATGGCATCGCCATGGTGCAGCCGCAGCGTCAGGCCGAGCCGCGCGTCCATCAGGCCTCGAAATGGCCCTCGGTCTTGCTGCGCAGGTCATCGAGGCTGACCCCGGGGGCCAGTTCGATCAGCTTGAACGCCGCGCCGCGCGCCGGGCGAGCGAGCACGCACAGGTCGGAAATCACCATGTCGACAACACTCTTGCCGGTCAGCGGCAGGGTGCAGGCCTTTTTGAACTTGGCCTCGCCCGATTTGCTGTTGTGTTCCATCAGCACGATGATGCGCTTGACGCCGGCGACCAGGTCCATCGCGCCGCCCATGCCCTTGACCATCTTGCCGGGGATCATCCAGTTGGCCAGATCGCCATTTTCGGCAACTTCCATGGCACCGAGGATGCTGAGATCGATATGGCCGCCGCGAATCATCGCGAAACTGTCGGCGCTGCTGAAATAGCTCGACCGGCGCAGTTCGGTGATGGTCTGCTTGCCGGCGTTGATCAGATCGGCATCGACTTCGTCGTCATGGGGGAATGGCCCCATGCCGAGCATGCCGTTTTCGCTTTGGAGTGTGATGTCGATCCCCGGCGCGATATGGTTGGCGACGAGCGTCGGCATGCCGATGCCGAGGTTGACGTAAAACCCGTCCTGCAGTTCGCGCGCGGCGCGGGCCGCCTGTTCGTCACGGTTCCAGGCCATCGGGCAATCCTATTTGAGAGCAGCGGCGAGCGCGCTCGCCTTTTCGGGGGGCAGCGCGGTCAGGATGGCGCTGCGGATCATCGCTTCCAGTTCGGGCATGGTCATCTGGCGTTCGGCCAGCCCGATCGCATCGACGAGCAGGTCGTAACCCAGTGCGTGGGTCTGCTCCTCGCGCTCGATGCGCAGCGGTACGGCATAATCGACCATGGTGGCGCGGTCGTGGCTGGGGATGAGATAGCGCAGGTCACGCGTTTCGCGGGTCGACAGCCGGCGCTCGCGGCGGTTGCCGATGCGGAAGCCCCAATAGCCCAGCCGCCAGGCGATACCGCCCAGCGCCGCCGGCCGGGTCAGCGGCTTCAGCGTCGGGGTGATGGTGATGCAATCGTCATCGGCCTTCACGCGCAGCACCGGGTCATGCTCGAGCCGTTCCCATGACGGCCGCCAGCCCAGTGCCTTGAAAAGCCGGAGGATCATGCCGCCTCGCGGGCCCGCACCGTGCGCTGTTCGATGCGCTTTTCATAATGCTTGCCGACGAACAGGCGCTGCACATAGATGCCGGGGGTGTGGATGTGATCGGGGTCGAGATCGCCGGCTTCGACGAGTTCCTCCACCTCCGCGATGGTCACCTTGCCGGCGGTCGCCATCATCGGGTTGAAATTGCGCGCTGTCTTGCGGAACACCAGATTGCCATAGGGGTCGGCCTTCCACGCCTTGATGATGGCAAGATCGGCGGTGATGCCGGTTTCGAGGATATAATCCTCGCCGTTGAAGACCTTCACTTCCTTGCCCTCGGCAACCAGCGTGCCGACGCCGGTCTTGGTGAAGAAACCCGGGATGCCTGCGCCCCCAGCGCGGATGCGTTCGGCGAGCGTGCCCTGCGGGTTGAATTCGAGCTGGAGTTCGCCGGCGAGATATTGCCGTTCGAATTCCTTGTTTTCGCCAACATAGCTTGAAACCATCCTGGCGATCTGCCGGGTTTCGAGCAGCAGGCCGAGCCCGAAGCCATCGACTCCGGCATTGTTCGAAATGCAGGTCAGCCCCTTCACCCCGGTATCGCGCAGCGCAGCGATCAGCTTTTCGGGAATACCGCACAGGCCAAAGCCGCCCGACAGCACCGACATGCCATCAAAAACCACGCCATCGAGCGCGGCGGCGGCATCGGGATAGATCTTGCTGGGCATCGGCAGGCAGCTTTCTGGTTGCGCGCCACAGGATTAGCGCATCCAGCGCGTTGGTGCCAGCATCTGGCGTGCCGGATTTTGTCGTTTGCCGCACCCCGGCCCCGAATCCGCGCGACAGGGCGCAATACGGTTGCTAGGCGCGCCATCATGGACACGCTCGATATCGCCTTTGCCGAAGCCCGGCGCTTTCTCGGTTCGCTCGATACCCGCCCGGTTGCCTCGCGCGGTACCGCGGCGGACATGCGAGCGCCGTTGCCGGCGCAGTTCCCGGCGCACGGCATGGCCGCCACCGCTGTCGTGCGCGCCATTGCGGCCGCGGCCGAACCCGGCCTGACCGGCAACGCCGGCGGGCGCTTCTTTGCCTGGGTAAAGGGCGGCGCGCTGCCGGCGGCGCTGGCGACCGACATCATGTGCTCGGCATGGGACCAGAACGCCGTGCTCGCCTCGACCAGCCCGGCCGCGGCGGTGCTCGAGGAAGTCGCGGGGCAGTTCCTGCTCGAAGCGCTGCGCCTGCCGGCCGATGCCAGCTATGCCTTTGTCACCGGCTGCCAGATGGCGCATGCGACCGCGCTGGCGGCCGCCCGCCATGCCGTGCTGGCGCGCGTCGGCTGGGATGTCGAAGCGCGCGGCCTGTTCGGGGCGCCGCCGATTCGCGTGCTCGCCAATGCCCATCACCATGGCTCCTTGACCCGGGCGCTGCGGCTGCTGGGTTTCGGCAGCGATTGCATCGTGCCGCTGGGCGGCGATGTGCCCGGCAAGGTCAGCGTTGCGGCGCTCGAGGCGGCGCTGGTGCCCGGGGTGCCGACGATCGTGGCGCTCAATGCCGGTGATCTCAATATCGGTGCGTCGGACGATTTCGCCCTGCTCTGCCCGATCGCGCAGGCGGCCGGGGCCTGGGTGCATGTCGATGGCGCCTTCGGGCTCTGGGCCAATGCCAGCCCGCGCCTCGCGCCGCAGGTGGCCGGCGTCGAACTGGCCGATAGCTGGGCCACCGATGGCCATAAATGGCTCAACACCCCCTATGATTGCGGCATGGCGATCACCCGAGACCCGGCGGCGCACCGCGCGGCGATGCAGTTGACGGCGGCGTATCTCACCACCGGTGGCCCGGTGCGCGACCCGATGGATTTCACCCCGGAATGGTCGCGCCGCGCCCGCGCGCTGCCCGCTTTGGCGGCGTTGATGGAACTGGGCCGCGACGGGCTGGCAGCGATGATCGAGCGCTGCTGCGACCATGCCGCGGCGATTTACGATGGCATCACCGCGCTGCCCGGCGTCACCGGGCTGGCGCGGCCGCTGCTCAACCAGGGGCTGATCCGCTTCGATGCCAGCGATGGTGGCAACATCAGCGACGCGGTCATCGCCGCGATCAACGCCAGCGGCGAAGCGTTCCTGAGCGGCGGCACCTGGCACGGCGAACGCGTCATGCGGATCAGCGTCTGCGGCTGGAACACCAGCGCCGATGACGTGGCGCGAACCGTCGCGGCGGCGGCTGAAGCGCTAGCCACTTTGCGATAAGCACAAACCCTCTCCCTCCCCACTGCGGGGAGGGCGACTCGGCGCAGCCGAGCGGGGTGGGGGTACGCCCGCAGCCACACGTGGAACCCCCACCCCGCTCGCGCACCCCAGCGAGTCTCCCTCCCCGCAGCCGTAGGCGACGCCTTCGCGTCAATGGGGAAGGAAAACAGCGCCGCCAATAGGCCAGCCCGGCCCCGATGGCGCCGGTAACCGTCGAAGCGCCGGTACCGAGCAGCA
>JBBRVH010000181.1:0-4342 GCA_038246995.1 Sphingomonadales bacterium
AGGGCGACTCGCAAAGCGAGCGGGGTGGGGGTCCCTATCGTAGACACGGGCGCAACCCCCACCCCGCTCGGCTGGCGCCGGGTCGCCCTCCCCGCAGCGGGGAGGGAGTCGGTAGGCTTACCGCGTCAACCCCGTCCAATAGCCGATGAAGCTCCACAGATCGGCGATTTCGTCGATCTGTTTCGAGGTCGGCTTGCCGCTGCCATGGCCGGCGCGGGTTTCGATGCGGATGAGGTGGGGCTTGTCGCCGATGCTCGCCGCCTGCAACGCCGCTGCATATTTGAAGCTGTGGCCCGGCACGACGCGGTCGTCGGTATCGGCGGTCGTCACCAGGATCGCCGGATACTCCTTGCCGGCCCGGATGTTGTGATAGGGCGAATAGCCGAGCAGGTTCTTGAACTGCACCGGGTCCTCGGGTTCGCCATAGTCATCGGTCCAGGTGCGGCCTTCGGTGAACAGCGGGAAGCGCAGCATGTCCATGACGCCGACGGCGGGGAGCGCCGCGGCAAACAGGTCGGGCCGCTGGTTGACGACGGCGCCGACCAGCAGCCCGCCGTTGGAGCCGCCCTGGATGGCCAGCCCGCCCTTGGGGGTCGTGCCCGATTTGATCAGATATTCGCCGCCGGCGATGAAATCATCGAAGACATTCTGCTTGTTGAGCCGCCGGCCGGCATCGTGCCAGGCGGCGCCATATTCGCCGCCACCGCGCAGCGTCACTTCGGCATAAACGCCGCCCAGTTCCATCCACGCCAGCGCATCGACCTGGAAGGCCGGCAGCACGTTGATGTTGAAGCCGCCATAGCCGTACATGAGCGTAGGCGCTCCCTTCGACAGGTCGAGGCGCTTTTTATGCGCGACGAACATCGGCACCTTGGTGCCGTCCTTCGAGGTGAAAAAGCGCTGCTCCACGACGAAATCGGCCGGGTCGAACGCCACCTTGGGGGCGCTGAACAGCGTGCTGGTGTTGGTCGCCGCGTCGTAACGATACAGCGTCGTCGGGGCGTTGTAGCTGGTGAAAGCGTAATAGCTGGTCGCCGTGCCGGGCACCGCGTCGAACCCGCTGGCGGTGCCAAGGCCGGGCAGGGCGATGCTGCCATCGGGGGCACCGGCCAGGCTGTAGCGCCGCACATCGCTGCGCGCGTCCTTGAGCGCGGCGACAATCAGCCGGTCGCCGACAATGGCGCCGCCGGTCAGCGTGTCGGCCCCTTCGGCCACCACCGTGCGCGGTGCGCCGGCCGGGCCATCGAAGGCTACCACGCGATAGCGCGGCGCATCCTGGTTGGTGACGAAGTACAGCGCGTTGCCCTCGGCCCCGACCCAGCGCCAGTCGTGCGCGCGCCTGGCCACCAGCGTGACAAGCCTGGCCTTGGGGTCGGCAAGGTCCTGCACGCGGATTTCATAGCTGCTGTCCGACCCGGTGCTCGACCGGATGATCAGCCAGCGGCCATCCTCGCTGGTTTCGGCGATATTGTAATAGCCGCGGTTTTCAGGCGACGCATAGACCTCGATATCGGCGCTTTGCGGCGTGCCGATGCGGTGGAAAAACACATTATGGTCGAACACCGCCGACACGAAATCCTTGCCATTGGGGGATGCCGGGTGGCGCGAATAGTAAAAGCCGCTGGCATCGCCGTTCCAGGCAATGCCCGAAAACTTCACCCAGTCGAGATCGTCGGTCAGCACCGCGCCGGTCGCGACATCGAGCACCTTGATCACCCGCCAGTCGCTGCCGCCATCCTGCACGGCATAGGCGATCTTGCTGCCATCGGGCGACGGCGCCCATTCGGCGAGCGCGGTGGCGCCGTCCTTGGCCCAGTCATTGGGGTCGATCAGGACGCGCGGCGCACTGTCGCCGTCCCGCACCATCAGCACCGACTGGTTTTGCAGGCCGCTGTTCTTGCGGAAAAAGATATGGCCGCCGCGCGCCACCGGCAGGGTGATACGTTCATAGCTGAACAATTGCGTCAGCCGCGCCTTGATCGCGTCGCGCCTGGGCAGGGTGGCGAGATAGGCCTGCGTCACCTGGTTCTGGGCCGCCACCCAATCGGCAACCGGCTTTTCGGTGCGGACATCGCCTTCGAGCCAGCGATAGGGGTCGGCAACCGGCGTGCCGTGCTGGGTTTCGACAATCGGCCCGCGCTCGGTAGCGGGATAGGTAATCGGGGCAGCAGACGACATGGAGGCACCACTCAGCAAAAGAGCCGCAACGAGCGAACGAAGCATGGAAAATCCCGTGACAAGCAAAAACGGCAGCAGGACACCGCCTGCCGCCGTCATGCCGTGTCGGGACCGGCAATGCCAGCCCCGGATTGTCGCGCGCTGTCAGACGGTGCGGTTGCCCTGGATATTGTAGGGCGCCGCATAGCCGGCTGCACCAAAGGTCGCGGCGATCAGCTTGTTGGTATCGAAGTAGACCTGCCAATAATGGCTGGTGTGGCAATAGGGGCGCACCGCGAGCACGGTGCCGAGCGCGTTGAAATCGATGATTTCGACATCGGGCGCCGGGTCGGCCACCACATTGGGGATGGCGGCGAGCAGCGGCTTGAGCCGGGCAATGGCATCGAGCGGATCGACGCCGAACGCCAACTGCGCCGTGCGGTCGACGCGGCGATAGCTGTGGGTGCTGAAATTCTTGATGGTATCGCTCGACACCTTGTTGTTGCCGACGATGGTGACGACATTATCGGGGCTGGTGATCGTGGTGTTGAACAGGCCGATTTCGGTGACCGTGCCCTCCACGCCGCCGGCGACGACATAATCACCGACCTTGTAGGGGCGGAAGATGATCAGGAAGGCGCCGGCCGCGAAATTGCCGAGCAGCCCCGACCAGGCGGCGCCGATGGCGAGGCCGACACCGGCCAGCAGCGCGGCAAAGCTGGTGGTTTCGACGCCGAAATAGCCCAGGATGGCGACAACCAGGACGATGTTGAGGACGACCGCCAGAATGTTGGCGATGTAGCGTTGCAGCGTCGGATCGAAATTGCGCGCCGTCAGCACGCGCTGCATTATGCTGATGGCAAAACCGATCAGCCAGCGGCCGACCATGTAGAGCACAAGGGCACCGACGATCTTCAGCCCGACGCTGGTCAGAATCGGCACGGCGGTCGCCAGCCAGTTGGTCGTGTCCATGTGATTTGTCCCCCGACAAAAATCGGCCGCAGGCCCGATGCCCCGACAGTATCATGTCGGTCTATCCCAAACAAATGGCCGGGAATGCCGCATTTGCGACATTCCCGGCCATTGTTAGGTTCGATGGTGGCGTTCGATCAGGCGAGCAGAGCCCGGCGGCGCCGCGCCATGGTGCCGACCAGGCCGAACCCGGCGATCAACATCGCCCAGTTTGCCGGCTCCGGCACGGCCGCGCTGCTGGAAAACGTCAGGTTATCGACACTGAAGCCGTCACCGAACGTGGCAATCGCTTGCCGGTTGAAGGTCAGTGTCGTGAAGGGAGTGGTGGACACATAGCCGACGAACAGCGGCAGCACCGGTGGCAATTGCGTGGTGCCGCCGACCTCGATCTGGATCAGGTCGCTCTGATTCTGCATGCGCCGCGTGTCGAAGCCAACGGCGGTGATCGGCCGGTTGAAGGTAAAGGTGACCGAAACGCCCGTGTTGATGCCCAGGTTCAAAAGCGCCGTGCCGTCGACATCGTAACTGGCCGGCGTGATCGAGCCACCTGCCAGTGCCGGCACATCGACGAAGTTGAAAATCGGTGCAAGGCCGGACACATCATCGGCCCGCACGCGAAAACCGGTAAAAGCCAGCGTATTATTGGTGAATTGCGTATCGGCAACGACGCCATTGAAGCCTTCGGTAAGGACGGAGCCGGCCGAACCGATGAACGTGGCGCGATCGGTAAACGCGGCAACCTGGGCAGTGGCAGCCGACGCAATCGACGCTGACGCAATGGCAATAACAAGCATTTTCATGAAGATTCAGTCCCCCTTAGTAATCATGAACCTTCTGACATGTGCGCTGCCGGTTCACAACCCCGTCAAAAGTTCAGGAACCAGCGCGTCCGTCCCCCTCGTATCTGCACGCCCTGCTTTTGGATCATATAAAGATATCTTTATGCTTGCTCGGATCGCTGCACCCGCCTATGTCGCGGGCTTGCCTTTTCGAAACAGGATACCGCGCCGTGGCCACCAGCACTGCAACCCATGATTATGTCATTGCCGATATCGGCCTCGCCGATTTTGGCCGCCGCGAAATCCAGATCGCCGAAACCGAAATGCCTGGCCTGATGGCGCTGCGCGATGAATTCGGTGCGTCGCAGCCGCTGAAGGGCGCGCGCATCACCGGTTCGCTGCACATGACCATCCAGACCGCCGTGCTCATCGAA
>JBBRVH010000182.1:0-4341 GCA_038246995.1 Sphingomonadales bacterium
GTCATAGCGCGGGTTCGCCCCATCATCGGGGTTCCAGCGATAGATCTTGAACGAGCGGACGTTCTTCGCCCCCGCCGGCGCCGGATAGCGCTTGCCGGCCGAGCTGATCTTGCTGTTCGCGGGGAGGGAAAATTCAGCCATACCAAGTCCTTATCCGATAATCCGCAAGCCGCTTAGTACACTCGCGCCTTGGGCTTGATATACTCGATCTCGTCGGTCAGCGTGTATTCGTGCACCGGGCGTTGCGCCAGTTCGACGTTGCCGTCGCGGTTCCAACCCAGCGAATGCTTCATGAAATTGACATCGTCGCGGTTGGGGAAATCCTCGTGCATGTGCGCGCCGCGGCTTTCGTGGCGGGCGCGGGCCATGTGCATGGTCAGCACCGCTTGCGGCATCATGTTGTCGAGCTCGAGCGTTTCGATGAGATCGGTGTTGAACACCAATGACCTGTCCTCGATGCCGATATCGGCCATGCGCTGGTTGACCGCGTCGATCTTGCCGACGCCTTCTTCCAGGATTTCGCTGGTGCGGAACACCGCTGCGTTCGATTGCATCGATTTCTGCATCGCGAGGCGAATTTCGGCGGTCGACTGGCTGCCCTTGGCGTGGCGAAAGCCATCGAGACGGCCGAGCGCGAAATCATCGGCTGCCTTCGATGCCGGCTGATGCGGCACGCCGGCCTTCAACGTCGCGCCGATGCGGTGCGCGGTGGCGCGGCCGAAGACGACGAGATCGATCAACGAGTTCGAGCCGAGACGATTGGCGCCGTGCACCGAAACGCACGCCGCTTCGCCGACCGCGAACAGGCCCGGCACCACCGTATCGGGGTTGCCATCCTTCAAGGTCACGACTTCGCCGTGATAATTGGTCGGGATGCCGCCCATGTTGTAATGCACCGTCGGCACCACCGGGATCGGTTCGCGGGTCACATCGACAGCGGCGAACACCTTGGCGGTTTCCGAAATGCCGGGCAGGCGTTCGTGGAGCACCGCCGGGTCGATATGGTTGAGGTTGAGGAAGATATGGTCCCCATCCTTGCCGACGCCGCGGCCTTCGCGGATTTCCATCGCCATCGAGCGCGAGACGACATCGCGCGAGGCAAGGTCCTTGGCGCTGGGCGCATAGCGTTCCATGAAGCGTTCACCCTGCGAATTGGTCAGGTAACCGCCCTCCCCGCGCGCGCCTTCGGTGATCAGCACGCCGACGCCATAGATACCGGTCGGGTGAAACTGCACGAATTCCATGTCCTGCATCGGCACGCCGGCGCGGATCGCCATGCCGCCGCCGTCACCCGTCGACGTGTGCGCCGACGTTGCGGAGAAATAGCAGCGACCATAACCGCCGGTGGCGAGCACGGTCTTGTGGCTGCGGAAGCGGTGGATGCTGCCATCGTCCATGTTGATGGCGATCACGCCGCGGCATTCGCCATCGACCATGATCAGATCGATGGCGAAATATTCGATATAGAAATCAGTGCTGTACTTCAGGCTCTGCTGATACAGCGCGTGCAGCATGGCATGGCCGGTGCGATCCGCCGCGGCACAGGTCCGTTGTGCAGGTGGCCCGGCGCCCATGTTCTGCATCATGCCGCCGAACGGGCGCTGGTAGATGCGCCCCGCCTCGGTGCGCGAAAACGGCACGCCGAAATGTTCGAGTTCGTAAACCGCCGCCGGGGCTTCGCGGCAGAGATATTCGATCGCGTCCTGGTCGCCCAGCCAGTCCGACCCCTTGACGGTGTCGTACATGTGCCAGGTCCAGTGATCCGGCCCCATGTTGCCGAGCGAGGCCGCAATGCCGCCCTGTGCTGCCACGGTGTGGCTGCGCGTCGGGAACACCTTGGTGATGCACGCGGTCTTCAACCCGGCTTCGGCAATGCCCATGGCTGCGCGCAGGCCGGAGCCCCCGGCGCCAACGACGACCGCATCATAGACATGGTCGATAATCTGATAGCTTGCCGCCATTATGCCGCTCCAAGCGCAATCTTGAGGACGGCGAAAACGGCGGCTGCCGCCCCCGCCACCGTGTAGAAATTCAGTGCCAGCATGCCGACGACCCGCGTCGAGCCATGCACATAATCTTCGAGCAACACCTGCACACCCAGACGCAGATGCCAGAATACCGTGGCGATGAGGAGGATCATCGGCACCGCAGCGACAGGCTGCCGCAGCCACAGCGTCACGCTCGAATAATCAAGGCTCGGCAGGCGCACGAGCGAAAAGATGAACCAAAGCATCAGCACCAGATTGCTGACGGCGGTGACGCGTTGCAGCCACCAATGGTGCACACCGTCCTTGGCCGAGCCAAGGCCGCGCACCCGGCCGAGATCTGTCCCTGTGCCCATGGTCAGAAGCCCTTGGTCGAAAAGATGATGCCCCAGGTGACGATGGTCAGCACCACCGAGGCGGCAAAGGCGGCAAAGGCCATGGTCTTGCTGGTGACGAGGTCAAAGCCCTGCCCGGTATCCATGATCAGGTGGCGGATGCCCGAGCACATGTGCTGGAAAAAGGTCCAGGTGAAACCGATGGCGATCAGCTTGCCCAACCAGCCGGTCGCGATGCTCATGAAGAACAGATAGGCTTCGGGGCCGGTTGCGGCGGCGACCAGCCACCACAGGAAAAACAGCACCGCGCCCATCGCCAGGGCGTTTCCGGTGATGCGGTGCGTCATCGAAACAATCGCGTGGATCTGCCACTTCCAGATCGACAGGTGCGGCGACAGCGGTCGCGGTGATGTCGGACGGCCGGCCATGGCTTCTTCCCCCGGGATGCAAATGAAACGCTTGGCGCGCTCGAAGTCGGCATACTCTAACGCTTCGTCGCAATGGCGCAACCATTCATCGGTGGCGCACCATTGGCAATCGCGGCTCGCATCGCTGGTCAAAGCGCGATATTGTCGCATCGAACCGGCAGCATGATCGGTACGACACGACCTGGGGAGAAGGGCCAAATGGCAACGCAACTGCGCGCCGGCGATCCGGCGGAAGCGATCGCGCTGGCCGCGATCGACGTCACCGACCCCGGGCTGTACGCGCATGACAGCTGGCGCCCCTGGTTCGCCCGGTTGCGCCGCGATGCCCCGGTGCATCATTGCGCCGACAGCCCGTTCGGCCCCTATTGGTCGATCTGCAACCATGCCGATATCCAGGCCGTCGAAGCCCGGCCCGACCTGTTCTCATCAAGCCATGTCTTTGGCGGCATTACCGTTGTCGACCTGATGGGGGATTTCAACCTGCCGCAGTTCATCGCGATGGACCGGCCGAAACATGGCGAGCAGCGCCGCGTCGTCGCGCCATCCTTCGGCCCGTCCGAAATCGCCCGCATGGCGCAAAGCGTGCGGCTGCGGACGGTGGAGTTGCTCGATACGCTGCCCTTCGATACCGAATTCGATTGGGTCGATACCGTCAGCATCGAACTGACCACCCAGATGCTGGCGATCCTGTTCGATTTCCCCTGGGAAGACCGCCGCAAGCTGACCCTGTGGTCGGACTGGGGCGGCGATATCGAAGCGGCGCTCAACCCCGCCACCAAGGATGTGCGGCAACAGCATCTGATCGACATGACAGTCTATTTCGACCGGCTGTTTGCGGAACGAAAGGCGCTGCCGCCAACCGCCGATCTGGTCTCGCTGATGGCGCATTCGGATGCGATGGGCGACATGGATTTCCAGGAACGCACCGGCAATCTCATCCTGCTCATCGTCGGCGGCAATGACACGACGCGCAATTCGATGTCGGGGGCGGCACACGCCTTTCACCACTATCCCGGCGAATGGCAAAAGCTGATCGACGACCCGGGCAAAATCCCCGCCGCGGTCCCCGAAGTCATCCGCTGGCAGACGCCGCTGGCGCACATGCGCCGCACCTGTGTGGAAGATACCGAGGTCGGCGGCCAGATGATCCGCAAGGGCGACAAGGTCGTGATGTGGTACATCTCGGGCAACCGCGACGAAAGCGTCTTCCCCGATGCCGAACGGCTCGATATCGGCCGCCCCAACGCCCGGCGGCACCTGGCGTTCGGCTTCGGCGTCCACCGCTGCGTCGGCGCCCGGCTGGCGGAACTCCAGATCCAGATATTGTTCGAAGAAATGCTCAAGCTCCGGATGACGGTGACAGTGACCGGCGCGCCCGACTATGTCGCGCAAAGCTTCGTGCATGGGTACAGGAAGCTGCCGGTGGTGATCCGGAAGCACTGATGTCTCTGCTTCTCCAATCCCGCTGGCGGGAGGGGTCGTCCTCGCTTATCCCCTCCCGCTGGCGGGAGGGGTCGTCCTCGCTTCTCCCCTCCCGCTAGCGGGAGGGGTCGGGGGTGGGTCTCACCGCAAGAACAAAATGCCCAAAATCGA
>JBBRVH010000183.1:0-4248 GCA_038246995.1 Sphingomonadales bacterium
AGTCGCGCTCCCGGTAACCGTTGCGCTGGGCGAGCCGCTCGTCGCTCTTCTCTCCATAGCCAGCGCCGGTCAGGCTGCCGACCTCAAGCGCCATCAGCCGCTGCGCGGCAAAGCCGATCATCTCGCGCAAAAAGTCAGCGTCAGCGCTCTTTCCCACAAGTGCCTGCAGGTTCATCGTATCGTCGGTCATCGGTGATCTTTGTTGGTTGGATGTCGCAACCCAAACCTAACCGAAGATCGCCGATGGCCAACCGCGACCTACACCACGCTGTGGGACACGATCTTGGTGGCGCGGGTCGAGGTTTTCCAACGACAGTCGAACGCTATGGCTCGCCGACGATAACAGAATACACCAACGCTAGTGTATTTGGCGTTCGGGTGATCTACAGCGCCGATCTCAGCGGCGCACCGTCGGGTTGGATCGGCACCCCGAGCGGTGTGTACAGCACGCCGGGAGAAAGTTGCTGGACCGGCGGTGGTTCGGGCTATGGTCCGTCGACTCCGTGCGACCATTTCGGGGTCGGGCTTTCCGCCAACCCGGCCAAGACGACTTACAGCTGGCTGGTTGAACAGACGCCGGGGTCATCGACCCTGGTGAATGCCACATCCAATGTGCTGGCGCCGACATGGACGGTGGCGCCGCAGGCACCGGTGCCCGGCAATCCTGCACCGCCACCCGTCATCGTCGCCCAGATCGTCGCGCCGCCGGCCAATTTCGAAAGCCCCGAGCCGCAGTTCGGTACTGCCATCTGGGCCAAGGTGTTCACCACCGAAATCGAAGGTCAGGTCAAGCTCGAGGACCTTCTGGGGGGCAATCCCATCGTGCAGCAGGCCGAGCAGAATACCGAGACCGAATGGCAATTGTTGCAGACCGATCCCGGCAATCCGCTGTCTGGAACACTCGAGAACGGCGGTCTGGCCCCGGCCGGCAACAATGCGCAGTCGATTGTTCGCCGCTATGAGTTTTACGATTTCACCGGCTTTTACGATCCGATCTCCCACGAGGCGAAGTTCGGCAATGGGTTTGGTGATTCCAACCCCGGGCCGACAGATGTCGGCAATTTCATTGGCGCCCAGAATGCCGCGCTGAATTTCAACGCCCCCGGCGGTGTCGGCGGTGTTCCCGAGCCGGCAGCATGGGCCATGATGATGCTGGGCTTCGGCAGCGTCGGCGGCCTTGCTCGCAGGCGGCGAAGCAGGTCCGTCGCCGCCTGACGCGGGCGACCATGCCGGGCACGCTGCGGCCAGGCCAGTTGCTGTTCGCAATCCTGGCCGTCAGCTTCCCGTCAGCTTTGCAGCCCAGACTGCCAACAGCCGCTCACTGGACCAGACAGCATTCCGGCCAAGCCAGGATGGGCAGCAACCGATGCATTCGGCACGCGAAACGCAACGCGCATGACGGGTTCGCGGCTGCTCGCCCTTATTTGCGCGGCGCTGTTGGCCCAGGTCATCTGGGTCATATGCCTGGCGATGTGGAAGCGCCGGCAAACGGCGGGCGAGATCGAACCGAGGTCAGGCGATCCGCCGACCGGGAATTTCAAAGCGGCGGCCTGGCCCGGATGGCGCTCGTTTCGGATAGCGTCGCGCCGCTTCGAAGATGAAAGCCAAAGCCAGTGTTCGTTTTCACTCGAACCCGATGACGCACTGGCGTTGCCATCATTCCTTCCCGGTCAGTTCCTGACCTTTGCACTGCCGATCGTCAGCATCGACGCCGCAACAACGCTGCGCTGTTATTCGATTTCCGATCGACCGGACCCCGCCGCCTATCGCATCACCGTCAAGCGCGCGCTGCCGCCGCCGGCGCGACCGGATGTGCCGTCTGGTGTCGGATCTGCGTGGTTCCTCGACGAGGCCAAGGTGGGCGATCTTGTCCAGGTGCGCGCGCCGGCCGGGCAGTTCGTCATCGACGATGATGTTACGATAACTGCTGTGTTCATCGCCGGCGGGATCGGCATCACCCCGATGCTGAGCATGATCCTCTGATGCCTTGCTGTCCAACCGACGCGGGTCCTTCACCTCTACTATGGCGTACGCAACACCGCCGAATATGCCTTTCAGGCCACGCTGGAGGCGCTCGTTGCCGCTCATCCGAATTTTCACATGACCGTGGTTTTCAGTGAGCCCTTGCCGCCGATAGCGCCCGAAGTGCCACGGCAAGCCCCTGCTTTCATCGATGTCGACCTCCTGCGCCGCACCCTTCCCGCCGGTCGGCACCGCTTTCATGTTTGCGGCCCCGCCGTGATGATGGAAAGCCTGGTGCCGGCCTTGAGCGCCTGGGGTGTGCCGGCAACCGATATCCTTTTCGAGGCCTTTGGTCCCGCAACAGTCCGATCGCCGCTCGCCCCGGCGGTTGCGCGCCCGGCAACGCCGTTACCGGTCCGCTTTCGCACCTCGGGACGGACGATCGACTGGACCGGTGATGACGCCAGTCTGCTCGATCTTGCCGAGCGCAGCGGCATTGTCATCGAGGCTGGCTGCCGGGCGGGAAGTTGCGGCAGTTGCGAAACCCGGCTGCTGTCGGGCACGATCGATTATCCCAAGGTTCCCGATTTCGCCGTCAGCGCCGGCCATTGCCTGTTGTGCGTCGCCACGCCGGCGACGCCAATCGAGATCGACGCCTGATGGCCGTTTCCGCCAACCTGTTCAGCCGGACAGCGCTGCCCTTCTATCTGTCGCTGCTGGCGCTGGCCGCGGCAGCGCTGCTGGTCGATGCCGCGCTGCACCTGCTCGATATCGTCTGGGTCGGCCGCTACCTCGGCATTCCCGGCATTTTGTTGATCATCGGGTCGTTCGGCTATTCGCTTGCCAAGCGGCGCATCATCAAGGGCAAACCCGCGCCGCTGCTGCGCGTGCATGAGCGCATGGCCTGGGCCGGATCGTTGCTGGTGCTCGTCCACGCCGGCATCCATTTCAATGCCATCTTCGCCTGGCTCGCGGTGGCGGCGATGCTGCTCAACATCGCCAGCGGCCTGACCGGCAAATATTTGCTCCAACGCGCTCGCCTCCGCCTCGAGGCGGCGCGGCAAAAGCTGCGCGATGAAGGCGTCAGCGGCGCCGAACTCGACGAACGCAATTATTGGGACAGCCTGACGTTCGACGCGGTCAAGCAATGGCGTATCGTGCATTACCCGATCACGCTGGCTTTCGCCGTGCTGGCAATCGCGCACATCCTTGTCATCTTCCTGTTCTGGGGCTGGAAATGAGCCGGCGCTGGGCGCTCATCCTGATCGCAGCCAATCTGGTGGCGTTGGCGGTTCTGGTCTTTGCCTATCCCCAATACATGATCGCACCCGGGCCGGTGATGCCCGCCCGCACCGCCATTGCCGACAATTGCTTTGCCTGCCACACGCCGTTTCAGGCGGCAGCGCCGTCCCGCTGCATCGCCTGCCATGCGGTGCGCGATATCGGCATCCGCACCACCAAGGGCGTTTCACTGCCGCAACGGGGGCTGAAGCAATCCTTTCATCAGGCGCTGCGCGAGACCGACTGCATGGCCTGTCATACCGACCATGCCGACCCGGCGCTGACCCGGCGCCCAGTCAAGTCCTTCTCGCATACGCTGCTGCGCTTCGAGGTCCAGAGCCAATGCGCCACGTGCCACAAGGCCCTGGTGAACGCCTTTCACCGCGACGTGACAATCGGCTGCGCACAATGCCATTCGACAACGGGTTGGAAACCGGCCCGCTTCGATCACAGCCGCTATTTCGTCCCCGACGGCAATCACAATGTGCCGTGTGCCACCTGCCACACCACGCCGAACTATCGGCAGTACACCTGCTATGGCTGCCATGAGGATAACCCGGGCCGGATCCGCGCGATCCATGCCGAGGAAGGCATTGTCAACGGCGGTCGGATTTCAGGCCAGTGTGGCGGTGTAAAAGCAGGCCACTTTCGTTGCGGCGCGGTTGTTTGCAAAAAGGCCCCCGATCGGGGGCCTTTTTGCAAAGTCGCCCCTTCAACAGGGGGTCAGGCTTGGGTAATTTCGCCCGTATCGGGGTCGACGGTGGTGGCCTGGTTTTGCTCCGTTCCGGCTTTGCTGCCAGCGGCGCGGCGGCGGCCGGCGGATTCCTTGAGGCGATAGCTGTCGCCGTTCATGGTGAGGATGCTGACGTGGTGGGTGAGCCGGTCCAGGAGCGCGCCGGTCAGCCGTTCGGAGCCAAGCACCGACGTCCAGTCTTCGAACGGCAGGTTCGACGTGACGATCGTCGAGCCGCGCTCGTAGCGCTGGGAGAAGGTCTCGAACAGCAG
>JBBRVH010000184.1:0-4183 GCA_038246995.1 Sphingomonadales bacterium
CAGCATGACGATCCGATCGACCCCCGGTGCCGACCCGCCGTGCGGCGGCGCGCCGAACTTGAAGGCGTTGATCATGCCGGAAAAATTCTCGTCGACCTGCGCCGCGCTGTAGCCGGCGATCTCGAACGCCTTGTACATGATTTCCGGACGATGGTTGCGGATGGCGCCCGACGACAGTTCGACGCCGTTGCAGACGATATCGTACTGATACGCCTTGATGGTCAGCGGGTCCTGCGTCTCCAACGCCTCCAGCTCGCCCTGCGGCATCGAAAACGGGTTGTGGCTGAAATCGATCTTCTTCGCGTCCTCGTCATATTCGAACATCGGAAAATCGACGATCCAGCAGAATTTGAAGACATTCTGCTCGATCAGCCCGAGTTCCTCGCCGATGCGCGTTCGCGCCAGCCCGGCGAGCCTGGTGGCCTGCGCCAATTTGCCCGCAGCGAAGAAACAGCCATCGTCAGGCCCCAGGCCGAGCTGTTCGTAGATCGCCACCATGCCGGCTTCGCCATGGTTCTTGGCGATCGGGCCGCCGAAATCACCGCCCTTGCGGGTGACATAGCCCAGCCCGGCAAAACCCTCGCTGCGCGCCCAGTCGTTCATGTCATCGAAGAACTTGCGGCTTTTTTCGGCGGTTTTCGGTGCCGGAATGGCGCGGACGACATTGCCGGCCTCGACCATCTTCGCAAATATGCCGAAGCCCGAACCGCGGAACGCCTCGCCGATGTCGGTGATGACCAGCGGATTGCGCAGATCGGGCTTGTCGTTGCCATATTTCAGCATCGATTCCGCATAGGGAATGCGCGGGAAAGCCCCCTGTGTCACTGCCCAGGGGCTGCGCCCGCGAAAGCCGGCGAATTCCTCGAAAACCCCGGCCAGCACCGGCTCGATCGCAGCAAAGACATCGTCTTGCGTGACGAAGCTCATTTCGAAATCGAGCTGGTAGAATTCGCCGGGCGAGCGATCGGCGCGGGCGTCTTCATCGCGGAAGCACGGCGCGATCTGGAAATAGCGATCGAAGCCGGCGACCATCAGCAGCTGCTTGAACATCTGCGGCGCCTGCGGCAGCGCGTAGAACTTTCCGGGGTGAACCCGGCTCGGCACAAGATAGTCGCGCGCGCCTTCCGGGCTGCTGGCAGTCAGGATCGGTGTCTGGAATTCGGTAAAGCCCTGGTCGATCATCCGCCGGCGCAGTGAAGCGATCACTCCCGACCGCAGCATCATGTTGGCGTGGACATGCTCGCGGCGCAGATCGAGGAAGCGGTAGCGCAGGCGGATATCCTCGGGATATTCGGCGTCGCCGGCAACCGGCAGCGGCAGTTCGGCAGCGGCCGATTGCACCGTCACGGCTTGCGCGCGCACTTCGATATCGCCGGTGGCGAGATTGGGGTTCACCGCCCCGCCTTCGCGCGCCACGACATCGCCGGTGATGGTGACAACCGATTCCGCCCGGACGCGATCCAGCGTTTCGAACGCCGGCGACCCCGGCCCGCAGACGATCTGGACCAGCCCGTGATGGTCGCGAAGATCGATGAACAGCACGCCGCCATGGTCGCGCTTGCGGTGCACCCAGCCCGACAGGCGGACGGCATGGCCGGCGTCGGCGGCGCGAAGCTGGCCGCAGTGATGGGTGCGATAGGCGTGCATGGGGCGGCGGGCCTTTTGTCCGGAACGATGAGGTACGGGCCGCGGGTGACACCGCGCACGGGCCGCTTTGTCAAGGCCGACGTATCCTGCAGCGGCGGCGGCGCCCGGCATTCGGGCATTGCGCCCACCGAAGTGTAAGGAAATCCGACAGTTTTTACGGCTTGTCAGCGTTGGCGATATTGGCGCCGGCCGGGATTTCTTGCGCGCTGCGTTGATAATAGGTGCATATTTCGGCCAGAGTTCGCCTTCGTCGTGGCAAGGATCTTGGCACTTAATTTGCGCGGTTGATACGAGAGCACCGATGCGCGTCAGGCGCATTCGAGCTTGAAGGGGACCGATCCATGTCACTGAAAACCATCCTGTTGGGCATTGCCCTCGCGGCGAACGCCGGCGCTGCCGGTGCCGTCAATCTCGTGCAGAACGGCAGTTTCGAACAATCCGCCTATACGCCGACCCCCGGCCTGGCCGGCATCGAGATCGGCGTCGATGTCGCCAACACCGGCTATGTCACCCAGGGCGTCACCAACTGGCAGGCCACCCTCAGCGGCGGCA
This sequence comes from Sphingomonadales bacterium, assembly GCA_038246995.1. GTDB lineage: Bacteria > Pseudomonadota > Alphaproteobacteria > Sphingomonadales > Sphingomonadaceae > Sandarakinorhabdus. The sequence goes on from JBBRVH010000184.1 coordinate 2,200, forward strand.
TCACCTATTATTATTAAGCACCGGCGCTGGCCGCGACCAACAACGTCCAGGAACGCTTCAACGATCCGCTCGGCAAGCTGTCGCTGGCCTATACCGGCCCCAGCCCCGATGGCGGTGCCTTTGTAGGCTTCGACGCCGATTTCGTCGGCGATGCGCCACCGACATTCGGTCCCTACAACTCGCCGTTCATCCAGACCATCAACGGCCTCGACGTCGGCAAACAGTATCGCCTGACTTATTATTGGGCCGCCACGCAGTTGCAGAACCGCACCGGCGCCACGACCAATCGCCTGACCGCCAGCCTTGGCAACGAAACCTACACCACCGCAACGCTCAACCTGCCGACCCAGGGCTTTTCCGGCTGGATGCAGGAAACGATGACGTTCACGGCGCAGAACAGCAGCGACACGCTGACGTTCCTCGCCTTCGGCACCCCCAACGGTGGCCCGCCCTTCACGCTGCTCGACGGGGTCTCGCTCGCCGAAGTTCCGGAACCATCGTCTTGGGCGATGCTGATCGCCGGTTTCGGCATGATCGGTGCCGCCGCGCGCCGTCGTCGCGCGGCAACAGTTGCCGCTTGAAGATAAGCCTTCGGCGCTGCTGCACGCCGATGGCCACTGGAAGCGATGCCGTGCATGCGGCATCCCTTCGTTGTTTGGAAAGGCGGGGGACGGCCGGCGATGATCGCGCATTATGTCAACCAGGCGTGCACCTTGCCGCCTGGCTGGTGCTGCTGATGGTGATCTTCGTTCCGCTGGAACGGCTGTTCACGCTGCACCCGGCAAAGCTCTGGCGAGCGCAGACCGGCGTCGACCTCGCCTGGTATTTCATCAACAGCATCGTTCCCGCCGCGATCGTCGCCCTTCCGCTGGCAATGCTGGCGCGCGCGCCCGCCGGCTTCGATCCGTTCGGGCTGTATTCCGCGATCCTGATCTGGCCGATCGGCCTGAAGCTGCTGGCAGCGTTTTTCGTCAACGACATCGGTGTCTACTGGTACCACCGCTGGAGCCATGTGAACCCGTGGCTGTGGCGCTTTCACGCCGTCCACCACAGCGCCGAACATGTCGATTGGCTGACCAACACGCGTGATCATCCGGCCGATATGGTGTTTACCCGCATGGCCGGGCTGGTACCCGTCACGCTGCTCGGTCTTGGCCAGGCGACCCCCGGCGGCACCACCGACACCGCGGCGATCATCACTATTTTCGGGGTGATCTGGAGCTTCATGATCCACGCCAACGTCTGGTTCCGCTTCGGGCCGCTGGAATGGCTGATCTCCACACCGGCGTTCCACCACTGGCACCACAGCAACGACGAACATCGCGATCATAATTTTGCAGCGATCTTTCCGGTGATCGACCGGGTGTTCGGAACGCTGCACCTGCCGACCGCCTATCCGACCGTCTATGGCGTCGATGCCCCCGTCAGCCCGACGCTCGCCGGCCAGCTGCTCGATCCGCTGATCGGGTCGCAGCTTGTGGCCGATCCCCGTCGCCGCGATTGACCCTGACCGGTTGCAGCGGCTGGCAAAATATGGGGGCCGCAGGCGCGCGACCGGGCGGCAGATGGCCACTTTGTGATCGCCGTGTCCCCGCGCTATGATCGGTCATGCACATCCATCCCCTGGTGACCGACACCGCGACCCTCGCCGCGCTTTGCGACCGCCTCGCCCGGGCCGATTTCGTCTGTATCGACACCGAATTCATGCGCGAAAGCACCTATTACCCCGATCTCTGCCTGGTGCAGGTGGCGAGTTCCGGCGAGGCCGCGGCGATCGATCCCAAGGCGGCAGGGCTCGATCTGGCGCCACTGCTCAAACTGCTGGTCGAGGACGAGGTGCTGAAGGGGGTGATGCTGCACGATGGCTCGCTGGTGCGCGCCGCGAGTCTGGTACTGGCGTGTGATCCGCCTGCCATCGCGATGCTCGCGGCCACTGCCGGTGTGACGGTGCCGATGCCGACGGGAAGCCTCGGCTGCAGCACCG
>JBBRVH010000185.1:0-4060 GCA_038246995.1 Sphingomonadales bacterium
CTCTCGCCCGTCGCATCGACCGCGACCGTTACCGGCATGTCCTGGACGGTGAATTCATAGATCGCTTCCATGCCGAGTTCCTCGAACGCCAGCACCTTCGAGGCCTTGATGGCTTTCGATACCAGATACGCCGCACCGCCGACGGCCATCAGATAGGCCGCCTTGTGCTTCTGGATGGCAGCGATCCCGGCCGGGCCGCGCTCGGCCTTGCCGACCATGGCGATGAGGCCGGTCTTGGCGAGCATTTCCTCGGTGAACTTGTCCATGCGGGTGGCGGTCGTCGGGCCGGCGGGGCCGACGACTTCATCGCGCACCGGATCGACGGGGCCGACATAATAGATGACGCGGTTGGTGAAATCGACCGGCAGCGTTTCGCCGCGGGCCAGCATGTCGGTCATGCGCTTGTGCGCCGCATCGCGCCCGGTCAGCATCTTGCCGTTGAGCAGCAGGCGATCGCCGGGCTTCCACGACGCGACGATTGCCGGCGTCAGCGTGTCGAGATCGACAGGGATCGCCTGTTTCGACGGTTTCCAGTCGACTTTGGGCCAATCGGCGAGTTTGGGCGGCTCGAGATAGGCCGGGCCATCGCCCGTCAGCGTGAAATGCGCGTGACGGGTCGCGGCGCAATTGGGGATCATCGCGATCGGCTTCGACGCTGCATGCGTCGGCGTATCGAGAATCTTGACATCGAGGATCGTCGACAGCCCGCCCAGCCCCTGCGCGCCGATGCCGAGATCGTTGACGGCATCGTAAAGCTCGATGCGCAGTTCCTCGATCTTGCTGTTGGGCCCGCGCGCCTTCAGTTCCGCCATGTCGATCGGCAGCATCAGCGATTCCTTGGCGAGCAGCATCGCCTTTTCCGCCGAGCCGCCGATACCAATGCCCAGCATCCCCGGCGGGCACCAGCCGGCGCCCATCAACGGCACGGTGTTGACCACCCAGTCGCGGATGCTGTCGCTGGGGTTGAGCATGGCAAACTTGGTCTTGTTCTCGCTGCCGCCGCCTTTGGCCGCGACGGTGATCTCGACATGGTCACCCGGCACCAGTTCGACATGGGTGACCGCCGGCGTATTGTCCTTCGTGTTCGTGCGCGCGAAGGCCGGATCGGCGACGATCGAGGCGCGCAGCCGGTTTTCGGGGTTGAGATAGGCGCGGCGCACGCCCTCGTTGATCATTTCCTCCAGCGTCATCGTCGCCTGCCAGCGCACGTTCATGCCGACTTTGACGAAAGCGACGACGATGCCGGTATCCTGGCAGATCGGGCGATGCCCTTCGGCGCACATCCGGCTGTTGGTCAGGATCTGGGCAATGGCGTCCTTGGCCGCCGGGCCCTGTTCGGCGTCATGGGCGCGGCCCAGCGCCCGGATATAGTCCATCGGGTGGAAGTAACTGATATACTGCAACGCATCGGCGACCGATTCGATGACATCATCCTGCTTGATCAGCGTCATGGCCTGTTCCCCCCGCGGCGGTATCGTGTTGTGCCCAGAATACCTCCCCTGCGGCGCTTGGTCCACATCGCGTTGATGCTCCATCGCACAAGTCACTGATAGCAAAAGTCCAGCGCGAAATTACACCGCGCGGCAGAAAAGCCACTTGTCATTATCGGCAGATCAGGCACAATCTGTAGCCCGGGGAAGCAGCGATACATACCAGTTGTGGTATCGGCGATGGGGGGAGACAGTCATGGGCCCAGGTCCGGCTGTGGATATCGGGGATAAGCGCGCCGGCGGCAATTCGGCGCGTGACCCCGGTTTGTTCTCATCCTATGCTGTCAGGGTCGGATAGGGTGTTTCGCGGCGGAATGTTTTCAGGAGTGAAATGGTGAGCGAGTTTCGGAACATGGGCAGCGACGGCACGGACAACAGCAATGGCGATCTGCTGGCGCTCGATCCCGTGACGCCTCCCGCCAAGGCACCCGCCACCGCGCCCGCCGCCAAGGCACCCAAGCGCGCGTCGAACGAGATCATGCCGTGGAAATTCCCGGTCACCGTCGATCGTTCGCGCGATGCCCTCCTCACCGATTTCGGCAAGGACACGCTCGACGACCGTTATCTGCTGCCCGGTGAATCCTATCAGGACCTGTTCGCCCGCGTCGCTGCGGCCTATGCCGATGATGCCGGCCATGCCCAGCGCCTTTATGATCACATGTCGCAACTATGGTTCATGCCGTCGACTCCGGTGCTGTCCAACGGCGGCACCGGCCGCGGCCTGCCGATCTCGTGCTATCTCAATTCGGTCGGTGACAGTCTCGATGCCATCGTCAACACCTGGAACGAAAATGTCTGGCTCGCCAGCCGCGGCGGCGGCATCGGCACCTATTGGGGCAACGTTCGCGGCATCGGCGAGCCTGTCGGCCTCAATGGCAAGACCAGCGGCATCATCCCGTTCGTGCGCGTCATGGATTCGCTCACGCTCGCCATTTCGCAAGGCTCGCTGCGCCGCGGGTCGGCCGCCGTCTATCTCGACGTCTCGCACCCCGAAATCGAGGAATTCCTCGAAATCCGCAAACCCTCGGGCGATTTCAACCGCAAGGCGCTCAACCTCCACCACGGCGTTCTCATCACCGATGCCTTCATGGCGGCGGTGCGCGACGGCAACAGCTTCGATCTCGTCAGCCCGAAAACCGGCGAAAAGCGCGCCCAGGTCGATGCCCGCAGCCTGTTCACCAAGCTTGTCGAAACCCGGCTGTCCACGGGTGAGCCCTACATCATCTTCGTCGATGAAGTGAACCGCACCATGCCCAAGCACCAGCGCGACCTGGGGCTGAAGGTTTCCACCTCGAACCTGTGTTCCGAAATCACCCTGCCAACCGGGCCCGACCATCTCGGCAATGACCGCACGGCGGTGTGCTGCCTGTCGTCGCTCAACCTTGAAACCTGGGACCAGTGGCACGGCGATCCGCAGTTCATCGAAGATTGCATGCGCTTTCTCGATAACGTCCTCCAGGATTATATCGATCGCGCCGAACCCGAAATGGCGCGCGCCAAATATGCCGCCGAACGCGAACGCTCGGTCGGCCTTGGCGTCATGGGGCTGCACAGCTTCTACCAGGCGCGCGGCATCGCCTTTGAAGGCGCCATGGCGAAAAGCTGGAACCTCAAGATGTTCAAGCACATCCGCGCCCAGGTCGATCAGGCGTCGATGAACCTGGCGGCCGAACGCGGCCCCTGCCCCGATGCCGCCGACATGGGCGTCATGGAGCGGTTTTCCTGCAAGATGGCGATCGCGCCAACGGCGAGCATCAGCATCATCGCCGGCGGCACCTCGGCGTGCGTCGAACCGATCCCCGCCAACGACTATACCCACAAGACGCTGTCGGGCAGCTTCGTCGTGCGCAACCCCTATCTCGAAAAACTGCTGATTTCGAAATCGAAGAACAGCGACGCGGTGTGGAACTCGATCCTCGAACGCGGCGGCTCGGTCGGGCATCTCGATTTCCTCAGCGTCGATGAAAAGGCGGTCTATCGCACCGCCTTCGAAATCGACCAGCGCTGGCTGCTCGAACTCGCCGGCGATCGCACGCCGTTCATCGACCAGGCGCAATCGCTCAACCTGTTCATCCCCGCCGATGTCGAAAAATGGGATCTGCTCATGCTGCATTATCGCGCCTGGGAACTCGGCATCAAATCGCTCTATTATCTCCGCTCGATGTCGATCCAGCGCGCCGGTTTCGCCGGCGGCGTGGAGGCCGACAACACACCGGAAGCCCCCATCATGAAGATGGAAATGCGGGATTACGACGAATGTCTGGCGTGTCAGTAGGAAACGCTTCCGGCGGCTGGGGGTTCAACCCCCAGACCCCGTTTCAAATGCCGTGCCTGTCAGCAGGGCATCACCCGGGCTTTGGCCCGGGCACCGTTCCGGCAGCCGCCGGTTCGGCCGGTGAGGGGGCCGCGGTGTGGACTTCCACGACTCGACCCCACGGCCCCCTCCCAATTGCTGACGCACCCATCACCGGCGTGCCGGGGTTCAACCCCTGCACGCCGCAGGCACTCTCTCGTTTCTAAAGGCTGATCCCCTGTCGCTCCTCAAGGCCACGCGCTCCTACAAGCCCTTC
>JBBRVH010000186.1:0-4044 GCA_038246995.1 Sphingomonadales bacterium
GGGCGGCTTTGAAATCGCCTTGGCCTGCGACATCATTCTTGCGGCCGATACCGCGACCTTTGCGCTGCCCGAACCCAAGGTCGGGCTGGCGGCGCTGGCGGGTGGCCTGCACCGCCTGCCGCGCACCATCGGCGTCAAGCGTGCCATGGCGATGATCCTGACGGCACGCAGCGTACCGGCGGCGGAGGGCAAGGACCTGGGCTTCGTCCACGAAATCGTTCCCGCCGATGGCTTGCTGGCGGCCGCAAAGGCACTCGCGGCGCAGATCTGCGAACTGTCGCCGATGTCGATTCGCGCCTCGAAACAGGTGGTCAGCCGCAGCCTCGACACGGCCTCGCTGCAGGCTGCCTATGAAGGCCAGATGGCACACCCGGCGGTCAGTGCGCTGTGGCGTTCCGAAGACTTGCGTGAAGGCCCGCTGGCCTTTGCCCAGAAACGCAAGCCCGAGTGGAAGGGGCGGTAACAGCCGAGCCTAAAGGCAGAAAGGCCGCCGGGTTGCCCCGACGGCCTTTCACATTGCCGGTTACGAACCGGAGATGGCGCTGATCCTCAGAGAGTTGCGATTCCCACCGCAACCACCAACGCACCGGACCGTAACGTAAGACAATGAGACATCCGACCACCTCCTTTCGACTGTTGAACAAGAATTGCAGTTTCGGTGCCAAATCGGCACAAGGCAAGGGTGAAAATCATCGCACCCGGAACGCTTCGCGCCATCCATGTCGGCCGCATCGAACGGCTTGAAAATGCCGGACGCGGCGGCGCTGGCCTGATGACCGCCTATCGCAAGGCGCCGGTGGCCGGGCCGGTGCAAATTGCCACGCTCGGCATCACCAGCGACGTCCAGGCCAATCGCCGTGTTCATGGCGGGCCGGAAAAAGCCGTCTATGGCTATCCGCTGTCGGGCTATGCCGGCTGGCGCAGCGAATTTCCCGATATCGCCCATCGCTTCGTCCCGGGCGCGATGGGCGAAAACCTTGTCATCGACGGCCAGGACGAAGCCGGTCTGTGCATCGGCGACATCATCCGCTGCGGCAGCGTTACCTTGCAGATTGCCCAGATCCGCGAACCGTGCAGCACTTTTGCCGCCGTCATCGGCACGGCCCGCGTCGTCCGTGCCATGACCAGGTCGGGCCGCTGCGGCTGGTACTATCGCGTTCTCGAAGCCGGCGAAATCGCCCCGGGCGATGCCCATGACGTCATCGATCGCTTGAACCCGCAGTGGAGCGTCAGCCGCTTTGCCGGCTTTGCCGCGGGTCGCAACGGCACGCAGGACGCGCTGGCCGAACTCGCCACCCTGCCCGGCCTCACCCCGCGCTGGCAGGCCAAGGCGGCAGCCGCACTCGCCGAGCAGCGCGGCTGAAGCCCGGCGGCGTCAGGCCACCACCAGCCGGCGGCAGCCGGAATTACGTGGCTGGGCCGCGCCTGCGCGCGCGCAATGCCCGCCATTCCTGCCAGGCGATCACGGCAATGCCGAGCAGGAAGGGAATATAGGTATAGATCAACCGGAAGATCACCAGCGCCGCCAGCACGCCGGCCTTGGGCGCTTCGGGCATCAGCAGCAGGATGACCCCTTCGAACACGCCAAGCCCGCCGGGCGAATGGCTGAGCGCCCCCGTCACCATCGCAACGGCATAGATGGTCAGGAAGGTCAGCAGCCCGGGCACGCCAACGTCGGGCAACAGCAGATAAAGCGCCCCGCCGGCAAAGGCGAGATCGACCGCACCGATGATGATCTGCCACAATGTCTCGCGGCCATCGGGAATGAAGAAGCGGTACGACCAGATCCGGAATTCGCGCCGCCAGATGGTCGCCAGCAGCAGGTAGGACGCCGTGCCCGCCAGCAGGATCGCCCCGGCCCAGCGCTCGGCGCTCGGCGCCAGGTCCTTGAACGGCGTCGCCAGATCGGGGGCAATCACCAGCCCGAACCCGGCCACCGCCACGATGCCGAGCCAGAAGGTCCAGCCGCACAGCAGGATGATCATGGCGATATCGGCGGGCTTGACCCCGGCGCGGGTGTAGATGCGATAGCGCACCGTACCGCCGGTCAGCACCGTCACCCCCAGGGTATGACTCATCGTGAAGCTGGCAAAACTTGCTGCCGCGAGTGTCGACCAGGGCAATTTATAGCCAAGATGCCGCGTTGCCAGCCAGTCATAGCCGACCAGCACGACATAGGAGGCCGCCGCCGACAGCGCCGCTGCCACCAGCAGATGCGCCGGCGTGGCGTGAATGTCCGCCATGATCTCGGCCAGCGTCACCTGGCCGGCGATCATGCGGATGCCCCAGATGGCGAGGCACAGCACCACCAGCCCGAGCCCGGCGCCGATCCATTGCTTGAGATTGCCATTCGGCTTGCCAGCCACCTCGGGGGCAGTTGTCGCCGGTCGGGATATCGGGTCGGACAGGGGGGCTTCCTCGATCAATCCGCCGGTGGGCCCGGAGGGATTCGAACCCCCGACCTAGCCGTTATGAGCGGCCAGCTCTAACCGCTGAGCTACAGGCCCGGCCCGGCGTATCGGACGTAGCGCATCAAGGGGTTGCGGAGCAAGGCAAGATGGGTTGCATCGGTGCCGCAGGGCGGTGGAAACTGCCACCTGCCCCCAGGCGACCGCCGGTCGCGCAGCGGCAAGCAAGGGTAGCGCATTGCGCCGCAGCAGGCCCCAACGTCAAAATCCCAAAAAAAGGGCCGGGCCTGCCAAAGGCAGACCCGGCCCTAAATGTTGACCCGCGACGAACTGGCGGCTCCGGGGGGATGGAGCGGGCAGCGCGCGGGTCGGTTTCCAGCCATCCGAGGGGGGGAGGACAAGACTGGAAACCAGACGTTCGGTCATCGGGGGAGGATGAAGCGAACGTCGCGCCGTCAATGACGGCCACGGACCTTATTTACGGCTGCACCCGGCTTTTGTGCAGTGCACAAAGATGCAACCCAGCTATGCGCTCAGCGCATGGTTCGATCATGCGCTCAGCGCATCTTTGATTATGCGCTTAGCGCATGGCGATCGATATCGAGATTGCCCGGCGTCATGCGCTCGACCAGGAAATCGCGCAGCGCCACGACCCGCAAGGAACGGCGCAGTTCCGCCGGATAGGTAAAGAAGGTGCGGAACACCGGGCCTTCGATTTCGGGCAGCACCACCCGCACCTTGCCCGAAAAGCGGATGAGATAGCTTGGCAAGGCGGCAATGCCGGCGCCCGATTCAACCGCCTGCAGCACGCCATGGCTGTTGTTGATCATCAGTGCCGGCACCCGCGGCGCGCCTTCATGGCCCAGTTCGAGCGCCCAGTTGATGCCTTTCAGGAACTCCGGCGCCGCATCGCCATAGGCAATCAGCCGGTGCCGATCGAGATCGGCGATGGTCTGCGGCGTGCCATGGCGCACCAGATAATCGGGCGACGCGCACAGATGGTGGCGAATGCCGACCAGCGGCCGTTGCACCAGTTCGGCCTGGAACGGCTGGTGAAAACGGATGGCGACATCGGCCTCGCGCTTGGCCAGATCGACATCCTGGTCCGACAACATCAGGCTGACGGTGATATCGGGGTAAAGATCGAGAAAATCGCCCAATTGCTGCGCCAGCCAGGTCGAACCGAAGCTGACCGTCGTGGTCACCCGAATTTCGCCTGTGGGCCGGTCACGCGAGGCATCGATCGCCAGCCTGGCGCGCTCCAGCCGGTCCTGCATGTCGTGCGTCGCAGTGCGCAACTGTTCGCCTTCGTGCGTCATTGCCAGCCCGCGGGCGTGGCGATGGAACAGCTTGGCGCCGATACTGTCCTCCAGCGCGCCGATCTGACGGCTCAGCGCCGGCTGGCTCATGTGCAGCCGCCGCGCCGCTTCGGTAAAGCTGCCGGCCTCGGCAACCAGTTCGAACAGGCGCAGCTTTTCCCAGTCGAGGTTCATCAGTTGCTCCCCTCTGCTCTCTTCTCCCCTCCCGGCACGGGAGGGGTCGGGGGTGGTACCGATTGTCCCGCAGATGCGGAATGCGGCACCAGCGGCACGCCCCACCCCCGACCCCTCCCGTGCCGGGAGGGCAGAAGCAAACC
>JBBRVH010000187.1:0-4017 GCA_038246995.1 Sphingomonadales bacterium
CACCGGGGATGTGTGGGTGCGCAGCAGCATCTTGCGGCCCTGCGCATCGGTATCGGGGAAATAGAAGGTATCGTGCATCGCCCGCGCCGGATGGGTTTCGGGAATGTTGAGCGCGCTGAAATTATGCCAGTCGTCCTCGATTTCAGGGCCGGTGGCGACGGCGAAACCCAGATCGGCGAAGATTTCCGCCAGTTCGTCCATCACCTGGCTGACGGGATGGATGCTGCCGACAAGGGCGGGGGCGACGGGCAGCGTCATGTCCTGACGCTCGGCAGCGAGGCGAGCATCGAGAGCCGCTGCTGCTAGAATTCGTTCTTTAGCCACAATCGCGCCGTTTATTGCACCTCGCCACCCCTGATATTTTGGCGCTAACGCAAATTTTTCGGAGTCCGGCAGCTTGCCAATGCTCTTTAAGAGATTGGTAACGACACCATTTTTGCCGAGTGCAGTGACCCTTGCAGCCTCGAGCGTTGCAAGGTCGTTGGCCTCGTCAACGAGAGCCATCATGGTGCGCCCAATATTATCGATATCGCTCACTGTGGCCTCGAGAATGCTAAAATAGTGTTAGTCTTGCGAAGAATTGAGTTGCCAGCTTTCCGTTCGTCGCGACAATTGCCCGTTAGCCTCTGCGTGTTCAAAACAAAAGGGGCGCGGAAAGGTTGTCCCTTCCGCGCCCCTTGATGTCCGTTCAATCGATGCGTTCAGGCAGCGACCTTGGCATCAAGCGCGGCCTGGACCTGCGCGATGATGACCTTGAATGCAACGGGCTCGTGCATGGCGAGATCGGCCATGATCTTGCGGTCGATCTCGATGCCGGCCAGCTTGGTGCCGTGCATGAAGACGCCATAGGTCAGGCCCTGTTCGCGCACTGCCGCGTTGATGCGCTGGATCCAGATGGCGCGGAAGCTGCGCTTCTTTACCTTGCGATCGCGATAGGCGTACTGGCCGGCCTTTTCGACGGCCTGCTTGGCGATACGAATCGTGTTCTTGCGACGGCCATAATAGCCCTTCGCCTGTTCCAGGATCCGCTTGTGACGAGCGTGAGTCGTCGTACCACGTTTGACGCGTGCCATTTACCGGCCTCCTTACTTAAGACCGTAGGGGGCCCAGAGCTTCACCCGCGGCGTATCTGCCTCGGAAAGCACCGATGTCCCGCGATTCTGGCGGATGTACTTGGAATTGTGGCTGATCAAACGGTGGCGCTTGCCAGCGACACCGTGCTTGATCTTGCCCGACGCGGTGATCTTGAAGCGCTTCTTCACACCGCTCTTGGTCTTGAGCTTGGGCATTTCGTCTCCTTGCAAAGCCTGAAAGGCTTAGGTGGACGCATCATTGAACAGCCACGGCAGCCCATTCAGCCGGGCCGTTCGGTCATGCGAAGGGCGGGGCTATAGCCATGCCGGCGCGGCAATGCAACAAGCGATCCATGGCTCGGCGTGGGCGGGAACGCGGCGAGCCTTCAAAGGTTGTGTATCGAATGAACCCCGACATGTCACAGCCCGCGCCCCCGCCGGCCCGAACGTTGCGCCGCCGGCGCCTGCTGATCGGTCTTGCCGCGTTGATCGCCGTACTCGCCGGGCTTTATATCTATCAATATGTCACGCGCGGCCGCTTCTGGCAGGGGACATTCGAGGATTATGCCTCCGAACGTGCCGGGCGCCCGGTACGGGTGGCGGGCAATTTCGAGCTCTACCTGGCCCCCGGCATCCGTTTTCGCGCCGATGCGCTGACGGTCGGCAACCCCGAATGGGCCGAAAAAGGACAGTTTTTCGCCGCGCGCCGGATCGCGCTCGATGCGCCATTGCTGAAGGCGCTCTTCGGGCAACTGACCATTGCCGATTTTACCCTTGATGGGGGCCGCCTCGCGCTGCAACGCCGCCCGGACGGCAGCAACAACTGGACCTTCGGCGGCGGGCCGCTCGAACTGCCCGACGTCATCCGGGCGGCCGTCACCGACAGCCGCCTGGAGATCATCGACGCACCGAGCAACACGCGTTTCGAGCTGACGGTCGGCACCATCGCCGCCACGGCCACCGGCGGGGTGCAGCGGATCGCCGGGCCGCTGGTCTTCGGTGGCAAGGGCACCACCCATGGCGCGCCCTTCACCCTGTCGGGACAGTTGACAACCCCCAACGAGGCCGCTGCCGGGGGCCGCATCGGGCTCGATCTTGCCGGCAGTATCGCGCGCACCCGCATCACCCTGGCGGGTACCTTGCCCAGCATGACGCGGATCGATGGCGCCGATTTGCGGATCAGCGCGCGCGGTCGCAATCTGCAGGAACCCGGCGCGTTGTTCGGCATCATCCTGCCTGCCACGCGGCCTTATACATTGGCGGCCAACCTGACCAAGGTCGATCGCGAGTTGCGGCTGACCCGGCTCACCGGCCGCATCGGCAGCACCGATATCGCCGGCACGCTGACCGGCATCATGGCCGAAACTGCCACGGGCCGCTTCCGGCTCGATGGCACGCTGACCAGCAATATCCTCGATATCAAGGATGTCGGGCCGCTCGTCGGCTATGATCCCGAACGGCTGGAGGCGGGCAAGGGCATCGTCGTCACGGTCGCCGGCCGGCCGCGGCTGCTGCCCGATGCGCCGCTCGCCATCGAAGCCATCGGCAAGTTCGACGCCCGCATCGATTATCGCGCCAGAAAGGTGCGCACCGGCAAGCTGCCCTTCGACAATTTCCATCTCGGGCTCGATCTCGATGATCGCCTGCTCAGCCTGACGCCGCTGGCCTTCGATATCGCCGGCGGGCGGCTGACCGCCAGGATCGCCATCAATGCCCGCACGCCGCCGGTGCAGACCGATTACGACGTCCGCATCACCAAGGTGCCGCTCGGCAAGCTGCTGACCGGTTTCAAGGTGGAGGACGCGGGGACCACCGTGACTATGCGCGGCCGGGTGCAGTTGCGCGGCACCGGCGACAGCGTGCGCGCCTCGCTGGCCAGCGCCAATGGCCGGATCGCGCTGTTCTTTCCAAAGGGCACGCTGTGGGTGCGCAACACCGAACTCGCCGAGCTCGACCTGCAGAATTACCTGACGGCGCTGATCAGCAAGAAGCTGAAGGAACCCCGGTCGATCAATTGCGGCATCGCCGCCTTTACCGTCACCAAGGGCCGCGCCATCGCCGACCCCATCGTCTTCGATACCAACAAGACGGTGTTCCGGGGCTCGGGCGGCTTCAGCTTTGCCGACGAATCGCTCGCGATGGCACTGGAGGGCGATTCGAAACAGTTCAGCCTGTTTTCGGCCCAGTCGCCGATCGGCTTGCGCGGCTATTTTGCCGAGCCGCGCATCAACGTGATCTCGGGCGAATTGCTGACCCGCCTCGGCGCCGGGCTGGCGCTCGGCATCGTCGCGACGCCGCTCGCCGCCGTGGCGGCCTTTGTCGATCTCGGCGATGCCAAGGACCAGGATTGCACGTCGATCCTGGCGGGCAAGCGCGACACGCCGGCCGGGCGCCGGGCAAATGCCAAGGCGAAAAGCTGACGCGCTTGCGAATCGGTTATGTTCATTATATGTTCCTGCCAAAGCAGGGGGGAACGCGATGATCGGTTATGTAACGCTTGGCACCAGCGACCTGGCGCGCGCGGCGGTTTTCTATGATGCCATTGCTGCCGAAATGGGCGTCGGCCGGATGATGGATTTCCCGACCTTCATCGCCTGGGGCACGCCGGGTGGCGCCGCCGGCGTTGCCGCGACGGTGCCGTTCAACGGCCAACCCGCCAGCGTCGGCAATGGCGTGATGGTGGCGCTGGAGGCGAAGGACACCGCCCAGGTCGATCGGCTGCACGCCATCGCGCTGGCGCATGGCGGCACCTGCGACGGCCCGCCGGGGCCACGCGGCGAAGGCTTTTATGCCGGCTATTTCCGTGATCCGGATGGCAACAAGCTCAACGCGTTCATCATGGGGTGAGGAAGCGCCGGGCCGCGTGCTCCGCAACCTGTTCGTCACCCCCGCGCAGGCGGGGGCCCATCGCCCAAACTTCGATTTCGAGTAGCAACATTCCGGC
>JBBRVH010000188.1:0-3977 GCA_038246995.1 Sphingomonadales bacterium
GAACTGCCGCAGATCCTGACGGTCACGGGATTGACCTCGGTGGGGTCGTCCCCCCCGCGCAGGCGGGGGCCCCCCGCCCGAATATCGATACCTTGTGCCGTAGTTTGGGCGATGGGGCCCCGCCTGCGCGGGGGTGACGAGCCAGGTGCGCCGAACCCTCGCCTACTTCTTCCGGAACACCCGCCGACCGGCGAGCCAGGTTTCGTTGATCGTCACCTTCCACAGGTCGCCGGGCGCTATCGTGAACGGATCCTGTTCGACGATGATGAAATCCGCCCATTTGCCCGGGGTCAGCGTGCCGACCTTGCCTTCGGCATGGCCGGCCCAGGCGGCGCCGGTGGTGAAGGCGGCAAAGGCCTGGGGCAAGGTCATCGCTTCGGCCATGCGCCAGCCCTGCGGCGGCTGGCCGTCGCGCGATTGCCGGGTGACGGCGGCGTGCAGGCCATAGAAGGGATTGGGCGGTTCGACCGGGAAATCGCTGCCGCCGGCAATGCGCGCGCCGCTGTCGATCAGGGTTTTCCAGGCATAGCCGCCCGCCAGCCGCGCCTCGCCGACCCGGGCTTCGGCCATGCCCTTGTCACTGGTGGCATGGGTTGGCTGGATGCTGGCGATGATCCCCAGCCGGGCGAAACGCGGCAGGTCACCGGTGTTGAGGATCTGGGCATGTTCGTCGCGGTGACGCAGCGCGCTGCGCTGGCTGACCGGGATCGCCGCAAACGCCGACAGTACCGCGCCGTTGGCGGCATCGCCGATGGCGTGGACATTGGCCTGGAAACCCTTGGCCGAAGCCGCGATGATGATGCGGCGCAGATTGCCTTCTTCAAAGAACGGCAGGCCCTTGTTGCCCGGCGCGTCGCTGTAATCATCGGCCATCCAGGCGCCGCGTGACCCCAGGGCGCCATCGGCTTGCAGCTTCATCGCCATCATCGCCAGCCGGTCGCCATCACGCCAGCCGATCGGGCCATCGGGTGCAATGGCATCGCGGTTGTCGGGGCCATAGGCCATCGCATACAGCCGCGCGGTCAATTTGCCGCGCGCGGCGAAGCGGCGATAGCGGTCCCAGGTCGGGCGGTCGATGCCGGCATCATGCGCCCCTGTCAGGCCGACCGACGCCATGATCGCCAGTGATTTGGCCAATGCCGCATCGTTTTCGGCCGGTGACAGCGGCGGCACCACGGCGCCGACCAGCTTCATCGCGGCATCGACGAGCACGCCATTGGGGTTGCCCGCGGCATCGCGTTCGATACGCCCGCCGGCGGGATCGGGGGTGGCGGCGGTAATGCCGGCAAGCTTGATCGCCGCGGAATTGACCCAGACGGCATGGCCATCGACGCGGCGCAGGATGGCGGGGCGATTGCCGGTCACGCTGTCGAGTTCGGCCGCGGTCGGGAAACGGCCCAGCCCCCAGCGTTCCTGGTTCCAGCCGCCGCCGCGGATCCAGGCGCCTTTCCCCGGGTTGGCCTTTACCGCTGCCTGTGCTGCCGCCAGCGACGTGGTTTCCGAAAGGTCGACCGCCAGCGCACGTTCGCCCAGGCTCATGACATGGCCGTGCGCATCGATCAGCCCGGGCAGCAGCGTGCGGCCCTTGAGATCGACCTTCTTGCCGCGCGGCAGCGGCGCGCCGGCGGGCAGCGTCGCCTTCACCTTGCCGGCGTTGTCGACAACCAGCGTCGCGAAGCGCCGCAGCGCGCCATCATCGCCCAGCGTATAGCCATTGGCGTTGATATAAGCGGTATCCGCCAGCGCCGGTGTGGCCAGCAACAGTGCCAGCGCCAATGTTCTCAACATGCCGATCCCTCCGGAACCCCGTTCCTGCGCCTTGCATAGCCAGAAATCAGGCGTTGCAACAAGCACATCGACAGCCTGCGCGCGTTATTTTGCCAGCCGGCGAATAAGGCTGGACGTATCCTGGCGTCCGCCGCCCATCGCCTGGACATCGCCATAGAATTGATCGACCAGCGCGCCGAGCGGCAGGGTGACGCCAAGCCGGCGCGCTTCATCGAGCGCCAGACCCAGGTCCTTGCGCATCCAGTCGACGGCAAAGCCGAAATCGAATTCGCCGCGCGCCATGGTGGCGGCGCGGTTTTCCATCTGCCAGCTTTGCGCCGCGCCTTTGGAAATGACATCGACGACCTGGCCAAGATCGAGCCCCGCCGCTTCGCCGAAGGCCAGCCCTTCGGCAAGGCCCTGCAACACCCCGGCGATGCACAACTGGTTGACCATCTTGGTCAATTGGCCGCTGCCCGCCGGGCCCATATGGCCGATGCGTTTCGCATAGGCCTGCATGACCGGCTGGCTTTCGGCAAAGGCCGTCGCGCTGCCGCCGCACATGATGGTGAGCTGGCCGTTTTCGGCGCCCGCCTGCCCGCCCGAGACCGGCGCATCGAGGACGAGCAGGTCACGCGCTGCACCGGCATCGGCAAGTTCGCGGGCAATCGCCGCCGAAACGGTGGTGTGATCGATGAACAGGCTGCCGGGTGCCATCGCGCCAAAGGCACCATCGGGGCCAAGCGTGACGGCGCGCAGATCATGATCGGCCCCCACGCACGCGATCACGACTTCGGCATCGATCGCGGCGGCCGCCGGAGTCGGTGCCGCCTGGCCGCCATGGGCCGCGACCCAGGCCGCTGCCTTGGCCATGGTGCGGTTATAGACGGTCACATCATGGCCGGCGCGCGCCAGGTGCCGCGCCATCGGGGCGCCCATGATGCCGAGGCCGAGGAAGGAAATGCGCATGCGAGGGGCTCCGGGTTTCTACTCCCTCCCCCTTGCGGGGAGGGAGATTATAGTTTCAGCTTCTTGCCGAGCGCCTTTTCGGCGAGTTGCTGCAACGCCGGATCGACCGGCGGATAGGCAAGGTCGACATCCTTGCCCAGCACGTCGACCACCTTTTGCAAGCCAGCGATGCGAGCGGACTTCTTGTCGTTCGCCGCGAGCACCGTCCAGGGTGCGATCGTGGTCGATGTCCTGTCGAACATATCGTGATAGGCATCGAGATAGGCCTCGCGCCGCGAACGGTTATGATAATCGTCGGTGCCGGTTTTCCAGCGCTTCCAGGGTGTTTCGAGGCGTTCCTTCAGGCGCTTGTCCTGTTCGTCCTGGGTGATGTGGAGGAACAGCTTGACGATGCGCATGCCATCGGCGGCGTGCAGCGCTTCGAAGGCGTTGATTTCGTCATAGGCGCGCGTCCAGGCATCGGCGGTGGCAAAGCCGTCGACACGTTCCACCAGCACCCGGCCGTACCAGGTGCGATCGAACACCGCGATCTCGCGCGCCCCGGGCAGCCGCTGCCAGAAACGCCAGAGATAGTGATGCTCGGCTTCCTGTTTCGTCGGCGCGCCGATCGACCAGACTTTCGTGTAGCGATGGTCGAGCGGCCCGACCATGCGGGTGATGAGCCCGCCCTTGCCCGCCGCATCCCAGCCTTCAAGCGCGATCATCGCCTTGCGGCCCTGGTTGATATAGGCGGCCTGGATGAGTTCGAGCTGGTGCTGGAGCGCCACCAGCCTGTCATCATAATCGCTGCGATCCATGTCCGGATCGGCTTCGAAATCCCCAAGGCGCAGACTGGCCATCAATCGACAATCCGGATGTGCAATTCGCGCAGCTGCTTCAATGTCACATTGCCCGGGGCGTTCATCATCAGATCCTCGGCCTTCTGGTTCATCGGGAAGACGACGACTTCGCGGATATTGGGTTCATCGGCGATCAGCATGACCATGCGGTCGACGCCGGGTGCCGAGCCGCCGTGCGGCGGCGCGCCGAATTTGAAGGCGTTGATCATGCCGGCGAAATCACGGTCGACATCTTCGCGGGCGTACCCTGCGATTTCAAAGGCCTTGTACATGATTTCGGGGCGATGGTTGCGGATGGCGCCCGACGACAGTTCGACGCCATTGCAGACGATGTCGTACTGATAGGCAAGGATCGTCAGCGGATCCTGCGTCTCCAGTGCTTCGAGTTCGCCCTGCGGCATC
>JBBRVH010000189.1:0-3950 GCA_038246995.1 Sphingomonadales bacterium
CCAGATCACCGGCCTGCAAAGACTGGCTGGCGGTCAGGTTCGCCGCCGTCGCCTCAAAGGCACCCGTTCCGGTCAGCGCAGCCGTCCGCCCGGTGCCCAGCTCACCGGCCCGCGCCGAGTTGATATTCAGCGTCACCGTCTCGCCGGCCCGGCTGCCCGTCTGCAGCAAAAGACTCTTGGCAGAGCCATCGAGCAGCTTGATGCCGTTGAAGTTGGTGCGGCTGCCGATCGAATCGATCTCGCCCGACAGCTGCTTGACTTCGGCTTGCACCGCCTTGCGGTTGTCGGCGGTCATGGTGCCGTTGCTCGCCTGCACGGCGAGTTCGCGCATCCGCTGCAGCATGTTGGTGACTTCGCCCATGGCGCTTTCCGCCGTCTGCGCCAGGCTCATGCCGTCGTTGGCATTGCGGATGGCGACGGCAAGGCCGCGGACATCGGCCGTCATGCGCTGCGAAATGGCGAGGCCGGCGGCATCGTCCTTGGCGGAATTGATGCGCTGGCCGGTCGACAGGCGCTCCATCGCCATCGACAGGCTGGAGGCAGACATGCGCTGTGCACTCTGGGCAGTCAGCGCCGACATGTTGGTATTCACGACGGTCATGGTGGTGGCTCCCGCTAATCCCCGGCTGCCGTGCAATCACGGGGCGCCGTGCGAGGCAGAACGGCGGTTTTCGGGATTGTTTTACAAATCCGCGGCCGATGCGGCTAAGCATGGCCGGTGAGCCTCCACGATATGCCCTTCGCCGTGCTGCACCGGGACCAGCATCTGATCGTCATCGACAAGCCGGCGGGGCTGGCGGTGCACCCCGGCCCGCGCACGCCCGACAGCCTGGAGGATTGGCTGGAGACGCTGGCCTTCGGCAACCAGCGGTTGCCGGTGCTCAGCCATCGCCTCGACCGCGACACGTCGGGCTGCCTCATTCTCGCTCGACACCCCAAGGCAGTGCGGCGGGTATCGATGCTTTTCGAGGCGGGGCAGGTGCAAAAAGTCTACTGGGCGGTGCTTTCCAGCCTCCCCGATGCGGATTCCGGCACCATCGACGCGCCGCTGCACAAGATTTCGAGCGCCGAGGCGGGCTGGCGGATGGTGATCGACCCGCGCGGCAAGCGCGCGGTGACGCACTGGCAGGTCATCGATCGGTCCGCGCGGCTGATCGAGTTTCGCCCCGAAACCGGCCGCACCCACCAGTTGCGTGTCCATGCTGCCTCGATCGGCCATCCAATCCTTGGCGATCCGGTCTATGGCGAGGCAAAAGGCCCGATGCGCCTGCACGCCCGCACCGTCGCGCTGCCCTATGACGACGCCGAACCGCTGACGGTCACCGCCCCCCTGCCCGGCGACTGGCCGGCGCAGGCGCTGTTTTCGCCTGCCAACGGCGCCGGCCTGCCGCTTTGCGAATAGCCGACGGCGATCACGGCATCGCATCGGCAATGAAGCGCCCGGCCTGCAACAGCATGTCGGTCCGCGCCTGGCTGTCGATGAGCGAATGGTCGAGACCGTCGTAGACCACCATCCGGTGCGGCTTGCCGGCGCGGGTTAGTGCCTGGTCCATCACGCGCGTCTGGCCGATATCGACATTCTGGTCGCGGGTGCCGTGGAACGGCAACACCGGCGCGGTGATACGATCGGGATGTTGCGCCGGCGACCCGGCCATGACGTGCGGCCCGTCGCCGATCATGCTGGCCACGATGTTGTGGTTGGAATATTGCCGCGAATCCGCCTTCAGCCGGGCGAGGTCGGTCACCGGTGCCACAGCGACGATGGCGCGGTACAGCCCGGGTTCGGTCGCGGCGCCCGGCAGCGCGGCATAACCGCCATAGCTACAACCGAAAATCGCCAGCCGCTTGGGGTCGGCAAGCCCCTTGGTTGCCAGCCAGCGCGCGCCCGAATTGACGTCACCGATCGCCACCGGCCAGCTCTTGAAGCCGTTTTGCGCATACCATTGCGCCCCATAGCCGACCGAACCGCGGAAATTCGGTTGCAGCACGACATAGCCGAGTTGCGCCCATTATTGCGCCAACCAGTCGAAACCCGGCGAATCGCGATAGCCGGGGCCACCATGCGGCATGATGATCGCCGGGCGGCCGGGCTTTTCGGGGCCGGGCGGCAGGGTCAGCACCGCCGGGATCATCGTGCCATCAGCGGCGGGGTAGCTGACCGCCTGCTGCGGCGCGGGAACGACGGCTTCGAAGCCGGCACGAACCGGCATCAGCGGCGACAATTGCCGCGCCTTGGCATCGTAGCGAAAATAGCGGCCGGGGTCATCGAGCCCGCCGACAAACAGCAGGTTGCGATTGCCGTCCCGGCTTTCGTCGAGCAGCGTGACCGAAGGCTTGCCCGGCAACGCCGACGACAGGGCAGCGACGCGCTTTTCCAGCGCCGGGTCGAAATAATGATAATTGGCGGCATCGGTCGTGTAGACGGCCGCAACCGGCCGGTTCCATTTGCCGATGCGCAGCACATCGTCGACATCGACGTGTCTGTCGGCGAACAGCAACTGGCTGGTGCCGGTGCCGACCGGAGCGCGGAACAGCGCCAGCCGGCCATCGTGATCGCGCGCCGTCAGCTGGCAACGCCGCTTTCGTCGAAGCCGAGATATTGCCAGTTCGACCGCGCGCTGATGGTTTCCTCATGCGCCGGCACCCAGGTCTTGCTGCCCCTGGCGCGCACATAGTGGCTGACCCGGTCTTCCACATAGCCGGTGGCGAGGCGGGTGACGATCGATCGATAGCGGACTTCGCCATGGTCATCGCTGTCGAAGCTGCTGACGAGGCTGCCGGGCCGTTCCGTGGGCGTCATGCGGCCGTTGTTGACATCGACTTTCTGAACCGAAACCCCCGAACGCCGCTGGATATTGGACGCAGAGCCCGACTGTTCGGGGATCAGCATCTCCATCAGGACATGATCGGGGTCATCGGGCAGGAAATCGATCAACCGGGCGCCGCGCTGGTCGATCTGGATGGTTTCCGTGGTGTTGCGCGCACCCGGTTCGATCCGCGACGAGCCATCGGCAGCAATGGAAAAAGCCCGGGCGCCGGAAATTTCCTGCGATCCGGCATAGGTGATGAAATACACCCGGCAGATGATGCGCGCCTCGTTCTTCCAGTTGCAATTACAGGGCCGGATGTTGGCCTTGTCGGCGGAAAGCACGATCCTGGTCGCGCCAGTCGCCAGATCGGCGACAACGACTGCCGTTCCCGAGGCTGCTGCCGCAGTGAAGTACAGTGCCTTACCGCCGCTGGGTGACAGCCGCATCGACCAGGCGGTCTCGCTAGCGCCTTAGATTTCCGCCAATTTCGCCATGTCGGGCGCCGCCAGCGCCGGCATCGCGGACGTCAACAGCGCGACTGCGAGACAAGAACTGACCGGTTTCATTGGAAAAACACACCCTGCCGTCTGTAAATCAGGGATGATGACTAGCATCTTGCACCGCCGAAACAACCGGATGTGGCGATCTTGCACCCGGAATCGACAGGATTGGCACCAGTCATGGCGTGTGTTCGGTACTGCTTTCGACATGTCCGGTCAGCCTTGCGGGGTCGAAACGCACCGGTTTCCAGCGTTCGGTGGCAAACAAGGGTGACTGGTCGGCATGGTGCGGAGAGGCGGTTCGCACTGTCGCGGCGCCGAACTGGTGCACGGATCGCGAGGAAACCCCGCCGCTTCGATCCCATTCGATCAGCATGATGAAGCCATCGCCATTGTCGGCAACGCGGCGGCCATCCGGGCCGGTCTTGCCGATGATGGCACGCAGCGTCTCGGGGCCGCCGTACAGCGGCAGGTCGATCTTGCCGCGCCGCAAGCGCTGGAAATCGCCCAGCGGCACATCGAGGCGACCGAAGCTTTTGTTCAGCGAACCGGCCGCCGCCCGCAACGAAGCGGGCCGATCCGCCATCGGCACCCCCAGATAGTACCTTCGTGCCGCCCGCCCGCGCACGACGCTGACCCG
>JBBRVH010000190.1:0-3949 GCA_038246995.1 Sphingomonadales bacterium
AAACACTCCTCTAACCTTTCGGACGATGGTCGTCCGCAAGGACGCCCATCATCGCGCTTCGGCGCGATCGGAAGGATTTTGCCTGTGACCGTCCAAACCATGTCCGCACCGATGGCCCAGACCCGCATCGCCGCCAACGAAATCGCCAGCAAGCTTGCAGCGGCAGAAGCCGCGATCGATGCCGCGATTGCAGCAGTTGCAAGCCTGACCGCACAGATGCCGCTGGCCGCGCAGCAGGCCAATGTCGGGCCGCATGTCGGCCATGAGGCATTGATGCACGTGATGGAAAGCTGCCAGCAGCTGGTCAAGTCGCGCACCAACATCATTCGCACCCACAAGGCGTTGACTGTCGCCCAGCACGATGTCGGCCTGGGGGCCGTCAACTTCCTCGGCGATTGCCCCGAAGATCGCCGCAGCATCTTCCGCGAGCGCGGCGAACTCGCAGCAGCCTGATCACCGGTAACCCGGCCCGCACATCTGGTGCTGGCCGGGTTGTCTTGCGTCGATTCGTCTGGAGCTGACCGATGTTTCTGAATTATCTCGGCCTCGCAGCATTGCTGGGCAGTTTTGGCGTCGCCTTCCGTTGGGGCGGTTGGGACGAGCGACTGGCATCGATGGCCTTTGTCGTCGCAGCGATCGCTTCGAAGCTGTTCACGGAAAGCAATTACGGCAACACCGAATTCATCGTCCTGATGATCGATGCTGTCCTGCTCGCCGGTCTTGTCTTGCTGGCGCTGCGCAGCGATCGCTTCTGGCCGATGTGGGCCGCTGCTTTTCAGCTGGTCGGCACAACGGTGCACTTTGCCAGCATGGCGGAAACCGGCGATTTCAAATGGGCCTACGCCGTTGGCCTGATCTTCTGGTCCTACCCTGTAATGATCGCCCTCATGGCCGGCACCTGGCTCGAAGGGCGCCACCGCCAACGCTGGGTTCAGCCCGCCGAATAATCGCTTGTTGCTATCGCCGCCGCGCTCGTCAGAGTGTGGCGGCGATGCCGTTTGTTCGGGCAGGCAAGGATCGGACGAGGCGGCTCCATGCTCTTCACGCTATTTGCAACCTCGGTATTGGTCGGCAGCAGCATCTTCGCATGGCGCATCGGCGGCGTTGACGAAAGGTTCGCCGCGACAGCTTTTCTGGTGACGACGCTGGCAACCAATGCCGCGAATTCCAACAACTACGCGAAAACCGAAACCGGGGTGCTGCTGATCGATGCCGTGCTGCTCGCCGGGCTCGTCACCCTCGCGCTGCGCAGCGATCGTTTCTGGCCGATCTGGGCCGCCGCGTTCCAGCTGGTCGGCACTTCGGTGCATTTTGCCAGCATGGCCGAAACCGGGGATTTTGCCTGGGCCTATGCCGTGGGCCTGATCTTCTGGTCCTATCCGGTGATCATCGCGCTGATGGTCGGGATCTGGCGCGAGGCGCGCCACTGCTAACGCCATTGCCATGATCGGCGCGACAGGGTGCAGCATCGACGCAGCCCGCCGCAGCGCCTAGGGATGCCGGCAATCGCTGCTTGCGGCGCGTGAACAAATCTGGAACAAACCACGCCATGCTGACTCATATCCAGGTGCGCGGTGCGCGCGAGCACAACCTAAAGGGTGTCGATGTCGATCTGCCCAAGAACAGCCTGACGGTCATCACCGGCCTGTCGGGCAGCGGCAAATCCAGCCTCGCCTTCGATACCATCTATGCCGAAGGCCAGCGCCGTTATGTGGAATCGCTGTCGGCCTATGCGCGGCAATTTCTCGAACTGATGTCGAAGCCCGATGTCGATCATATCGAGGGGCTTTCCCCCGCCATCAGCATCGAACAGAAGACGACGAGCAAGAACCCGCGCTCCACCGTGGCCACCGTCACCGAAATCTATGATTACATGCGGCTGCTGTGGGCGCGTGTCGGCGTGCCCTACAGCCCCGCGACCGGGCTGCCCATCACTGCGCAAACCGTCAGCCAGATGGTCGATCGCGTCATGGCGCTTCCCGAAGCCACCCGCCTGTTCCTGCTCGCCCCCATCGTGCGCGGCCGCAAGGGCGAATACCGCAAGGAACTGGCACAGTTGCAAAAGGACGGCTTCACCCGCGTCAAGATCGATGGCGAATTCCACGATATCGACGCCGCCCCGGCGCTCGACAAGAAATACAAGCACGACATCGACGTGGTGGTCGACCGCATCGTCGTGAAACAAGGCATCGAAGCCCGCCTCGCCGAAAGCTTCGAAACCGCGCTCAAGCTTGCCGACGGCCTTGCGATTGCCGAGCCGGCCGATGCCAAAGACGGCGAAGCGCCCGACCGCATCACCTTCTCCGAAAAATTTGCCTGCCCGGTCTCGGGCTTCACCATCGCCGAAATCGAACCGCGGCTGTTTTCCTTCAACGCCCCGCAAGGCGCCTGCCCGGCCTGCGACGGCCTGGGCGAAAAACTGCTGTTCGATGAAGACCTGATGGTCCCCAACCACGCGCTCAGCATCGAAAAGGGCGCCGTCATGCCCTGGGCCAAATCCAACCCGCCCAGCCCCTATTACATGCAGGTCCTCGCCAGCATCGGCCGCGCCTATGGCTTCAGCCTGAAGACCCCCTGGGCCGACCTGCCCGCCGAAGCGCAGCGCGCCGTGCTGCACGGCACCGGCGGCAAGGCGATCGCGCTGCGTTTCGAAGACGGCCGCAAGTCATACGAAGTGCTGAAACCCTTCGAAGGCGTCATAGCCAACCTCGAAAAGCGCCTGCGCGCCACAGAAAGCGCCTGGATGCGCGAGGAACTGTCGCGCTATCAATCCGCCGCGCCGTGCGAAGTCTGCCACGGCGATCGGCTCAAGCCCGAAGCGCTCGCGGTCAAGATCGCCGGCGAAACCATCGCCCAGGCCGTCCGCCGCCCGGTCAGCCAGGCCTTCGCCTGGGCCAAGGGCCTCGCCGAACAACTCACGCCCAAACAGCGCACCATCGGCGAACGCATCCTCAAGGAAATCACCGAACGGCTTGGCTTTCTCGATAATGTCGGGCTCGATTATCTCAATCTCGATCGCAAATCGGGCACGCTGTCGGGCGGCGAAAGCCAGCGCATCCGTCTCGCCAGCCAGATCGGCTCGGGCCTGTCGGGTGTCCTTTATGTCCTCGATGAACCCAGCATCGGCCTGCACCAGCGCGATAATGACCGGTTGCTCGTCACGCTGCGCCGCCTGCGCGATCTGGGCAACACCGTGCTCGTGGTCGAGCATGATGAAGACGCGATCCGCACCGCCGATTATATCGTGGACATGGGGCCAGGCGCCGGCGTCCATGGCGGCGCGGTCGTCGCGCGCGGCACCCTCGCCGATATCCTCGCCACCCCGGGCAGCATAACTGCCGATTATCTCGCCGGCCGCCGCTGCGTGCCGCTGCCGGCCAAGCGCCGCAAGGGCAATGGCAAGAAGCTGACGGTGAAAAACGCCCGCGGCAACAATCTGCAAGGCGTGACGGCGAGCATTCCGCTCGGCACCTTCACCTGCATCACCGGGGTGTCGGGCAGCGGCAAATCCACCTTCACCATCGATACGCTCTATGCCGCCGCAGCACGCGAACTGAACGGCGCCCGCCTCGTCATGGCCCCGCACGATGGCGTCGATGGGTTGAAGCATCTCGACAAGGTCATCGATATCGACCAGTCACCGATCGGCCGCACGCCCAGGTCGAACCCCGCCACCTACACCGGCGCCTTCACCAACATCCGGGACTGGTTCGCCGGCCTGCCCGAAGCGCAAGCGCGCGGCTACAAGCCCGGGCGCTTCAGCTTCAACGTCAAGGGCGGCCGCTGCGAGGCGTGCACCGGCGATGGCCTCATCAAGATCGAAATGCACTTCCTGCCCGACGTCTATGTGACGTGCGAGGAATGCAACGGCAAGCGCTACAATCGCGAAACACTGGAGGTCAAATGGAAGGGCCTGTCGATCGCTGACGTCCTCGACATGACCGTCGAA
>JBBRVH010000191.1:0-3897 GCA_038246995.1 Sphingomonadales bacterium
GGCGCGCGGCATGTTGATGCGCAGCAGCCCGGCCGGCCGGTCCCCCAGTGTGCGGGCACTCTCCCACGCTGCCACGAGGCCGGCAAAGGCTGGGGCAGCTTCAGCCAGCAGCCGCGCGCCAGCCTCGGTCAATCCGACCGAACAGGTCCGCACGCTGGCCGAAACGGCAGAGCCCAAGGCCGCAGCCAAGGCGCTGCGCACCGCACGCCTCGCCGAGCAACTGTGCGCGGAAGGGGGCCGGCTTGCGGCGGGCAAGAAGTTCACACTGGCAATGAGCCAGCTCGATACCTCGGTGCAACTGGCCGACAAGCGCTGAGTTGCTGCGCCGAGTGCGCGCGCTAGTTGATGTGGCGGTTCGCACGCAGACGGTCGACGACAAGATCGACAAAGCTGCGCACCTTGGCCGCGGCGCGCCGTCCTTCGGGGTGAACGACATGGACCGGCAGCGGTTCGATTTCATAGTCGGACAGCACGGTCTGCAAGGTTCCCGCTTCGAGCGCCGGGCCGATCTGATAGGACAGCGGCCGCGCCAGCCCCCAGCCCTGTACCGCCGCGCCGATGATCGCTTCATAGGTGCTGCATGACAGGCGCGGCCTGACGGTCACGCCGATTTTTTCGTCCTTTCCGAACCGCCAGTCCACCGATGACCATGAGCCGCTGGAGGCGATGATGCGATGGTCGACCAGATCGGCGGGCGTCTGTGGCATACCATGACGGTCGAAATACGCCGGTGATCCGCACACGACCCGGCGCACGCTGCCGACCCTGACCGCGCTGTAGCTTGAATCGGGCAAATGACCGATGCGGATTGCCACATCCACGCCTTCGTCGATGATGTTGACGACGCGGTCGACGAACACCGCGCGGCCATTGACCAGCGGGTTGGCATCGAGAAATTCGGTCAGGATCGGCATGATGTAGTGGTTGCCGAACAGCACGGACGCGGTCACCGTCAGCACGCCGGTCGGCGTTGTGTACGATCCCGACGCCGCCGCCTCGGCCTCATCGATGTCGGCCAGGATGCGGCGGCAATCTTCAAGATAGCGGGCGCCGGGCTCGGTCAGCTTGACGCTGCGCGTCGTGCGGGTCAGCAGCCTTGTGCCGATCACGTCCTCCAGCGCGGCGACGGCGCGGGTGACCGCTGGCGGGCTCATGTTCAACTGTCGCGCCGCCGCGGCGAAGCCGCCGGTCTCGGCAACGCGGACAAACACCTGCATGGCGTGCAGTCGCGACATTGTTCATTCCTTCCAATGGAACAATCAATTCCAGATTATTGCAATCCTGCCGATTGGCGCAAGAAGTTAGAACCGGGCCATGATCCACGCCCTCACACAGCATCTGCATCTTGATATCGCCGCCGCGCCGATCGACCGGCTGTGGCGATTGGCGACCGAGGTCCAGGCAATCATCGTCACCGCTGCCGCTGGCGGATCGGTATCGACGGCGATTCCCCCGCTGCTGGCCTTGGCGATCAACGGAATTCTTGGACTGCACGGCAGATTGTTCCGGACCGAGGAACAGTGACTTGTTGCGGTCGAGGCTTCTGCCCGGCCGGCTTTCGCCTCAATCTTCAACCTGTTCGGCAGGCCCCTCTGTCGCTCACCCTGCCGCAAGGAATATCCCCATGAAGCTGCATCATCACCCGCTTTCCGGCCACGCCCATCGTGCCCGGCTGTTCCTGTCGCTCATCGGCGCCGATGCGGCATGAGCCCGACAGACATCGCCTTCAGCGCCGCCGTCAAAGCCGTGCAGACGCGCAAGGGATCGCGCGCAACATATGCCGGCATGGCGA
Source organism: Sphingomonadales bacterium (assembly GCA_038246995.1). GTDB lineage: Bacteria > Pseudomonadota > Alphaproteobacteria > Sphingomonadales > Sphingomonadaceae > Sandarakinorhabdus. Next base: position 1,793 of record JBBRVH010000191.1, read on the forward strand.
TGGGCGACACCATCGATGACAGTCTCGCCGCCTTCATCGCCGCGCGCGACAGCTTCTATCTCGCCAGCACCAGCGCCAGCGCCCAGCCCTATATCCAGCATCGCGGCGGCCCGCCGGGGTTCCTGCGGGTCATCGACGACCGCACGCTGGGCTTCGCCGATCTGCGCGGCAACCGCCAGTATATCTCGACAGGGAATTTTGCCGAGAACCCCAAGGCCTTCATCTTCCTGATGGATTATGCCCACCGCCAGCGCGTCAAGATCTGGGGCACCATGCGGGTTGTGGAGGACGACCCGGTGCTGATCGCATCGCTGCTGCCCTCCGGCACCCGGCTGCGCGCCGAAGCGGCGATGCTGTTCACTGTCACCGCCTGGGATGCCAATTGCCCGGCGCACATCCCGCAGCTGTTTGCCGCCGCCGACGTTGCCGCCGTTCTGGCCGCGCGCGATGCCCGTATCGCGGCGCTGGAGGCCGAATTGTCGGCGCTGCGTCGAATTCCGAAATAGGGAACAATCTCTTTCATATTCGGATCATTCTGCTCGCTGTCGATAGGGAGCATAGCGGCTTCACCAGGCGGGAGCTTCCGCCGGACAGACAAGAAAAGGCCCCCCAATGTCGCGTCCACCGCTGCCGCCGTTCACCACCGCCAGCGCCGCCGAAAAGGTGCGTCTTGCCGAAGACGGCTGGAACAGCCGCGATCCGGCGCGGGTGTCGCTGGCTTACACCCCCGATTGCGCCTGGCGGAACCGGGCGGAGTTCGTCACCGGGCGTTCCGGGATCGAAGCGCTGCTGACCCGCAAATGGGCGCGCGAACTCGATTACCGGCTGATAAAGGAAGTCTGGTCGCACGAAGGCAACCGCATCGCGGTGCGCTTCGCCTATGAATACCACGACGACAGCAGCCAATGGTTTCGCGCCTATGGCAATGAAAATTGGGAGTTCGATGGCGATGGCCTGATGCGCCGCCGCATCGCCAGCATCAACGAACACCCCATCGACGCAGCCGACCGCCGCTTTCACTGGCCGCTGGGGCGCCGCCCCGATGACCATCCGGGCCTCAGCGACTTTGGTTTCTGAAGCACCGCGAACCGGAGGATAACCATGCCGGGGCATTCTTGGCTTCGGGCGGTGTTCCTTGCCCTGCTGTGCGGGATCATCGTCCGTCCGTACGCTTTCGTGTTACCGGGGTTTTCAGGGTTCTCAGGGTTTTTCGATGCCGAAGCTGCCACTGCTGCGAAAATTCGCCTCCGTCTTCAGGGAAATTGGCGGCCCGATCGTGCTGGGTTTCGTTTCGCTGGTGACGCTGGTTTTCGTCTGGATCGGGGCGGAGATGGGCGAGGGCGAGACAAGGGGCTTCGACAGCGCCATCCTGCTGGCGCTCCGCCAACCGGGTGATCCGGCAACGCCGATCGGGCCATCATGGCTCAGGCCGGTCATGATCGACCTGACCGCGCTCGGCGGCGGGGTGGTGCTCACGCTGGTGGCGCTGGTGGTGATCGGCGCGTTGCTCGTGCAGCGCAAACGCGCCGATGCGCTGTTCGTGGCTGTTGCCCTTGGCGGCGGCGGCGCGCTGGGTGTCGTGCTCAAGAGCGGTTATGGCCGGCTGCGGCCGGACGTGGTCGCGCATCTGGTCGAAGTGACTTCGCTGAGTTTTCCCAGCGGTCACGCCATGAACTCGGCAATCGTCTACCTGACGCTCGGCGTGCTTTTGGCGCGCGCGGTCCCCGACCGGAGGCTCAAACTCTATGCGTTGTGGGTGGGGGTGCTGCTCACGCTGATCGTCGGCATGTCGCGACTTTACCTTGGTGTGCACTGGCCGACGGATGTGCTGGCGGGCTGGGCCATCGGTTCGGCCTGGGCGGGGTTGTGCTGGCTTGTCGCCGAACGGCTGCGTATCCGGCGCGCCGGCTCGGGCCCGGGGTTTTAGCCGGGCGGGACGCGCACGGCCGAACCCGTGGTGAATTGCAGCAAGCGCCTGCGCTGGCGACGCGAGACTTTACGGCGCCAACCGGCCTTGGCTAGAGTCAGATGACCCGCAACCGGAGCCGAAACGGCCTTTCGATCGTTACATGCCGATGCCCGATCAGATTGCCGTTTGCCCAGCA
>JBBRVH010000192.1:0-3878 GCA_038246995.1 Sphingomonadales bacterium
CAGCGGCCCGGTCGCGTGCACACTCTCGCCCGTCGCATCGACCGCGACCGTTACCGGCATGTCCTGGACGGTGAATTCATAGATCGCTTCCATGCCGAGGTCCTCGAACGCCGCCACCCGCGACGCCTTAATGTCTTTCGACACCAGATAGGCGGCGCCGCCCACCGCCATCAGATAAGCGGCCTTGTGGCGGGCGATCGCCTCGATGCCGGCGGGGCCGCGTTCGGCCTTGCCGACCATGGCGATGAGGCCGGTCTTGGCCAGCATGGTTTCGGTGAACTTGTCCATGCGGGTGGCTGTCGTCGGGCCGGCGGGGCCGACGACTTCATCGCGCACCGGATCGACCGGGCCGACATAATAAATGACGCGGTTGGTGAAATCGACCGGCAGCGCTTCGCCGCGCGCCAGCATGTCGGTCATCCGCTTGTGCGCTGCATCGCGGCCGGTAAGCATGCGGCCGCTCAGCAGCAGCCGGTCGCCCGGCTTCCAGGAAGCGACGATCGCCGGCGTCAGCGTGTCGAGATCGACCGGGATCGCCTGCTTCGATGGCCGCCAGTCGACCTGCGGCCAGTCGGCGAGCCGCGGCGGTTCCAGATAGGCTGGCGCCGAGCCATCGAGGACGAAGTGCGCGTGGCGCGTCGCGGCGCAATTGGGGATCATGGCGATCGGTTTCGATGCTGCATGCGTCGGGCAATCGAGAATCTTGACGTCGAGCACCGTCGCCAGCCCGCCCAGCCCCTGCGCACCGATGCCGAGATCGTTGACCGCGTCATGCAGCTCGATGCGCAGTTCCTCCAGCTTCGATCGGGCACCGCGTGCCTTAAGCTCAGCCATGTCGATCGGCAGCATCAGCGATTCCTTGGCGAGCAGCATCGCCTTTTCCGCCGTGCCGCCGATGCCGATTCCCAGCATCCCCGGCGGGCACCAGCCGGCCCCCATCTTCGGCACCATCTCCAGCACCCAGTCGCGGATCGAATCGCTGGGGTTGAGCATGGCGAACTTGGTCTTGTTCTCGCTGCCGCCGCCCTTGGCCGCGACGGTGATGTCGAGCACGTCGCCGGGCACCAGCTCGACATGCGTCACCGCCGGCGTGTTGTCGCGGGTGTTGGTTCGCCCGAACGCCGGGTCCGCCACGATCGAGGCGCGCAGGCGGTTTTCGGGGTGAAGATAGGCCCGGCGCACGCCCTCGTCGATCATGGCCGCCAGGCTCATCGTTGCATCGGCAAATCGAACGTTCATGCCGACCTTGACGAAGGCGACGACGATGCCGGTGTCCTGGCAGATCGGGCGGTGGCCCTCCGCGCACATGCGGCTGTTGGTCAGGATCTGGGCGATGGCGTCCTTTGCTGCCGGGCTTTCTTCAAGGTGATGCGCGCGGCCGAGCGCACGGATATAGTCCATGGGGTGGTAATAGCTGATGAACTGCAACGCATCGGCGACGGATTCGATGACATCGGCCTGGGCAATCAGCGGCATGGCGGCACCTTTTCGGGGGCAGGCGAAACACTCTGTTCCAGCGCGTTCATAGGCACCGGGGCAGCGCCGGTCCATCGCCGGCCGGCATCGCCTCCCGCGCCGGCTGGCGCTGTTGGTCAAGCCGTCGCCGCCAAGATATTGACCTTGTTGGCAAGCCCCTGAATTGCCCGGCGCGACAGAAAAGTCGCTTGCTTACCACGCGCGGATAGGCACAATCTGTAGCCCGGGAACGAAGCGATGACACAAGTGGTTGTGGCTTTGGGTGAGGGGGAGGACAAGCCGTCGGGCGACACCGGCTGTGAATCACGGGGATATATCGCCGCCGATGCGATTTGGTGCGTGATCCCTGTTTGTTCTCATTCTATTCTGCTGGGCCCGACTCGCGCTGCGCGAGCAACCGGGGGTCGGCGTCGAGGGTTTCGGGAGTGAATTGGTGAACGATTTTCGGGCAGGTGACGGCATGAGCGACACGGCAGTCCTCGAAGCGATGGAAAGCATCGCCAGCAGCGCAGCGCCGGTAGCGGCCGCTCCGGCGGCTCGCCGCGCGTCGAACGAGGTGATGCCGTGGAAATTCCCGGTCACCGTCGATCGCTCGCGCGACGCGCTGCTCACCGATTTCGGCAAGGACACGCTGGACGATCGCTACCTGCTTCCCGGCGAAAGCTACCAGGACCTGTTCGCTCGCGTCGCTGCTGCCTATGCCGACGATGCCGGCCATGCCCAGCGCCTCTACGACCATATCTCGCAGCTGTGGTTCATGCCGGCCACGCCGGTGCTGTCCAACGGCGGCACCGGGCGCGGCCTGCCGATCTCCTGCTATCTCAACAGCGTTTCCGACAGCCTCGAAGGCATCGTCGGCACCTGGAACGAGAATGTCTGGCTCGCCTCGCGCGGCGGCGGCATCGGCACCTATTGGGGCCGGGTGCGCGGCATCGGAGAACCCGTCGGCCTCAACGGCAAAACGAGCGGCATCATCCCCTTCGTCCGCGTCATGGATTCGCTCACCCTGGCCATCAGCCAGGGCTCGCTGCGCCGCGGTTCGGCCGCCGTCTACCTCGACGTCTCGCACCCGGAAATCGAGGACTTTCTCGAAATCCGCAAACCCTCGGGCGATTTCAACCGCAAGGCGCTGAACCTCCACCACGGCGTGCTGGTCACCGATGCCTTCATGGAGGCCGTGCGCGACGGCACCACCTTCGATCTGGTCAGCCCCAAGACCGGCGAACGCCGCGGCCAGGTCGATGCCCGCGCGCTGTTCACCAAGCTTGTCGAAACGCGGCTGGCCACCGGGGAACCCTATATCGTCTTCATCGATCATGTGAACGACACCATGCCCAAGCACCAGCGCGACCTCGGGCTGAAGGTTTCGACGTCGAACCTGTGTTCGGAAATCACCCTGCCGACCGGCCCCGATCACCACGGCGTCGATCGCACCGCGGTGTGCTGCCTGTCGTCGCTCAACCTCGAAACCTGGGACCAGTGGAACGGCGACCCGCGCTTCATCGAGGATTGCATGCGCTTCCTCGACAACGTCCTGCAGGATTACATCGATCGCGCCGAACCCGAAATGGAGCGGGCCCGCTATGCCGCGATGCGCGAGCGTTCGGTCGGCCTCGGCGTCATGGGGTTGCACAGCTTCTTCCAGGCGCGCGGGCTGGCCTTCGAAGGTGCCATGGCGAAATCGTGGAACATGAAGATCTTCCGCCAAATCCGCTCGGGCGTCGACCAGGCGTCGATGGCGCTCGCTGTCGAACGCGGGCCGTGCCCCGATGCCGCCGACATGGGCGTCATGGAACGGTTCAGCTGCAAGATGGCAATCGCGCCGACCGCCAGCATCAGCATCATCGCCGGCGGCACCAGCGCCTGCGTCGAACCGATCCCCGCCAACGTCTACACCCACAAGACGCTGTCGGGCAGCTTCGTGGTGCGCAATCCGTATCTCGAAAAGCTGCTGATCGAAAAAGCCAAGAACAGCGAAGCGGTGTGGAACTCGATTCTCGAAATGGGCGGATCGGTGCAGCACCTCGATTTCCTGAATGCCGATGAAAAGGCGGTGTATCGCACGGCGTTCGAGATCGACCAGCGCTGGCTGCTCGAACTCGCCGGCGATCGCACGCCCTATATCGACCAGGCGCAGTCGCTGAACCTGTTCATCCCGGCCGATGTCGAAAAATGGGATCTCCTCATGCTGCACTACCGCGCCTGGGAACTCGGCATCAAATCGCTCTATTATCTGCGTTCGATGAGCATCCAGCGTGCCGGTTTCGCTGGCGGCGTAGAGGCGGACAACACCGCCGAACGCCCGGTGATGCGCGCCGAAGCCAAGGAAAACGACGAATGCCTTGCCTGTCACTAGGGCATGACCGCCGGGCCGGTTCGCCGGTTCGCGGGACCCGCACGGC
>JBBRVH010000193.1:0-3808 GCA_038246995.1 Sphingomonadales bacterium
ACTCCGCTGTCGCTGGGCATCGAGACGCTGGGCGGCGTGTTCACCCGGATGATCGACCGCAACACCACCATCCCGACCAAGAAGAGCCAGGTGTTCTCGACCGCCGACGACAACCAGAGCGCGGTCACCATCCGCGTCTTCCAGGGCGAGCGCGAAATGGCGGCGGACAACAAGCTGCTCGGCCAGTTCGACCTCGTCGGCATTCCGTCGGCACCGCGCGGCATCCCGCAGATCGAAGTCACCTTCGACATCGATGCCAACGGGCTCGTTGCCGTCAATGCCAAGGACAAGGGCACCGGCAAGGAACAGCAGATCCGCATCCAGCCGTCGGGCGGCCTGTCGAAGGACGACATCGAACAGATGGTCAAGGACGCCGAAAAGTTCGCCGAGGAAGACAAGAAGCGCCGCGCCGTGGCCGAAGCCCGCAACCAGGCCGACAGCCTGGTGCATTCGACCGAGCGCCAGCTTGTCGAACATGGCGACAAGATCGGCGCCGATGTGAAGTCTGAAATCGAAACCGCGATCACCGACCTCAAGGCGATCATGGATGGCGGCGATGCCGATGACCTGATCGCCAAGACAGCGACCCTGTCGGCCGCGGCGATGAAGCTGGGCGAAGCGATCTACAGCGCCGAACAGGCCGCTGCCGCCTCGCCGTCTGCCGAAGCGCCGAAGGACGACAATGTCGTCGACGCCGAATTCTCGGATGTCGAGGACGACAAGAAGTAATGCCTTCTCCCCTCCCGTTTACGGGAGGGGTCGGGGGTGGGGTGTGCCGCGGGTGGGAATTGTGCTTGATGGCACCATTCCCACCCCCGACCCCTCCCGCAATGGGTTCCCATCAAAGTGACACTCTGATGGGGCCTGAGAGGGAGGGGAGCAGAAAAGCCCGATGAGTACCGAAATCGACTATTACGAACTGCTGGAATGCCAGCGCGGCGCCGATGATTCGACGTTGAAGTCTTCCTATCGCCGGCTCGCGATGAAATGGCACCCGGACAAGAACCCCGGCGATGCCGCCGCCGAACAGCGCTTCAAGGCGATTTCCATAGCCTATGACGTGCTCAAGGACCCGCAGAAGCGCGCCGCCTATGATCGCTACGGGCACGACGGCTACACCCAACAGGGCGGCGGCGGCGGTGGCGGCTTTGGCGCGCAGGATTTCGGCGGCTTTTCCGACATTTTCGAAAATATCTTCGGCGAATTCATGGGCGGCGGTGGTGGCCGCCAGCAGCGCGGCCGCGGCGGCGCCACCCGCGGCCAGGACCTGCGCTACGACCGTGTAATGACGCTGGAGGAAGCCTTTACCGGCAAGGCGGCAACGCTGACGGTCGAAGTCGCTGCCAAGTGCGACCCGTGCGACGGCAGCGGCGCCAAGCCCGGCACCTCGGCGCGCGCCTGCAGCACCTGCGGCGGCCAGGGCCGGGTCGCCATGCGCCAGGGGCTGTTCACCGTCGAACGCACCTGCCCGGCGTGCCAGGGCACTGGCCAGGTCATCGCCGATCCGTGCGACAGCTGCCGCGGCGCCGGGCGCGTTGAAAAGGAAAAGACGCTCAACGTCAACGTGCCGCGCGGCGTCGATGATGGCACCCGCATCCGCGTGGCCGGCGAAGGCGAAGCCGGTTCGCGCGGCGGGCCGACGGGCGACTTGTACATCTTCGTGCATCTGAAGCCCCATCCGGTGCTCAAGCGCGACGGCACCACGCTGTTCGCGGTCACGCCGATCTCGATCACCACGGCAGCGCTGGGCGGCGAGATCGAAGTCCCCGGGCTCGACAAGGATGTCGCCGTCGTGCGCGTTCCCCACGGCACCCAGACCGGCAAGCAGTTCCGCGTGCGCGGCCGCGGCATGCCGGTGCTCAATGGCGGCCAGGCCGGCGGCGGCTTCGGCGATCTTGTCGTCCAGGTCGAGGTCGAGACGCCGGTCAAGCTGACCAAGCGCCAGCGCGAACTGCTCGAGGAATTCCAAGCGCTGGAAGCGGCCGAAGGCGGCAAGAACAACCCGCGCCAGACCGGCTTTCTCGACAAGTTGAAGGGCGTCTGGAACGAACTGACCGATTGAGATGCGGCTGCTCGATCGCTGCATCCTTGTCACCGGCGCGGCCAAAGGCCTCGGGCTCGCCTGTGCGACGCGCTTCATCGCCGAAGGCGCTCGCGTGCTGCTCGCCGATATCGATACTGAAAATGGCGAATCGGCCGCAGCGGCGCTGGGCGATCGCGCCGCCTTCATCGCCTGTGATGTCGCCCGGCGCGCCGATATCGCCGCTGCCATCGATAGCTGCGTGGCGCGCTGGGGCAGCATCGATGTGCTGGTCAACAACGCCGGCATCGCACCGCGCGGCGATATCCTGACCACCGACGAAGACCTGTTCGACCGGGTGCTGGCGATCAACCTCAAGGCGGCGTTCCATGGCATCCAGCTCGCCGCACCGCACATGATCGCAGCCGGCAAGGGCGTCGTCATCAACATGAGCAGCGTCAATGCCGTGCTGACCATCCCCAGCCTGCTTGCCTATAATGTCGCCAAGGGCGGGCTCAACCAGTTGACGCGCAACACAGCTGTTGCACTGGCGCCGCACGGCATCCGGGTCTGCGGCATCGGGCCGGGCACGATATTGACCGACCTCGCCCGGCAGGCGGTGCTGTCCGACGACGATGCCCGCCGCATGATCCTGTCGCGCACGCCGCTAGGCCGCGCCGGCGAACCCGAAGAAATCGCCGCCATCGCAGCTTTCCTGGCCAGCGATGACGCCAGTTACATAACCGGCGAGACGATCTATGCCGATGGCGGGCGGCTGGGCCTGAACTATACCGTGCCGGTCGAATAGGCCGGTAGCCAGCGCCGCCGCGACGTGGCAAAGCGCGCGCATTATCTGTTGGAGCCAGTGCGATGATCGACGCCGAATGGTGGGACTATGACGACGCCACCGAACTTGCCGAAGCCGTGGCCGGCGATGCCGGGTTCATCATCGAACAGGCACTCGAAGCCCGCGGCCGCGCCATCGTCGCGTTGCCCGGCGGCGAAACACCCAGGGAAGCGCTTGGCCTGCTCGCCGCCCGCAAGATCGAATGGGCCGATGTGACGATCGTGCCGACCGATGACCGGCTGGTGCCGCCGACCGATCCGCGGTCGAACGTCGGCATGCTCGCCAAGCTGTTCCTGCCCAGGCGCGCCCGCGTCGTGCCGCTGTGCGCCGGCGAAACCGATCCGATGCTGGCTGGCCGGGCCGCCGACGAACGCCTCGCCGATCTCGAATGGCCGCTCGATCTCGCCTGGCTCGGTGTCGGCGCCGATGGCCATGTCGCCTCGATCTTTCCCGGCCCCGATTATGACGGCGCGCTCAATGGCCCCAAGGTGCGCCGCGCCATGGGTGTCCGCCCCGATCCGATGCCCGCCGACATGCCGGTGAACCGCGTCACGCTGACCAAATCGGCGCTGGTATCGGCGCGCACCGTCACGCTGGTGCTGACCGGCAAGGACAAGCGCAAGCTCGTTGAAAAGGCGCTGAAGGACGGCGCGTCGAGCAACCTGCCGATCGGGCGGCTGCTGGCGGACCTCGAGATGGACATCGATATCCACTGGTGCGCGTGACCTGACGTAAAGCCGAACGCGGTTCATCATACGTCGTCACCCCCGCGCAGGCGGGGGCACATCGCCTGCGCTTCGGCATCATGTAGCGGGGTGTGGGCGATGGGCCCCCGCCTGCGCGGGGGTGACGATCCAGATCTTGCGCTATTCGATCCCGCTACATCCGGAACACCCCGTACCCCGGCTCCGGAATCGGCGCATTGAGCGCCGCCGAAATGC
>JBBRVH010000194.1:0-3784 GCA_038246995.1 Sphingomonadales bacterium
AGGGTGGCACGTCCAGTTGCGCGGAACACACCAACTCCCTCCCCCTTGCGGGGAGGGAGCCACCGTTACCGCCGGATATACTGGATGGCGCTGCCGTCCTTGCCCTTGAAGCGCAGGCCGGCCCAGCTTGGCAGGCTGTCGTACCACATGTCCATGTCGACATCGCCCGACAGGACGAAGCGGTTGGCACGGATGCTGCCGGCGCCGGCGGTCGGCACCGTTTCCTCCCCCTGCGGCGCGACGCGCGGGCGCACCAGCTTGCCATCCTGGGTGTTGATCCACGGCCCATCAAGCTCGCGGCGGTTCCAGTGCGTCGCCGGCAGCGCGTTGGCCGGCGCGATGTAGCGCGGCACGCCGGTCGCTTCGATGACGAAACCCTGCGGCCCGCGGCGGCCCGATACGCTGAAGGCCGTGCCATTGTCGTCGGTCGTCGTGTCGAGCCCGACGACCTGGTCGCCCGACCAGCGTTCGGTGGCGGTGTGGCGATAGCGGAACAGGGTGATGAACGCCGCCTTGAAGACCATCTCCACCGCGACCTTGACCACCAGATTGTCGCCGCTGCGGTCAAAGGTCAGCGCGTGGCTGCCGAATTTCTTGCCGTTGCGCACGATATCGAAGGCCAGACGGTTGCCCACCGGCACCGGCAGTGCGGCGCGCGCGGCCCCTGGCAGCGCCGCCAGCAGCGCGCCCCCGGCGATCAGGGCGCGGCGATCGAGGTGGTGATCCCGGTTCGTCATGGCGGTCTCCAAGCACGGCAGTTGCGTATCGATACGTTCCCACCATAGCGCAAGTTGCAGCTTCGCGCACCCGGCAGGCGGTTACAGCCCGGTCAGTTTCGCCGTCAGGTCCCACAACCGGGCGCCGCGCGCGGCATCATTGGCCTTGGCCGACAGCGGCTGGGCAAAGGCTTCGCGGCCTTCCTGTTGCCGGTTGCCCCAGCTCCAGTGCACCCCCGACCGCGTGAAGCGCGGGTCGGCGACGACATCGGCGACACGTTCCCCCGACAAAGGCTGGCTGACATAGCCCTTGGTGATGTTCTTCTGGAACCAGGGGAAGATCTTGCGGAACAGCGGCGGGGCGTGGCGGAACAGCGGGGTTTCGGCAACACAGCCGGGGTAGAGGGTTGCAAACACGATGCCGGTGGCATCATGGCAGCGGCGGTGCAGCTCGCGGCTCATGATCATCGTGCACAGCTTGCTGTCCTTATAGGCCTTGCCGGGCTTGAAGGCCTTGTTGTCGATCATCGCGACCGGCGCCAGGAAACCGGCTTCCAGCCCTTCGAGATCGCCCAGATCGGCGGGCGCCGGGATCGGCACCTTGCCGCCGAATTCTTCGGAATTGGCAGTGACGGTGCCCAGCGTCACCAGCCGCGGTGCGCTGGCCTCGCCAAGCTTGGCGAGCAACAGGTTGGCGAGCAGGAAATGCCCGAAATAATTGGTGGCAACGCTGATCTCGAAACCTTCGGGTGATCGGATCGGCGCTTGCGCACGCGGCAGATAGACCGCAGCATTGCAGACCAGCGCATCGAGCGGCAGGCCGCTGGCGAGGAATTCGGCGACAAAGCCGCGCACGCTTGCCTGCGAGCCCAGATCGATGTGCATAAGCGTGCGGCTTGCCACCGGGATGGCAATTTCGGCCGCCGCCGCTTCGGCCTTGGCGAGATCGCGGCACGCCATGACGACATGCCAGCCGCGCGTGGCGAGGGCTTTTGCGGCCCAGAGCCCGACGCCCGATGACGCACCGGTGATGATGACGACTGATGCGACAGGCGATGATGCCATGATCTTGTCCCCGCTGTTCTGGCCTCGTACCCGCGATTCCATGCCGCAACCGCAGCTGATCGGCAAGCGACCTTGACCGGTGGCATGGCGGCGGGACAGGGTGGCGCCATGCAAATGCTTGCCGATTTCCTGAAGCGCATCAGCCCGCCGCAAACCCCGGCGCTGGTCATCCGCCGCGCCGCGCTCATCGCCAATCTGGCCGCGCTGCAAGGCGCGTGCGATGCCGCCGGGGTGCGACTGCGCACCCATGGCAAGATGCACAAATGCAGCACGCTGGGGCGGCTCCAGGTCGCCGGCGGCGCGGTCGGGCTGTGCTGCCAGACGGTGGGGGAGGCCGAGGTCTATGTTGCCGGCGGCATCGGCGACGTGCTGGTCACCGCGCCGGTCCCGGCCTGGGGCTGGCCGCGGCTGGCGGCGTTGGCGGGACGGGCTCGGGTTGCCGCCGTGGTCGATTCGGCGGCGCAGGTGGCGGCGGCGGCAGGCTCGGGGTTGGCGCTGTATGTCGATATCGATCTTGGCCAGCATCGCGCCGGGGTCGCGCCCGAGGCGGCGCTGGCGCTGGCGCATGGCATCGCCGCGACCCCGGGCGTGCGCTTCGGCGGCATCCAGGCCTATTGCGGGCATATCCAGCACATCGCCGACATTGCGCCGCGCCGCGATGCCCATGCGGCGGCTTCGGCGCGGCTGGCGGCGGTGGTGGCGGACTTTGTCGCTGCCGGCATCGCCCCGCCCGTCGTCACCGGCGGCGGCACCGGCACCAGCGCGCTCGATCTGTCGGGCGGCGTCTACACCGAAATCCAGGCCGGCAGCTATGCGCTGATGGATGTCGAATATGGCGCCTGCGACGGCCCCGATGGCGACTGGCCCTTCCAGCCGGCGCTGTTTGTCGCCGCGACAGTCGTGTCGGCGCGGCATCGGGCGTTTGTCACCTCCGATGCCGGCTTGAAGGCGGTCCATTCCGACGGGCCGCCGCCGCGCGTGGTGGCGGGCGCCGCGCCGGGCAGCCGCTGGCGATCGTTCGGCGACGAACATGGCGGCATCCTGCACCCGGCGTTTCTCGATCGGTTGCGCAATGCCGCCAGCCAGGTGGCCGAAGTCGATGCGATCGACGCTGAAGGCATGATGCCGGATGATGCCCCGGCGGAAGGCGCGCTGGTCTGGCTGCAACCCGGCCATGTCGACCCGACGGTGGCGCTGCACGATGCTTACTGGGTCGCCGATGAAGCCGGCAATCTCGAACGCTGGCCGATCGACGCGCGGAGGATGAGCGCATGAGCCATTGGAAACTCGGCATCATCGGCGGCTCGGGGCTTTATGCGCTCGATGCGCTGGAAAACCCGCAATGGCAGGCTGTCGAAAGTCCGTGGGGGGCGGCGTCCGATGCGGTTCTGACCGGGCATATCGGCGGGGTCGATCTCGCCTTCCTGCCGCGCCATGGCCGCGGCCATCGCGTGCCGCCGCACCAGCTCAACGCCCGCGCCAATATCGATGTGCTGAAACGGCTGGGCTGTACCGATGTGCTGGCGGTATCGGCGGTCGGATCGCTGCGCCAGGATTTTGCGCCGGGCGATTTCGTCGCGGTCGACCAGCTGATCGACCGCACCAAAGGCCGGCCATCGAGCTTTTTCGAAACCGGCCTCGTCGCGCATGTGCCGATGGCTGACCCGGTATGCCCGCGGCTGACCGCGCTGGCGGCAGCAGCAGCGCGCGCGGCGGGGGCAACGGTGCACGGCGGCGCCACCTGTCTCGTCATGGAAGGCCCGCAATTTTCGACGCGGGCAGAAAGCCGCCTGTACCAGAGCTGGGGTTGCGACATCATCGGGATGACGGCGTGCCCCGAAGCCAAGTTGGCGCGGGAGGCGGAGCTGCCCTATGCGCTGCTGGCCATGGTGACGGACTATGACTGCTGGCACGATGGGGGGGATGTCGATGTCGCCGAGATCATCCGGGTGATGGGCGCCAACGCCGCGATTGCCCGTGCGGCCGTCGTCGCGTTGGTGAAA
>JBBRVH010000195.1:0-3777 GCA_038246995.1 Sphingomonadales bacterium
AGAACCTAGAGAAATTGAACTGAGGGCCGTGGACCTCAGGCCCCAGCCGCCGGAGGCAGACTGCCAGTCTTCACTCGCCCTTCGCCGGAATCACGCCCCGTCGCATCTGGTCCAGCTCCAGCGATTCGAACAGCGCCTTGAAATTGCCCTCGCCGAAGCCGTCATTGCCCTTGCGCTGGATGATTTCGAAAAAGATGGGCCCGACCATGTTTTCTGTGAAGATCTGCAGCAGCAGCCCGCCGCCGGTTTCCGGCGCACCATCGATCAGGATGCGGCGAGCCCGCATTTCGGCGACGTCGTGGCCATGGCCGGGCAGCCGCTTGTCGATCAGGTCGAAATAGGTGTCGGGCGAATCCTGGAAACGGATGCCGCGCGCCCGAAGCGCGTCGACGGTGACGAAGATATCGTCGGTGGCGAGCGCGATATGCTGGATGCCCTCGCCGTTGTAGGCGCGCAGGAATTCCTCGATCTGGCTGTGCTCGTCCTGGCTTTCGTTGAGCGGGATGCGGATCTTGTCGTCCGGCGCCGTCATCGCCTTGGAAAACAGCCCCGTCGACTGGCCCTCGATATCGAAATAGCGGATTTCGCGGAAGTTGAAGGTGCGCTCGTAGAAGTCTGCCCAATGCGCCATGCGGCCACGATTCACATTGTGGGTGAGGTGATCGAGCGTGTGCAGCCCGACACTGGCATCGTCCCGCCCGGCACCCGGCACGCGCACGAAATCGATGTCATAAATCTGCCGGCCGCCGGCGTCATCGACCAGATAGAGGTTCGATCCGCCGATGCCCTCGATCGCCGGGATGTTGAGCTCCATCGGCCCGACCGGGCCCACGACGGGCGTCGCGCCGCGGCGCACCGCTTCGGCAAAGGCGGCGGCGGCATCCTCGACATGGAAGGCCATCGCATTGGCGCTGGGGCCATGGGCATTGCGGAATTCCGCAGCCTGGCCGGCGGTTTCCATGTTTAGGATGAAGTTGATCTGCCCTTGCGCATAGTGGCGGACGTGCTTCGAACGATGGGTGCCGACATGGGTGAAGCCCATCGCCACGAACAACCCGGCCAGCGCTTCGGGATCGGGGCCGGTGAATTCGACGAATTCGAACCCATCGAGGCCGAGATCGTTGGAGCGCGGTGCGGTGCGAGCGGCGGAAACGACGGCAGGTGCAGTGGTGGCCATGGCGATCACTCCCGATTTCGACACGGCATTAGTAACAGATGTTACGGACCGCCACAAGCCGCGCGCAGCCGCGCCAGCGCCGATCGCAGCGCCGCCGCCTCGCCCGGACCCAGCGCTGCCAGCAGCGCCGCCTCCACTGCAAGCGCCCGCGGCGCGACGAGATCATGGACGCGCTGCCCCTCCCCGGTCACCGCCAGCCGCAACGCCCGGCGATCGCCCTCGTCGCGCGCGCGGGTCACCAGCCGGCGCTGCACCAGGCCCGCCACCGCCCGGCTGATCGTCATCTTGTCCATCGCGGTGATCGCTCCGATCTCGGCCTGGCTCGGCGCGCTGTCGCGGCCGGCCGCCGCGGTTGCCGCCAGCACCCGCCACTCCGCCGCGCTCAACCCGAACCGCGCTTCATAGCCCGTCCCCTCGGCCACGGCGCGCGACACCGCATTCGATGCGACCGAAAGCTGATAGGGCAGGAAATCGGCGAGCACGAACGCCGGAGTCGGTTCGTCAGTCATCCCCGGCAAGCGCCGCGCGAAGCGCCGGCTCCAGCGCCGCCAGAGGCAGCGCGGCACGATCGGGAATGTTCACGCACGACTTGCCGCCCTTCAGCTTCGGATCGCTGGCAATGACCGCCGCCGCCTGCACCTCGGTGCCCAGACAGACGCTGATGTAGCTCGCCTTCGATGCCACCGCGACCCAACGCTCGCCCATTCGGAACACCGGCATCTGCCAGTCGAAGCCCTCGACCACGGCCGACTCGACGCTGTGGATCAGCGCCCGCAGCGCCGCCAGCCGCTCGGCGCGCAGCGGTGGCAACATCGCGATGTAGGTATCGATCTCGGTGCTCATCGGCGGGCTTCTTCGCCTGCAGCGAAAGGAAAGACGGCCGCCGGAGGCTCCCTTGCATCCTGCCCTAGTCCCTACTCTCCGGCATATACTCATCCGGCGCGCGGTCGGAAAATTTGGTGAAGGCCTTGTGGAAGGTCAGCGGCACGCTGCCGGTCGATCCGTGGCGTTGCTTGGCGACGATGACTTCGGCGAGGCCGAAGACCTTTTCGGCTTTCTCGCGCCATTTGGCGAATTTGTCGGCTTCTTCCGGGTCGGGCTGTTTCATCGAGTGATAATATTCCTCGCGATAGACGAACAGCACGATGTCGGCGTCCTGTTCGATCGTTCCCGATTCGCGCAGGTCCGAAAGCTGCGGGCGCTTGTCCTCGCGGGCTTCGACGGCGCGGCTGAGCTGCGACAGTGCCAGCACCGGCACCTGCAGTTCCTTGGCGAGCTGTTTCAGCCCGCGGGTGATCTCGCTGATTTCCTGGACGCGGTTGTCGTTGCTGCCGCGGCCCGATCCCTGCAGCAATTGCAGATAGTCGACGACGATCAGCCCGATCTTGTGCTGGCGTTTCAGCCGGCGGGCGCGGGTGCGCAGCGCGGCGATCGACAGCGCCGGGGTATCATCGATGAACAACGGCAAATTGTAGAGATCGCCCGAAGCGCGCGCCAGTTGCGCGAACTCCTCTTGCCGGATTTCGCCCTTGCGCAGCTTTTCTGAGCTGATTTCGGCCTGTTCGGCAAGCACGCGCGTCGCCAGCTGGTCCGACGACATTTCGAGGCTGAAGAAGGCTACCGGCGCGCCCGAGGCCTTTTCATCGGGCGTGCCGAGCGCCTGGTCCTGCAGATAGCGCCAGGCACAGGCAAAGGCGATGTTGGTGGCCAGCGCCGTCTTGCCCATGGCGGGGCGGCCGGCGAGGATGACCAGATCGGACTTGTGCAGCCCGCCGAGCTTGTCGTTCAGCCCGGTAAGGCCGGTCGTATAGCCCGAAAGATGCCCGCCCGATTTCATGGCGCGTTCGGCCATGTCGAGCGCTTCGCGGGTCGCCTGGCCGAAGGTCTTGACTCCGCCCGAAACCTCGCCTTGTTCCGCCACCTTGTAGAGCGCCATTTCGGCTTCCTGGATGCGGTCGAGCGGGGCGATTTCGGTCGACATGTCGGCAGCGCCGGCCATCATTTCGGCGCCCACGCGGATCAGTTCGCGCAGCAGGGCAAGATCGTAGATCTGCTTGGCGAAATCTCGGGCAGCGATCAGGCCGCCCATGCTCTGGCTCAACTGCGCCAGATAGGCAGCGCCGCCCATTTCCTGCAGCGCCGGATCGGCCTCGAACAGCGGCTTCAGCGTGATCGGGTTGGCGGCCATGCGCCGGTCCGACAGCATCAGGATGGCGGCATAGATGCGGCCGTGCAGCGGATCGGCGAAATGTTCGGGGCGCAGGAGGATCATCACATCCTCCACCAGCCGGTTGTCGATCATCAACGCGCCGAGCAGCGCGGCCTCGGCCTCGATATTCTGCGGCAGCGTGGCGGCATCCATGGGGGGTTCGACGATGCGCAGGGGGAGAGTGGCCATCGCCGGCTTGTCGCACGGGCCCCGGCGGCGCGGCAATCGGCCGGCAGAAGTTTGCCGTGTGCAAGTCTGTGGACGGAACTGTGCGCGACTTTGCGGCGCGGCGTGGGTTGGCCTAGAGGGCAGCAATGAAGGCAGGCAGTTTGCCTCCGGCGGCTGGGGCCTTGGGCCCCAGACCCCATCCAGTTGGATACCCCGTAACGAT
>JBBRVH010000196.1:0-3763 GCA_038246995.1 Sphingomonadales bacterium
GAACAAAACGACGAATGGGCCGTCCAGCGCGCCCGCTACATGAAACTCGAAAGTGTGTCGCAAATGAGCGATGATCCCACCGTCACGCTGTCATCCATGGCAGCATGATCAACCCGGCCAAGCCGGAGATCAAAGCGGCGAGACCGCGAACCTACACCACGCTGTGGGACACGATCATTGGCGCCGGCTATGAAAACCACTACTTGGTTTTGGCGCACTCTATGAAACATCGCTGGCGCAGGCTTTTGGAACTCACCATGGTGACGGTGGTGCAGGCTTAATGCAGGCGGACAAGTCCTTGTCGACTTGCCGGCAACAGACCCTAAATTTCCAGCGCGTGGATTTCGGCAAAGCGCCGGGCGCCATCGTTGCGGACGACCAGCGCCGAATATTCGGGCACTTCGATCCAGGTGGCGAAATCGCGGGTCAGCGGTTCCGAAGCGACGAGGATGCTGTCGGCCAGGCCGGCGCCGCCGGTGAGTTTCCATTCGCCGTCGTGCAGCCCGTAATCGGCGCCGAAGGTGTACCACATCGACAGGAATTCCGCCGAACCCTGCAACTGGCCGGCGCCGAAGCGACCGAAATCGAAGGTATAGCGGACCGCGACCAGGTTGGTCCCGTCGCAAAAGATCAGATTGGCCGACGATGACCGATCGATCCCATGGCGTTCGCGCACCGTTCGGATCGTCGCCAGCGCCGATCGGATTGCCGCCAGGATCGCATCGGGGGCATTGACCGCGCCCGGATCGGGCAGCGCGGAGACGACCAGCGCATAAATCCATTCGCTGTCGGTCGATCCCGAGATGGCGCGGGCGAATTCTGGCCGGACATGCGGCACCAGGTCGAACCGCATGTCGCGAAAACCGGCAAGATCGCCATTGTGCGCCATCGCCAGCGGAACGCCATCGAACCGGAACGGATGGACGTTCTGGTCATTGACCTGCACGGTCGATGTCAACGGCACGCCCCGGATATGGGCGAGCAGCGCGCCGACACGCAGCTTGCTCGCCAGTTCCTTGAGGTTGCGGTCGAAAACGGCAACCTGGGTGGTGCGGTAGCGATAGGGCGCCTGCGGTTCGTGGCTCGATGGGTCCCAGGCCGCCATGCCGAACCCGGCAAGATTGAGCATCGCCAGCATCTGGGCCGCGATGGTCTGGTTGAGCAGCGACGAATCGGGCGCATAAAGCAGATCATCGAGCAGCACCGGGCCGCCGAGGTAGGACAGGATCCGGCACATCAGGCAGCGCCCTGGCGGTTGAACTGGGCCAGCGATACCGCCCGGCCAAGATGGCGGTTGGCGCGGCGCTGATCACGCACCAGTTGCCGCCCGGCCGCGGCAAACAGCGCCAACGCCGGCGGCGCCGGGCTGCGGCGCTGCGTTTTGAACACCGTGCGCGGCAAAACCAGCACCACCGCCGTTTCCGCCGCCTCCAGCCCGAGCGGTTGCGGCGCGCCATCGAACAGCCCGACCAGCCCGGTCATTTCCCCGGGCCCGTGCACCATCACCTGTTCGCTGCCCTGCGGCCGCGGCAACACCGATCGCAGCGCGCCGCGCAGCACCAGTGTCAGCCTGCCCGGCACCGCCCCCGCTTCGGCAAGCAGCGTGCCGCGCGGCACGGTGAGGCAGGTTCCCGCCGCCGCCAGCAGCGCCGCCCCGTCGTCGCCCAGCGCCGCCAGTCGGCCAAGCGCCGGGAACAGCGGCGCCGCATCGCCGCCCGGGCCGGTCGCCCCACCCGCCGCCGGCGTGCGCAGCGACGGCAGATCATAGCGCGCCGCCGCCGCAATCTGCGCCAGCGTGGCACGCGTGCGCATCGCGACAAGGCCGCGCAGCAGGTCGATAAGGTCCAGCGTCCACGGCTTGCCATCGGCGAGCAGGGCCAGGAAACGCGGCCGCGAAAGGCGCAGCACATTACTGTCTTCCAGCGCGATGACATTTGCCGAACGCGGACCATCATCGAGCAAGGCGAATTCGCCGACGACTTCACCCGGCCCGATCACGCTGACCGCCGCCATGGTATCGCCGGGAATGCGGGCGGCGATCTCCAATCGGCCGCCGGCGACAAGATAAAGCGCATCGGCGGCCATGCCCTGGCGGAACAGGGTTTCGCCTTGGCGCAGCGCAAAGCGATCGCATGCCGCCGCCAGTTCGGCGCGCGCGTGCGGCGCCAGGGCCGACAGTTGCGTGGAATGTTGCAACACGTCCCCCACGCACGCCCCCCCCCCTGGCACCTGCGCACCCCTGTGCAGAGCCGATTGCCAAGCCTGACATATCCCGCCGGCAATTGCGAGGGCGCCGCCGATGGGCACCGGTGCGATCAGGCAAGCCCCAGCGCGATCACCAGCCGGCAATCGATCACCAGCCCGCGCGTCCGTTGCGCGGCGAGGAAAGCCGGCAGGTCGGTCAGCGCCACGACATGGACGCTGATGTCCTCGCCATCGACGCCGCCGCCCGCGCCGGGGCGGGTGAGGCCGGTGGCGCGGAACAGGGTGAATTTTTCCGACGACATGCCAGGCGACGTGGCGAAGTCCCCGAGATTTTCCCAATGTGCCGCAGCAAAGCCGGTTTCTTCATGAAGTTCGCGCGCGGCGGCGGCGGCTGCCGTATCGGCGGCGTCGGTATCGCCGATCAGCCCGGCGGGGAGTTCGATGGTGCGGGCGCCATGCGGCACGCGATATTGTTCGACGAGCACGATCTCGCGCGCATCGGTGACCGCCAGGATGACCGCGGCGCCGGTATCACCGACGCGCGCCGCATATTCCCAGCTGCCGGTTTGGCGGACTTCGAGGTATTTGCCGCGCCATTGGGTGGTCATGTCGTGTCAGTTCCCCGGTTTGTGCACTGCGGCAACGCCCACCCCCGACCCCTCCCGTTCCGGGAGAGGAGAAGTGAAGGCCGGGTCAGGTCGGGTTGGCGAAGGCGGTGCCGGTGCGCATCAATTGCGTCGCGATGGCAAATTTGTGCACTTCGGTGGGGCCGTCATAAAGCCGGAAGCCGCGCATGTCGCGGAAGATCATTTCCACCACCGTTTCCCCGGTCACGCCGATACCGCCCAGGATCTGCACGCAGCGATCGGCGACCTTGAACAATTCTTCCGACACGAACGCCTTGACGATGCTGCTTTCGTGGCGGGCGCGCACCCCCTGGTCGAGCAGCCAGGCGGTGTGGCGGATGGCAAGCCGGCACTGGTGCATGGCGATTTCATTGTCGGCGAGCATGAAATTGACACCCTGGTGTTCGACCAGCGCCTTGCCGAAGGCGGTGCGGACGCGGGCGTGTTCGAGCGCGATATGCTGCGCGCGCGCGGCGGCGCCGAGCCAGCGCATGCAGTGCGTCAACCGCGCCGGCGCCAGCCGCATCTGGGCATAGCGCAGCGCGCTGCCAACATCCCCCAGCACCTGCGATGGCCCCAGCCGCAGCCCTTCGAAGCGCACCACGGCATGGCCTTCGACATAGTTGCGATCCATCGAATCCATGACGCGGTCGATATGGATGCCGGGCGTATCTCCTTCACACAGGAAAAGCGTCGGCCCCGATGGCCCGTGCGGATTTTCGGGCACGCGCGCCATGATGATCCAGCTTTTCGCGCCATTGGCACCGGTAATCAGCCATTTCAGCCCCGAAATATCATAATCATTGCCATTGAAGACCGCGGTGGTTTTCAACTGGCCGGGGTCGCTGCCGGCGCCGCCAGGCTCGGTCATGGCGAAAACGCTGCGGCGATGGCCAGCGATGACCGGGCGCAGAAACTGATCGATCTGGTCA
>JBBRVH010000197.1:0-3657 GCA_038246995.1 Sphingomonadales bacterium
CCCACCCCCGACCCCACCCCGGAAGGGGAGGGGAGAGGTCACAATTTCTCCATCACCTCGTCGGGCACGTCGTAGTTGCCCCACACGGTCTGCACGTCATCATCGTCTTCCAGCGCATCGATCAGCTTGAGCAATTGCGCCGCGTCGGTCTCGCCCACGGTCACCGTGATGCCCGGTTTCCACGCCAGCTTGATGCCTTCGGCTTCGCCGAGCACCTTTTCCAGTGCCCGGGCGACGTCGTGCATGCCTTCGATGGCGGTCCAGATTTCATGGCCGTCCTCGCTCGATTGCACATCATCGGCACCGGCTTCGAGCGCGGCTTCGAACACCATGTCGGCATCACCGGCCTTGATCGGATAGGAAATCAGCCCCAGCCGTTCGAAGCCATGGCTGACGCCGCCCGACGCACCCAGATTGCCGCCATTCTTGGCAAAGGCGGTACGGACGTTGGTGGCGGTGCGGTTGCGATTGTCGGTCAGTGTTTCGACGATCAGCGCGATGCCGCCGGGCCCGAAGCCTTCGTAGCGCACTTCCTCGTAATTCTCGGTATCGGTCGACGACGCCTTGTTGATGGCGCGTTCGATATTGTCCTTGGGCAGGCCGCCGGCACGCGCGGTCACGACAGCCGCACGCAACCGCGCGTTCAACGCCGGATCGGGAATCCCCAGCTTTGCCGCGACGGTGATTTCGCGTGACAGTTTCGAAAACGCCGCCGCACGCTTCTTGTCCTGCGCACCCTTGCGGTGTTGAATGTTCTTGAATTTGGAATGACCAGCCATGCCGCAGGCTCTAGGCCAGCCGGCCCTCCAAAAGCAAGCTCAGCTAAGCTTTACCGCCGTGCCGGTGATCACTACCATCATCATCGAATCGCTCGAACCAACGGCTTCATAATCGATGGCGATGCCGACAATGGCATCGGCGCCGAGGCGCTGGCCTTCCTCGATGAGTTCGGACAGTGCCTGGTCACGCCCGCCGCGCAGGACATTTTCGTAACTGCCCGAGCGGCCACCGACGATGTCGCGGACGCTGGCGAACAGATCGCGAAAGATATTGGCGCCCATTACCGCTTCGCCTGAAACCAGCCCGAGATACTGGCTGATCGGGCGGCCTTCGATGCTGCTGGTCGTCGTGGTGATCATCGGCGTGCCTTTCGGATGGTTCAGTGCGCCGCCGTGACCGCCCGGCCGAGCATGACGCCGGCCAGATGGCCGCGATATTCGGCGCTGGCGTGGATGTCGGTATTGAGGTCGGCCGGGTCAAGGGTCAGGCCGGCAACAGCGGCGGCGCTGAAATCGGCGCTCAGCGCCGCTTCGGCTTCGGCCCAGCGAAAGACGCCGGGGCCGGCGCCCGTCACCGCGACGCGGACGCCGTTGGCAAAGCGCGCGACGAAGATGCCGACCACGGCATAGCGCGAGGCCGGATGGCGGAACTTGGCATAGGCCGATGCCTGCGGCACCTTGAAGGCCACCCCGGTGACGATCTCGCCATCGGCGAGCGCGGTGCTGAACATGCCCTGGAAATAATCATCGGCGGCATGGCTGCCGGATGACGTGGTAACCGTCGCATCGAGCGCCAGCACGGCGGCCGGGTAATCCGCCGCCGGATCATTGTTGGCGATGACACCGCCCAATGTGCCGCGATTGCGCACCTGCGGGTCGCCGATCTGGGCCGCAAGGCCGGCAAGGCCCGGAATGGCTGCCGCGACCGTCGCATCGCCAGCGACGGTGGCATGGGTGGCAAGCGCGCCGATGGTCAGCGTGTCGCCATCGCGGCTGATGGTGGCAAGGCCCGGGATGCCGCCAAGATCGACGAGCGTGTCCGGCATGCGCAACCGCGACTTGATGGCGGGCAGCAATGTGTGGCCACCGGCGATAAAGGCGGCTTCACCGCCGCCGGCAAAGGCGCTGGCGGCATCGGCAACGCTGGCCGGCCGGGCATAGGCGAAATCACGCATTGCTGGGCTCCATGGCTTTGGCACCGGCCTGGATGGCCTTGATGATGTTCACATAACCCGTGCAGCGGCACAGATTGCCCTCGAGATCATGGGCGATGTCTGCCGCCGACAAATCATGGCCGCGGCGGCGTACGATCTCGAGTCCGGCCATCACCATGCCCGGCGTGCAGAAACCGCATTGCAGGCCATGATGTTCGCGGAACGCCGCTTGCATCGGGTGGAGCGTGTCGCCGCTGGCCAGCCCCTCGATGGTGGTGATCGCCTTGCCATCGGCCTGGACGGCAAGGATGGTGCAGCTTTTGAGCGCGATACCATCGACGAGGACATTGCAGGCGCCGCACTGGCTGGTGTCGCAGCCGATATGGGTGCCGGTCATGCCGAGATCGTCACGCAGCAGTTCGACAAGCAGCGTCGCCGGCGCCACATCGTGCGTCTGGCTGGTGCCGTTGATGGTCAGGCGGGTCTGCATCATTCTCCCCCGGGGAATTGTGTTTCACAGCTTCTAGCGCAACGGGTGCGCCAGTGTCGAAGGCTTCTGTCCACAGCGTCGCAACTGTCCGGCAGGCGAATGTCAGCCGCCGCGCATCGCCTTCAACCCGGCGGACTGTTCGGCGATGCAACGGGCGCCGAGCGCGCTTGCCTTGGCCCGCGCCCACCAGGCGGCAAGGCCCGGCCGGGCGGCAACAAGCGCGCCGGTCTGCAACGACTTGTCGAACACGTCGAAGAAAAAGAACAGCGGGATCAGCGCACAATCGGCCTGGGTGATGCTGTCACCCACGGCGAAACTGTCGGCGGCATCGCGAAAATGCTCGAGATGGCCGAGCGCTTCGCCAAGACCGATCATCGCGGCTGGCACGGCTTCGGGGTTTTCGCGGGCACGGAACACCCCGCCCAGATGCGGCACGAGGTACAGGTCGGCGATGCGGATCAACAGCCGGGTGCGCGCTGCGGCACGCGGATCGGCCGGGATCAGCCTGGGTCCCGACAGCATGTCGTCGACATAATCGGTGATCGGCTGGCTTTCGGGCAGCGCGAAATCGCCATCGACGAGCAGCGGCATCTTGGCCAGCGGCGACAGCGCGCGATAGGCGTCGCTCTTGATGCCGCCGTCGAAAGCCACCGGATCGAGATCATGCCCCTTGGCGCGCGCCGCCAGGACGGGGCGCATGACGAAGGGGGAAACGCTGCCGCCGTAGAGTATCATCGTCTCTGATCCTTTTCTCCCCTCCCGTTTCGGGAGGGGAGAAGAAAGGGAGAGAGCAGGTTCAGTCGATCAGCCCGAGCGCGGTCTTGTAGGTATCGAGCAGCGCTTCGGCCTCGGCGCGGGCATTGGCTTCCATCTTGCGCAGCCGGACGATGGCCTTCATCGTCTTGGTGTCGAAACCGGTGCCCTTGGCTTCGGCGTAAACGTCCTTGATGTCGTCGGCGATGCCTTTTTTTTCTTCTTCCAGCGTTTCGATCCGCTCGATGAACAGGCGCAGCTGCTCGGCGGAAGCATTCTCGTTCATGGTATCTCCGACTTTGGAATAGAGCTCGGCGCGAACGCCCGGGTTGTTTGCACTTGCAACGAAATCACGTCACCCCCGCGTAGGCGGGGGCCCATCAACTGGGCGTCGGGTGATGGGCCCCCGCCGTCGCGGGGGTGACGAGTAGCGATCGTTGTGGCCGAACCAAGGGACGCGCCAGAAAGGTGGCAAGTCCGG
>JBBRVH010000198.1:0-3650 GCA_038246995.1 Sphingomonadales bacterium
GAGGCGGCGCGCACTGCGTTTGAAAATGTGCTGCCAGCGCTGATCAGCGGCGTCGCGGCGGCGGCCGACCCTGCAGCAGCAGCAACGCGGCTCGATGGCTTTCTGGCCGCATTACCGCAAGGTGCGCAGTTTTTTGCGCTGCTTGAGGCCAATCCCCGGCTGATCGAATTGCTTGGCCATTTGCTCGGTGTCACGCCGGTGCTGGCGGATGCGCTGGCGCGCGATCCGGCGCTGTTCGATGTCATGCTGGCCCCCGATGCCTTTGCACCGTTGCCCGACGCCATGGGGCTGACCGCCGATCTTGCCGCCTTCGCGGCGCCTGCCGACGGGCTCGAGGATCTGCTCGACCGGGTGCGGCGCTGGACCGGTGAGCGTCGTTTCCAGATCGGTGCGCAACTGGTCGAGGCGCGGGTCGATCCCTTGCTGGCGGCGCGGGCCCTGTCCGATCTTGCCGATGCGGCGCTGGCGGTCGTCACCCCGGCGGTGATCGCCGATTTCGCCCGGGTGCACGGGCATGTTGCGGGCGCTGATCCGGTGATCCTGGCGCTTGGTCGCTATGGCGGCCGCGCGCTCACCCATGCGTCGGATCTCGATCTTGTCTATCTGTTCAGCGGCAGCCACGAAAGCGTGTCCGATGGCGCCCGGCCGCTGCCGGCGACGCTGTATTTCAACCGGCTGGCGGCGCGGTTGACCGCGGCGCTGTCGGTGCCAACGGCGGCGGGCGCGTTGTATGAAGTCGATACGCGGCTGCGGCCCTGGGGGGCAAAGGGCATGCTGGCGCTGTCGATCGCCAGCTTTGCGCGCTACCAGGCCGATGACGCCGAAAGCTGGGAACATATGGCGCTGACCCGGGCGCGGCTGGTGTTCGGCAGCGCGGCGGCGCGCGCCGAGGCGAACGCCGCAATCATGGCGACGCTCGATCGCCCGCGCGATCCCGACCGGTTGCGCCACGAGGTGGCCGCGATGCGCGCCGATATCGCCAGTGCCAAGCCGGCCAAGGGGGTGTTCGATGTCAAGCTGGCGCCGGGGGGGCTCGTCGATCTCGAATTCAGCGTGCATTTCCTGCAACTGCGCGATCGCCGCGGCTTCGGCCCCGATCTGGCGGCGGCGATCGCGCTGATGACCGCTGCCGGCGCCTTGCCTACAGGCCTGGGCGTGGCACACGACCGGCTGACGCGCTTTCTCGTGCTGTTGCGACTGGTCGCGCCGGGCAGCAGCGTGCCGGCAGGTTTCCCGCCTGCCGTCGAAGCGATGATTGCCGCTGCGCTGGGTGCGACGAATTTCGCCGCGGTGGCCGATGAATTGGCACTGGCCAAGGCGGCGGTGCGGCTGGCATTCACGACGCTGTTGGCTGCAAGAAGGAACTGACGATGCCCGACTCTGAAACGATCAATTTGGTGATTGGCGATGCCGCCCCCGCACTCGACCTGGCCGGCGATACCGGGCCGATCAGCCTGGCCGCCCATGCGGGGCGCAAGCTGGTCGTCTATTTCTATCCCAAGGACGATACGCCGGGTTGCACCAACGAAGCCAAGGATTTCAGCGCGCTGGCCGCCGAGTTCGCCGGCGCCGATACCGACATCATCGGCATCTCGCGTGATTCGCTGGCGGCGCATGGCAAGTTTCGCGCCAAATACGGCCTGACGGTCGGGTTGGGCGCCGATGCCGACGGCGCCGTCACCGAAGGCTGGGGCGTCTGGGTGGAAAAGAGCATGTATGGCAAGAAATACATGGGGATAGAGCGCGCCACCTTCCTGGTCGGCCGCGATGGCCGCATCGCCGGCGTGTGGCGCAAGGTCAAGGTCGCGGGCCATGCCGCACAGGTGCTGGCGGCAGCCCAGGCGCTCGGCTGATCGGCAGGCCTGGTGCTCGCCGGCGACGATTCGAAGCCGGTGATACGGTTCGGAGCGCCGAAAGTTGCATGCGTCACGCGCTTTTTTTCGGCGCTGGCTCAACTCGTCGCTTCGTCGCAACGGCTGGCCCCCCGCACGCCGCCGGCGGGTTGCGGCGGCGCGGCGGGGGTGGTTGAACAGCCTTGTCGAAACGGTTTCGCACCGCCGGCACGGTAGACGAGTGCAGCAGCGTAACGCGATCCTGATCGGGCCGATCGGCATCAGGCAGGACGCGCAACATGACGATCAAGGCGGGGGTTACACCATTGTGGCTGGTCTGAACGCGGCCTTTGACGGGCTGACGGAAAGCCTGTCGCGTGCCCTGCCGGAGCATCAAATCACCTGGCACAGGAGCCATGGCCATCCCGGCCGTCGCGACCTGACCATCAGGATGGGGACTCGGGCGCAAGTCATGGCAATTGGTTCGGCAGTGCTGATCGCGGGGTGGCTGGGTCTGGCCACGACGGCGATGGTATCGGGAGATACCGACGCGGCACTTGCGGCCAAGCAGGCCGAACTTGCCCGCATGAACACCACCATCCAGGCCATGAAATCCGAAACCGCCGCTTTGAAGGGCGATGTTGCCGCTCGCGCCGAAGCGCTCGAAGCGCGCCAGGCCTTTCTCGCGGCATTGCTCACCGACAAGCGCGACATGGCGCAATTGGCCAGGATGCTGCCGCGCAAGGTCAATGCCGGGCGCAATTCGCTGCTGACCGTGCAGGACCTTGTCGGCCCGGCGCTCGGCAAGCGCGGCGGCAAGCTGGCCGGCCGCGGTTTCGAAGCCCCGCGGATCGATCTTGCGGTCGTCGAACCCTTTGCCAGGCTGGAAAGCCAGCAACTCGCCTTTGTCGACAAGGCCGCCGGCGCCGCCGAAGCCAAGCTGCGCGATACCCAGGCGCTGATCCGCCGCCTCGGCCTCGATCCGTCGCGTTTCGTGCGGTCGAGCGACTGGAACGGCTCGGCGCAGGGCATTGGTGGCCCGTATATCCCGGTCAGCAGCGATGCCGAGCCGCGCTTCAAGGACCTTTTCCTCAGCTGGACCAAGCTCAACCATCTGCAGAACGCCGTCACGGCGATCCCGGCGTACATGCCGGTCAAGGATTATCGCTACACTTCCAGCTATGGCTATCGCTACGATCCGTTCAATGGCGGCAGCGCGATGCACGCCGGGGTCGACATGGCGGGCAGCCACGGCGAACCGATTTATGCGTCCGCAAGTGGCACCGTGCTGCAGGCGGGCCGCGCCAACGGCTATGGCAATCTCGTCGAGCTCAGCCATGGCAAGGGTATCGACACCCGCTACGGCCATCTGTCGCGCATCCTCGTGTCGCCGGGCCAGCGCGTCCGCCAGGGCCAGATCATCGGCCATATGGGCTCGACCGGGCGTTCGACCGGCACCCATTTGCATTTCGAAGTTCGTGTCGATGGCCGCGCGGTCAACCCGCGGCCTTTCCTCGATGCCTCGGCCTATGTGCTGGCGGCCCAGAACGGCGCCAAGCCCGAAGGCGGCCAGGATTTCGGCCCGATGCTCGAAGATGATGTCGTCACCGCCGAAATCGGCGGCATGACCCCCATTCGCAAGCGCAGCTGAAGCGCGATTGCGCTCGGCGCGCCGCCGCCCTACATTGTAATGATGGAAACCGCCCCCCGCCTGATGCCCGCCGCCGCCGCCCGCGTTGCCGTGATCGCGGCACGCCAGGGCAAGCCGGGATTGAAACTGCGCCTCGCCGTCGATGGCGGCGGCTGTTCGGGGTTTCA
>JBBRVH010000199.1:0-3639 GCA_038246995.1 Sphingomonadales bacterium
GACCCTCGCCCCTGGCGGGTGAGGCCGACTCCGCGCGTGCGCTGCGCGGGGTGAGGGGGGGGGGCGCTGGCGGGGGCAGGGCGTTACCCCTCACCCCGCTCGCTGCGCGAGTCGCCCTCTCCCGCAGGGGGAGAGGGGTTGGATCAGGCCGCCGGCTTCAGCACTTCTTCGCCGCCCTGCCAGTTGCACGGGCACAGCTCGTCGGTCTGCAGCGCGTCGAGGATGCGCAGCGTTTCGGCGGGGTTGCGGCCGACGTTGAGGCCGTTGATCGTCACATGCTGGATCACGTTCTGCGGATCGATGATGAAGGTGGCGCGCAGGGCAACGCCGGCTTCCTTGACGATGATGCCAAGCGCATCGGCGAGATGCTTGCTGTTGTCGGCGAGCCAGGGGAAATCGCAGGCCGCAAGGCGCTCGTCCGACTTGCGCCAGGCGAAGTGGACGAAATCGGTGTCGGTCGACGCGCCGATCAGCACGGCGTCACGGTCTTCGAAATCACCCTTCAGATCGCCATAGCCGATGATTTCGGTCGGGCAGACGAAGGTGAAATCCTTGGGCCAATAGAACAGGATCTTCCACTTGCCGGGGTAAGCGGTGGTGATGTCGAGCGTTTCGCCGCCCGGAAGCGCGGCAACGCCCTGCTGGACGGGGAGGACGAACGAGGGGACGGTATCGCCAACGGTAAGGGCCATGCTGCTATCCTTTGAGACTGTGCGGGGTTCGCGATTGCTCAATGGCGCTGCCCGGGATAGAAATCCAATCGATAATCTTGTCGTTTGTAATCGGTTTTATCGATGACTTTCCTGCCCACGCTCAAGCAGCTCCAGTATCTGACCGCGCTGCACATCCATGGCCATTTCGGCCATGCGGCCGATTCGTGCTTCGTTACCCAGTCGACGCTTTCGGCCGGCCTGCGCGAGCTTGAAACGCTGCTCGGGGTGCAGCTTGTCGAGCGCAATCGCCGCGTCGTGCGCTTCACGCCGCTTGGGGAACGCGTGGTCGCCAAGGCCTATGACGTGCTGCGCGAAGCCGATGCGCTCGCCAGCCTGACGAAAGATGCCGGGCGGCCGCTGGCAGGGGAATTGCGGCTGGGGGTGATCCCGACGATCGCGCCCTATCTGCTGCCGCAGGTGCTGCCGGCCATCCGCGCGGGCTTTCCCGAACTCAAGCTGTTCCTGCGCGAGGAGACGAGCGGCCCGGCGTGTGAGTCGCTGGCGCGCGGCACCATCGATGCCGTCTTGCTGGCGCTGCCCTGGGACTGCGGCACCGTCGAGGCGATGCCGTTGTTCGATGATCGCTTTCACCTCGTATTCCACCCCGGCGACATGATCGACCCGCCGCCGCAGGTCAGCCCGTCGGCAATTGATGATTCGCACTTGCTGCTGCTCGAGGATGGCCATTGCCTCAAGGACCAGGCGCTGGCGGTGTGCGGCCGCCCCGAACTGCGTGCCGATGCCGCCAACCGCGGCACGTCGCTGGTCACGCTGGTACAGATGGTCGCCGGGCGGCTGGGCCAGACCTTGCTGCCCGAACTGGCGCTCGCTGCGGGGATCATCGACGGCACCGGGCTGATCGCGCGGCCGCTGGCGGGTGGTGCGTCGCGCACCGTGGCGCTGGCATGGCGCAGCGGCAGCCCGCGCGCCGCCGAATTCCGCTTGCTCGGCGAAGCGATCGTTGCGGCGCGGGATGGCGCAATTACCGGTGCTGCGGTGGACAGCGGGGCCGACAGCGCTATGGTGCCGCCAAAGCCATAGCGGCGGCCTGGTCGCCCGGGCGACAGGATCTGGGGAGAAGATGATGAAGGCCGTTCTGTGTGTCGAACATGGGCCCCCCGAAATGCTGGTCGTCAGCGACATTGCCTTGCCGGAACCCGGCAAGGGCCAGGTCCGCGTCCGCGTCCATGCAGCGGGCGTCAATTTCCCCGACACGCTGATCATCCAGAACCTGTATCAGTTCAAACCGGCGCTGCCCTTTTCGCCCGGCGGTGAAGCCGCCGGCGTCGTCGAAGCGATTGGCGAGGGCGTCAGCGACGTCGCCATCGGTGACCGGGTGGTGGCGATGACCGGCCATGGCTGTTTCGCCGAACAGGTCATCGCCAATCGCGACCAGATCGTGCCGATTCCGGGTGACATGCCCTTCGATGTCGCCAGCGGTTTCACCATGACCTATGGCACTTCGCACCATGCCCTCAAGCAGCGCGCGCGGTTGCAACCTGGTGAAACCCTGCTCGTGCTCGGCGCGGCCGGTGGTGTCGGGTTGACCGCGGTCGAGCTTGGCAAGGTGATGGGTGCCCGCGTCATCGCTGCCGCGTCGAGCGATGAAAAGCTGGCGCTGTGCCGTGACTATGGCGCCGACGAAACGATCAACTATGCCACCGAAGACCTGAAGGACCGCATCAAGGCGCTGACCGGCGGGCGCGGGGTCGATGTCGTCTATGATCCTGTCGGTGATCGCTATGCCGAGCCGGCGTTTCGCGGCATCGCCTGGAATGGCCGCTATCTTGTCGTCGGCTTTGCCGCCGGTGCCATCCCGTCGCTGCCGCTCAACCTGCCGCTGATCAAGGGGGCGTCGATCGTCGGGGTGTTCTGGGGCGCCTTTACCCGCGCCGAAGCGCCGCTGCACCGCGAGAACATGGCGGAATTGCTCGAATGGTATCGTGCCGGCAAGATCCGCCCGCATGTATCCAAGCATTTTTCACTCGATGAAGGCCCGGCGGCGATCCGCTGGATGATGGACCGCAAGGCGACGGGAAAGGTCGTGCTGACGGTTTGAAACCGCTTTTCAGGGGGGCAAGACGATGATGGCTTTGCGTGAAACCTATCCGATGTATGTCGCCAACAAGGCGGAGATGCCCAATACCGACCTGGTGGTGACCGACAAATACACCGGGTTGCCCGCCACCCGCGTCGCCATGGCCGATGCCGCCACGATCGATCGCGCCATTGCCGCCGCCGTCGCCGCGGCCGAACCGATGGCCAGGATGGCGGCCTATGAACGCCAGGCCGTGCTGGCGCATTGCGTGACGCGCTTTACCGAACGCTTCGAGGAACTCGCCTATGCGCTGTGCATCGAGGCCGGCAAGCCGATCCGCGACGCCCGCGGCGAAGTCGGCCGATTGATCGATACCTTTCGCATCGCCGCCGAAGAAAGCGTGCGGATGACCGGCGAAGTGCAACCGCTCGACATTTCGCCGCGCGCCAAGGGCTATCAGGGCATGTGGAAGCGCGTGCCGATCGGGCCGTGCAGTTTCGTTTCGCCGTTCAATTTTCCCCTGAACCTTGCTGCCCACAAGATTGCGCCGGCGATTGCCGTCGGCTGCCCGTTCGTGATGAAGCCGGCGTCGCGCACGCCGCTGGGCGCCATCATCATCGGTGAAGTGCTCGCCGAAACCGATCTGCCGCCGGGCGCCTTTTCCATCCTGCCGGCGCATCGCGATGGCGCCGACCTGTTCACCACCGACGAACGGCTGAAGCTGCTTAGTTTCACCGGATCGCCGGGCGTTGGCTGGGAACTGAAGTCGAAGGCGGGGAAGAAGAAGGTCATTCTCGAGCTTGGCGGCAACGCGGCGGTGATCGTCGACAAGGATGCCGATCTGGACCACGCGCTGGAACGGATCATCTTCGGCGCGTTCTACCAATC
>JBBRVH010000200.1:0-3445 GCA_038246995.1 Sphingomonadales bacterium
CCGCAGCCCTTCGAAGCGCACCACGGCATGGCCTTCGACATAGTTGCGATCCATCGAATCCATGACGCGGTCGATATGGATGCCGGGCGTATCGCCTTCGCACAGGAACAGCGTCGGGCCGGAGGGGCCGTGCGGATTTTCGGGCACCCGCGCCATGATGATCCAGCTTTTGGCGCCATTGGCACCGGTAATCAGCCATTTCAGCCCCGAGATTTCATAGTCGTTGCCGTTGAAGACCGCGGTGGTCTGCAACTGGCCGGGGTCGCTGCCGGCGCCGCCGGGTTCGGTCATCGCAAAGACGCTGCGGCGGTGGCCAGCGATGACCGGGCGCAGAAACTGGTCGATCTGGTCGGGGCGGGCGATGCGGCCGAGCAGGTACATATTGCCTTCGTCGGGCGCGGCGCAATTCATCGCGACCGGGCCGAGCGTCGACCAGCCAGCGGCTTCGAACACCGCTGCCTGGGTGGCGTGATCGAAGCCCATGCCGCCATATTCCACCGGCGCCTGCGGCGTGAGCAGGCCTTCGGCGCGGGCGAGCGCGACGAGTTCGTTGCGCAGCTCGTCGGTCGGGCCGTGCTGGGTGAGGCGCGGATCCTTTTCAAACGGGATGATCTTGTCGATCACGAAGGCGCGCACCCGCTGCGCCAGTTCGACGGTGGCGGGGGGGAAGGTGTAATCGGTCATGTCGCGTCCCTGTTGAAAGTGATGTTGAAAGCCGTCAGGGCCTGGCCGAGAATCGCCAGCGCCAGGGTTTCGAAACCGGCATAGCGGCTGCCGGCCATCTCGCCGCGCTGCCATTTTCGATAAAGCTGCATCCAGGCGACCGCCAGCCGCAGCCGGGCGAGCGCCAGCGGCCAGCCGAGTGGGCCGGGATCGCCGCCGCCGAGCCCGCGATAGCGCGCCATGAGCGCGGCGCGGCGCGGCATGCCGGGGGCGAGCGAGGGCACCGCCTGCAAGCCGTGCACCGCCGCCGGGTCGCCGGGTTCGACCCAGTAGGACAGCAGCACGGCAAGATCGAAACCGCGCGGGCCACGGGTGGCCATGTCCCAATCGATCATCGCTTGCGGCGCCATGGTGCGCGGATCGACAAGCAGATTGTCGGGCTTCAGATCCATGTGGAGCAGCACCGGGCGATCGTCCCCGGGTGGCGGCGCGGCCCCCAGCGCGGCGATCAACGCGGCAGCGACCGGCGGCAAGCCTTCGGGCCAGACGGCAGCGGCGCGGGCGGTCCAGCCCTTCAACTGGCGCGGATAAAACCCCTCGGGCTTGCCGAGATCACCAAGCCCGACGGCTTGCGGCGCGAGCGCGTGCAACGCCACCATCTGCGCCAGCGTCGCGTCGAGAAGGGCCGTGCCATCCGTGCCGGGCGGCAGCGCGCCGGCAATGGCAATGCCGGGGCGATGTTCGAGGATGATGAACGGCGTGCCGAGCACGGCAGGGTCGTCGCAGAACGCCAGCCCGTGCGGCACGATCGGGAAATGCGGTGCCAGTGCCGAAATCACCCGCCATTCGCGCGCCATGTCACTGGCGCCCGCCGCGAGCACGCCGGGCGGCGGCCGGCGCAGCACGGCGGCGCCGCTGGCCAATTCGATGCGATCGTTGCGGTTGGCGATGCCCCCCGACAGGCGCGTCAGCCCGCTGCCAGGCACCAGCGCCAGGCCGTGGGCGGGCAGCCAGTCGGCAAGGCGGTCAGCATCGGTCACGGCGCAGGGCTAGCACAGCGCACAACGCGCATCTATGGGGCGGATATGGCCGATTCGCGCACCCTCACCACCGCCCGCCTGGTCATGACGCCGCATCAGCGCAGCGATTTTGCCGATCTGGTGGCGTTATGGGCCGACCCGCAGGTGGTGCGTTTCATCGGCGGCCAGCCCAACAGCGAGGAAGAAAGCTGGGGGCGGCTGTTGCGCTATGCCGGTTGCTGGGCGGTGATGGGCTTTGGGTTCTGGGCGGTGCGCGATCGGGAAAGTGGTGCCTATCTCGGCGATGTTGGCTTTCTCGAGGGGCGGCGCGCCGGGCTCGACGGCTTTGGCGGTGACCCCGAAATCGGCTGGTGCCTGGCGCCGGCGGTGCACGGCAAGGGTTTTGCCAGTGAAGCGGTGCGCGCCGCGCTCGGCTGGGGCGCGGTCCATCTGGCGCCGCAGCACCGCCGCGTCGTGGCGATGATTCACCCCGACAATGCCGCATCGGTGACGGTGGCGGCGCGCTGCAACTTTCGCCATTACGCCGTGGCCCGATACAAGGATGAACCCGCCGGGCTGTGGGAATATCGCTGGCCTTAGCGCAGGATCGCCCAGGTCGGCGCATGGTCGCTGGCCTTTTCGGCGCCGCGCACCGCCGCATCGACGCCGGCATCCACCAACCGGTCGGCGGCAGGCGGTGACAGCAGCAGGTGATCGATGCGAAAGCCATGGTTGCGCGCCCAGGCGCCGGCCTGGTAATCCCAATAGGTCCAGATATGGCCGCCGGGGTGAACGGCGCGCAGGGCGTCAAGCCAGCCCTGCCACAACAGCCCGCGATAGGCGGCGCGCGATTCGGGCTGCATCAGCGCATCGGCGGCCATCGCTTCGGGCCGCCAGACATCATCGTCGTTGGGGATGACGTTGTAATCGCCCGCCAGCACCACCGGGCCGCCACCGGCAAGGAGCGTCTGCGCATGGGCCTGCAACCGCGCCATCCACGCCAGCTTGTAATCGAACTTGGGGCCGGGCAGCGGGTTGCCGTTGGGCAGGTAGATGCTCGCCACCCGCACGCCTGCCACATCGGCTTCGAGATAGCGCGATTGTTCGTCGCTGTCGTCCCCGGGCAGGCCGCGCTGGGTTTCCACCGCCGGCTCGCGGCTGAGGATGGCGACGCCGTTGAAGCCCTTCTGGCCATGGACGAGGCAGTGGTAGCCGGCGTCATTGAGCGTTTCGACCGGGAAATTTTCGGTCATCGTCTTGATTTCCTGCAGGCAGGCGACATCGGGCTTGTACTGGTCAAGCCATTCAAGCAGCCGCGGCAAGCGGGCGTTGGTGCCGTTGATATTGAAACTGGCGATCTTCATGGCAGCGTTGTGCCCAAAGATCCCGCCGGCGGGAAGGGGGCGGTTTCAGCCTAGACCGAGAAACTCGATCCGCACCCGCAGCCGCTCGCTGCATTCGGGTTGCGCACTTCAAACGCTGCAGCCCCGATCTTTTCGACATAATCGACTTCGGCGCCGGCAACGAAGGGCAGGCTGTCGGGATCGATCAGCATGGTGACGCCATCGGTTTCGACGGCAAGATCATCGGCCGCGGCTTCAGCCTCCAGCCCGAACTTGTATTGAAACCCCGAACAGCCGCCGCCATCGACGGCGAGGCGCAGTTTCAATCCCGGCTTGCCCTGGCGTGCCGCGATCACGGCAACGCGGGCGGCGGCGGCGGGCATCAGGCGGGGGGCGGTTTCCATCATTACAATGTAGGGC
>JBBRVH010000201.1:0-3200 GCA_038246995.1 Sphingomonadales bacterium
ACACCGGTGCCGCACAGGCGATCAGCCACATGAGCCAGGTCGGCGACAATGTGGTGTTCGCCGATCAGGGCGTCACCGTCACCTTTGCCGCAACCCTGATGAGCGAGATCACGGCGGGCATGATCGACGTGTAAGGCAGGGCTGCATGCGATCGGAAGCGCGATGCGCTGCCTCTCCTGCGGTCAGGCGCGATTTGCGGTCGTCTTGTTTCTGATCGAACGCAGAACACCTCAAAGCAGACGGATCGTTTCGTGATACGGCGGGCCGACAACCATTCGCTCTGGACTGTTGCTGTCGCATCCGGCGGCCTCTATGGTTTTTCCTGTTTCCCATGGGACAGTATTTGATGTCCCTGGGCACGTGATCAGTTTGCCAGTCAGGGATATCGTCATTGCCCGGAATACCCACCCTTGCCGATGGCCCAAGCCCATGCTGAAACCAGTCATCATGGGGCTGTGCCTTGCCGCCGAGGGGCTGGGCATGCAGGCCGCCGCCGGACCTGTCGCGGTGCCCGGTGGCATCGACCTGATTTGCCCGGTTGGCGCAAGCGTCGATGACACCGCACTTTGCGCCGCGATGACAGCCGCCATCGCCGCCGCCATCGCCGACCGTCCGGGTTGGCACCTGCAGCGCGACAGCACCACCGGCACCCCCGCCAGCCTGCGCATCGCGCTTGTGCTGACCCGCGCCGATACCAAATCCATCGAAGGCCATCTTGAGTGGAGCGCCCCGCCGGGCGCCACCGCCATGACCGCACCCAGCGTCGCTGTCAGCACCATCGATGCGCCGCTGTCCGCATCCGCCTACCCCGATTTTGCCCGTGGCCTGCTGCAGGTCAGCGCCCTGCCGTTCTGATTTTCGCCAAAGGATATTCACCATGCCCACGATTAGCGAAACCACCGACGCCACCGCCTCGACCAGTACCGCCTATACCATCAGCGTTGGCGATACCTTTCTGGGGCGGGTCAGCACGGCCAACGATGTGGACTGGGTCCGCGTCACCCTGACCGCAGGCCAGACCTATGATTTCGCGTTGGACGGTGTCGGCGGCGGCGGCACGCTGAGCGATCCGTTCCTTTCGCTTCACGACAGCGCCGGGGCGCAGATCACCTCCAACGACGACGGCGGCCCCGGGCTGAACTCGCTCATAAACTTTACCGCCACCACCAGCGGTACCTACTACCTGGCGGCACGGGGGTTCAGCACCGGGGCCACCGGCACCTATACCCTGACCGCCGCCACATTCGCGCCGCCGCCGCCGCTGCCAGTCTATACCCCCGATCAGGTCGCGACCCAGCTGGTCAGCGGCTACTGGGCCTGGTCGGGCTACGAGGGCAACGGCCCACGGTCGTTCAACGTCGGCGCCGACAATGCGATCACCGTCAATTTCGGGTCGATCAGCGCGACGGCCCGGTCTTTGGCGCAAGCGGCGCTGGACGTGTGGACCAGCGTGACGGGCATCGCCTTTACCGTCGTCGCCCGCGGCGCCGAGATCAGGTTTGAGGATACCGACAGCGGCTTTTACAACACCCAGGTCACATCCGGGTCGACCATCCTCAGCGGCGTCGTCAACATCGGCGCCGCCGATCTGGCCGACATCGGAACCACGCTGAACAGCTATGGTTTCAGCACCTTCGTCCACGAGATCGGTCATGCACTGGGGTTGGGGCACGCCGGCAACTACAACGGCGATGCCGTTTACAGCCAGGTGACCGGGGCCGGCGATAACCAATACCTCAATGACAGCTGGCAGATGTCAGTGATGTCCTACTTCGATCAGGGGCCGGGCGGGCAGGATTTTATCGGCGACAACACCTGGCTCAACATCGCCTCGGCCGATCCGGTCACGGCGATGCTGGCCGACATCATCGCGATCCAGCAGCTCTACGGCACCCCCACCGGCCCCCTTGCAGGCAATCAGGGCAACACCGTCTACGGCGCGAATTCCACCCTGACCAACGCGTTGGGTCTGCTGTTCGGCCAGTTCTTCGGCGAAGACGCGGCGAACGCAGCCATCTACGATTCCACCGCCGGTTTTGCCTTTACCATCTATGACAGCGGCGGAACCGACACGCTGGATTTCAGCCCGGTCAGCACCAACCAGACCATCAACCTGAACGCCGAGGCGGTATCGAGCGTGATGGGGATGCAGGGCAACATGCTGATCGCCCGCGGCACGGTGATCGAAAACGCCATCGGCGGATCGGGCAGCGACGTTATCACCGGCAACGCCGCCACTAACCTGCTGCGCGGCAACGCGGGCAGTGACATCCTGCGCGGTGAAGGCGGCAACGATCGTCTGTTGGGCGGCAATGGCAACGACCAGCTTTACGGCGGCACCGGGCGGGATGCGCTTGATGGCGGAGCCAACAACGACATCCTCAACGGCGAGGCGGTCGCTGCCGCCTTTGACCCGGTCGCGGCACAGGTGTTCCGGCTGTACCAGGCGACGCTGGACCGGGCGCCCGATCTGGGCGGGCATCTGACCTTTACCAACAACCTGATCGCGGGCACCCAGACCCTGTTGCAGGCCGCCACCGGCTTTGTCGGCTCGGCCGAGTTTCAGGCCCGCTACGGCACCACCACCAACACCCAGTTTGTCACCCTGCTCTATAACAACGTCCTCGACCGCGCCCCCGATGCGGGCGGGCTGAACGCCTGGCTGAACGCGCTGGCGGGCGGGCAAAGCCGCGCCGAGGTGGTCCTGGGGTTCTCCGAAAGCCTCGAGTTTCGCACCAATACCACCGCCCCGGCGCTGGAATTCAGCCGCGCCGGGCATCAGGCGCAATGGTCCGACGATGTGTTCCGGCTGTATCAGGCGACGCTGGACCGCGCCCCCGATGCGGGTGGTTTTGCCGGCTGGACGACCAACCTCGCGAACGGCTTTGGCTTTCTGAACGCCGTCACCAGCTTTGTCGGCTCGGCCGAGTTCCAGACCCGTTACGGCGCCACCACCAACTCCGATTTCGTGACGCTGCTGTACAACAACGTCCTTGACCGGGCCCCCGATGCGGGCGGGCTGAACGGTTGGCTGAACGCGCTGGCGGGCGGGCAAAGCCGGGCGCAGGTGGTGCAAAGCTTTGCCCAAAGCGCTGAGTTCGTGCGCAATTCCACCCCCGATCTGATCGCATGGATGCGCGCGCAGGGGACCGACGACGTGATCGCGGGCGGCGCGGGCGACGATCTGCTGTTCGGCGGCG
>JBBRVH010000202.1:0-3183 GCA_038246995.1 Sphingomonadales bacterium
ACCAGCCCCGAAAAATGCGCCATGTCGACAAGGAACTTCGCCCCGACCTTGTCGGCGATCGCGCGGAAGCGAGCGAAATCGATGATGCGCGGATAGGCCGAACCGCCGGCGATCAGCAGCGTCGGCCGGTGTTCGACGGCCAGCCGCTCGACTTCGTCATAATCGATCAGATGATCCTCGCGGCGCACGCCATACTGCACGGCGTTGAACCATTTGCCGCTCATCGCCGGCGCGGCGCCATGGGTGAGGTGGCCACCGGCGTCGAGGCTCATGCCCAGGATGGTGTCGCCGGGCTTGGTCAGCGCCAGCATGACGGCGCCATTGGCCTGCGCGCCGGAATGCGGCTGCACATTGGCGAAGGCGCAGTTGAACAGCTGCCTGGCGCGATCGATGGCCAGCGTCTCGACGGCGTCGGAAGGCGCGCAGCCCTGGTAATAGCGCTTGCCGGGATAGCCTTCGGCATATTTGTTGGTGAATACCGATCCTTGCGCTTCCAGAACGGCGCGCGAGACGATGTTTTCGGACGCGATCAGCTCGATCTGGTTCTGCTGGCGATCGAGCTCGCTGGTGACCGCGGCGGCAACGGCGGGATCGGCATCGGCCAGCGCGGTATCGAAAAATCCGGTCGGCAGCGTTTCGGTAACGCGAACGGGCTGGCTGCTCATGCAAGGATCTCCTGATAGCCGGGGGTCAGCTTGGCGACCCGGCCGGCGTGGCGGCCACCGGCGAAACCGGTGGCAAGAAACTGGACAAGGCAATCGCGCGCGGTATCGGCACCGATGATCCGCGCGCCGAGCGCCAGCACATTGGCATCATTATGTTCGCGGGCCAGCCGCGCCATCAATCCCGACGTGCACAGTGCGGCGCGCACTGCCGGATTGCGATTGGCAGCGATGGCGATGCCGACGCCCGATCCGCAGATGGCGACGCCCAGCGCTGCCTCGCCGCCGGCGATGGCATCGGCGAGGCGAGCGCCGTAATCCGGGTAATCGACCGAAGCCTCGGTTTCGGGGCCGAGGTCGAGGGTCGCATGGCCGAGCCGGCGTGCTTCCTCGATCAGCATCGCCTTGTAGGCGACGCCGGCATGATCGGATGCAAAGGCGACGGCGGTGGACATGACAGGTTCCGGTTGGAGCGACACCACATCTAGTGGCAAACGCCCGAAACGGCAACGCTGCCGGAACGCTACAGGTTCACCCGCGGCACCATCGCCGCGATCAGGGCGTGGTGCCGTTCCGCCGGCTCGGTATACGGCCGGTCCAGCACTTCGAGTATCGACCGGATGTCGGTGGGCGGCCCGATGAAGGCCATCGACCATTCGGCGAAATGGCGGTGGTCGATGCCGATTTCGGACAGCACCTCGATGCCGTGGTGCCGGGGATCGACGACGATCCGCGCGAATGTCGCCTGCACCGCTTCGCGCGGGCCTTCAAGGACCTGAACGAAGCGACCTGCCGTGAGCACCACCGCACCCGTTATGCCGGACAGCATATTGTTGTCGAAACATTGCACCAGCAGGCCGGCCATCGCAGCATAATAGCCATTGCTTCCGGGCAGGATACGGG
This sequence comes from Sphingomonadales bacterium, assembly GCA_038246995.1. GTDB lineage: Bacteria > Pseudomonadota > Alphaproteobacteria > Sphingomonadales > Sphingomonadaceae > Sandarakinorhabdus. The sequence continues at coordinate 1,566 of JBBRVH010000202.1, forward strand.
ACGAGCTCTGGTAAACGAGTGAAATCACGACACTATTATGCATAGCGATGCCGAAGGTTTCAAGTCCGGACGGAAAAATTCGACCCTTATATGCAACTGCACCGGCCGAACCGGCGCGACAGCCCCGCCGCCATTCCGGCGGGTCGCCCAAGTCTATTCGAACGTCAGGTCGCCGCTTTCGGGGGCCTCCAGATGCCGCGCCACCTCGGCCTCGGTCACGTCCGCCAGCGTTGCCGGCGACCATTTCGGATTGCGGTCCTTGTCGAGCAACTGTGCTCGCACGCCTTCGAAGAAATCATGGCCGTTGCGGATTTCGCAGACCATCCGGTATTCGCGGATCAGGCAATCCTCGATGCTGTCGCCCCGCCCGGCGCGCAGGCCGGCGAGCGTCAGCTTGCACGATGTCGGCGACATGCGGCGGATGATCGCCGCCTGCCCGCGGGCCCAATCGTCGCCGTCCTCCAGGCTGGCGAGGATGGCTTCCACCGAATCATGGCCGAAATGGAAATCGATGCCGTCGCGCAGCGCCTCCAGCCCCGTCTCCCCCGCCGGCGCATCGAGCGCCCGCAGGATTTCCCCGGCACTCTCCTCGCCGGTCGCCAGCAGGTCGCGCAGCACCGCCAGCCGCTCGCCCGGCACGAAATGCGTTGCGATGCCGGCGTACAGGCATTCGGCGGGGCCCAGCCGCGCGCCGGTAAGCGCTGCCCAGGTGCCGATTTCACCCGGCAGCCGTGCCAGCGCATGGGTGCCGCCGACATCGGGGATCAGCCCGATGCCGGTTTCGGGCATGGCGAACAGCGTCTTTTCGGTGGCGACGCGATAGGGCCCGTGGATCGAAAGCCCGACGCCGCCGCCCATGGTGACTCCGTCCAGGATCGCCACATAGGGCGTCGCCAGCCGCGCGATCGCCTGGTTCATGCGATATTCGTCGTGGAAAAAGCCTTCGTACAGCGCCCGGTCCTGCCGCCCCTCGCGCGCCAGCAGCGCGACATCGCCGCCGGCACAAAACGCCCGGTCGCCAGCGCCTTCGATGACGATATGGGCGATTTCGGGGTCGCCATTGGCGGCGAACAGCGCGCGGTGGATGGCCAGCGCAATCGGCCGGTTGAGCGCATTCAGCGCCGCCGGCCGATTGAGCGTCAGCACCAGCGCGCGGCCGCGGCGTTCGATCAGCACTTCATCGGTCATGCGGGGTCCTTCGGTGCTGCTTCGACCAGATTGCCGCCGCCTTCGGGCAACGGCATCGGGATAGCGCTGGTCGACAGCTTGGCGAGCAGCTTGCCGTCGCCGTCGCGCAATTCGGCCTCCATGAAGGCAACGCGCTTGCCCAGCCGCAGGCACCATGCCTCGGCATAGAGATATTCGCCGGCGCGCGCCGGAGCGAAGAAGCTGGTTTTCAATTCGATCGTCGGCACGCCGATGCGCTGCCCCGATTTGACGATCGCCGCGAACGCCGCGGCATCATCCAGCATGGCGACAACGATGCCGCCCTGCACACTGCCCATCGGATTGGTGAATTCGGCGCCAGGCTTGTAGCGCACCCGCACCCGCCCCTCGGCGCTGTCTACCTCCAGCATTTCCATGCCGAGCACCCGCCCGGTCGGCGGCTGCAGGCGGT
>JBBRVH010000203.1:0-3160 GCA_038246995.1 Sphingomonadales bacterium
CGAAGGTGTAGACCTTGAGCGCGTCGGTATAGGCGGCAACGGCGTCCTCGAGCGTGGCGGCATCGCCCTGCCGCTCGCCGAGTGCCGCGAGCGCGGCGCCGAGGTTGTTCTTGGTCATCGCCCAATCGAGCGGCAGCGCGTCGAGGGTGTAGACCTTGAGCGCCTCGGTACAGGCGGCAACGGCGTCCTCGAGCGTGGCGGCATCGCCCTGCCGCTCGCCGAGTGTCTGGAGAGCGTTGCCGAGGTTGTTCTTGGTCATCGCCCAATCGAGCGGCAGCGCGTCGAAGGTGTAGACCTTGAGCGCGTCGGAATAGGCGGCGACGGCGGCGTTGAGCGTGGCGGCATCGCCCTGCCGCTCGCCAAGAATGCTAGCAGCGACGCCCAGAAGATTCTGCCAGCGACCGAATTCCCATGTCGCCGTTCCACCTGCCGCCGCCAATCGCGCCAGAACCGACCGGCACAGGGCAATCGCTGTTTCGAGATCGAAGGCGACGCCGAAATTCCGGCCGCGTTCCTGCCATTCGTCATAGGCGGCAACGAGCGCGCCGTAGGGAGCAGGGGCCGTGCGGGTTTCGATTTCGACCTTGCGGCGCAGCCAGTCGGCCGCCGTTTCGGCGCCGCCCGGCAGCAGTCGCTGCTGGCTGATGGCAAAATCGCACATCTGCAGGTCGGCGGCGCGTTCGGCCTCGGCGCGGTCGGCGCGTCGGCGTTGGCGGTCGTCCCAGGCAGCGGCGATCATCTCCGCCCCGGCGGCAAAGTGTCCCGCGGCGTTTGCTGCCACCACTTGCTTGACCATGGCGTCGAGCCAGTCGCCGAGATTGCTGCCATGCCGCGCGGCGGCGCGCTGATCGAGAACGGTGCGCAGCATCGCCCGCAATTCCGCCAATGCTGCGTCGGGGTTGTCGGCGCGTTCATTGGCAAGTTGCGCCAATTGCAGCACTGCGGCCTGGAATTGTTGCAGGTCGCGGACTTCGGCGGGGTCGAACCCGGCTTCGGCGCGTGTCACCAGAATATCGAGCTTGGCATTTGCATCGGCCATGCCCTGGCCCAGTCCGATGAGCACCGGCACCGTCAGGGCATTGGTGTATGCCGGGTTCTCCAACGACGTTTCCAGCGCCGCCCGGATGACGACGTCGGCGAATTGCCGCTCGATGCCTTCCCGGTTGAAGCGGGCATCGCGGCGCGCCAGTTGGTTCAGCACCAGGGTGACGACTTCCCCCGGATAGTCCGGCGTCGCCACCAGTCGGCCCAGCGTCATCGTATCGGGCATGGCGCCTTCGAGCAACCGGCCGAGCGCGGCATCGGCGGATTCGACATCGAATTGCGCATGCGGGTCTGCCTTGTCCCAGGCAGCGAGCACATCGGTGCGGATGCGAGCGAGTTCCTTTTCGCTTTCAAGCCCGTGTTTTTCGCGCGCGGCGCCGAACAGGCCGAACAATTTGGCGCCGGCAATGGCGGGTGCGGTAGCGGCGGCCAGCACCGGGTTGCTTATTGCACAGGCGGCGGCACCCAGTCCCAGGCTGGCAACGGCGTCGATGCAATCCCATTTCAGCGGCATTGGTCAATCCTCATGACCGACATTGCCGGCCGCGTTGTTGCTGACAACTTAAGAATTACTTGCGTTCGAGTCGAGGTGTGGGGCGGGGGTTTTTGTGGGGGAGGGCGCTCCCCCTCTCCCGGCTCGGCCAAGGGGCCGAGTCCGACCTCTCCCGCAGGGGGAGAGGTGGGGTGCTTGACCGGTTGGGTTGCTCCCCTCTATCGCGTTGGCCAGTTGGTTGGAGGGTTTCGTGACGTTGAACATCGCCATTATCGGAGCAGGCCCCGCCGGCTATTATGCCGCCGAAGCGGCGCTCAAGCACTGGGGCGGCACGGCGCGGATCGATATCATCGACCGGTTGCCCACCCCCTATGGCCTGATCCGCGCCGGGGTGGCGCCCGATCATCAGTCGATCAAGGCGGTGACCCGGCGTTATGAAGCGACCAATCTGGGCGCCAATGTGCGTTTTGTCGGCAATGTGCTCGTCGGGCGCGATGTTTCGGTGGCGGAATTGCTCGGGCTTTACGATGCCGTGGTGTTGTCGGTCGGCGCGCCGCATGACAAGCCGATCGGGATTCCGGGGGATGATCTGCCCGGCGTCATCGGGTCGGCGGCGTTTGTCGGCTGGTACAATGGCCATCCGGATTTTGCCGATCTGCAAGTGCCGCTTTCGCATCACGGCGCTGCGATCATCGGCAATGGCAATGTCGCGATCGATTGCGCGCGCATCCTCGCCAAGACGGTGCCCGAGCTGGCCGTGTCCGACATTGCCCAGCACGCGGTCGATGCGCTGAGCCACAGCGCCATTCGCGACATCCACATCATCGGCCGCCGCGGTCCGCACCAGGCGAGCTTTACCACCAAGGAAGCCGGCGAACTGGGCCATCTCGAACGCGCCCATCCGATCGTGCGGCCGGGCGACCTGCCGCCGCTGGAGGCCGATGCCGCGCTGGAGCCCGGGCATCGCAAGATGGTCACCCACCTGCGCGGTTTTGCGCAGGCAGAACGCGGCGACAAGCCGGGGACGATCAATTTCGAATTCTTCCGGCGGCCGGTTGCCGTGGAGGGCGCCAAGGGAGGTGGGGGCAAGGCCGAACGCCTGATCGTCGAAACCACAAGGCTTGAAGACGGCAAGGCAGTCGGCACCGGCGAACTGCACGCCATTCCGTGCGGGCTGGTCATCGCCTGTATCGGTTATCGCACCGGCACGATCGACGGCGTGCCCTATGCCCCCGAACTCGGGCGCTTTCCGTGTGACGACAATGGCCGCATTTTCCCCGGGCTTTATGCCAGCGGTTGGGCGCGGCGCGGGCCTTCGGGCACCATCGGCACCAATCGCCCGGATGGCTTTGCCATTGTCGATGCGATTGCTTCTGATATCGGTGTAGGCAAGGGTGGCGACGCCGGCGCCGGGCTCGATGCGCTGCTCGCCAGCCGCGGAGTCGGGGTGACCGATTTTGCCCATTGGCAACGTATCGATGCCGCCGAAATCGCGGGCGCCCGGCCCGGCGCGCCGCGTGAAAAACTGGTGCGGGTTGCCGATATGCTGGCAGTGACGGGGGCGTGACGCGCACCGGCGCGGCTGTGCTGGTGTTGGCGGCGGCGCTGTTGCTGCCGGTGGCG
>JBBRVH010000204.1:0-3132 GCA_038246995.1 Sphingomonadales bacterium
GGCCGTCGAACACCGGCCGACGCTGCTGATCGCCGGCGGTTCGGCCTATCCGCGCATCATCGATTTCGCTCGCTTCCGCGCGATCGCCGACAAGGTCGGGGCGAAGTTCCTTGTCGACATGGCGCATTTTTCGGGGCTGGTTGCCGCCGGCATCCACCCGTCGCCGCTGCCGCACGCCGATGTCGTGACGACGACAACCCACAAGACGCTGCGCGGCCCGCGCGGCGGCATGATCCTGTCGAACGACGAAGCGCTCGGCAAGAAGTTCAACAGCGCGGTGTTCCCGGGTTTGCAGGGTGGCCCGCTGATGCATGTCATCGCCGCCAAGGCGGTGGCCTTCGGCGAAGCCTTGCAGCCGGAATTCAAGGACTATGCCATCCGTGTCGTCGCCAATGCCCAGACGCTGGCCAACAGGCTGGCGGCGCGCGGCTGCGCGGTGGTCGCCGGGGGCACCGATACGCACCTGGCGCTGATCGACCTGACCCCCAAGGGCCTGAATGGCCGCCAGGCCGATGAAGCGCTCGAACGCGCCGGCATCACCTGCAACAAGAACGGCGTGCCCTTCGATCCGTTGCCGCCGACCAAGACCAGCGGCATTCGCGTCGGCAGCCCCGCCGGCACGACGCGCGGCTTCGGCCAGGCCGAATTCACCGCGATCGGCGACATGATCGCCGATGTGCTCGACGGGCTCGTCGCCAATGGCGATGAAGGAAATGCGGCGGTCGAAGCCGCGGTCAATTTGCGGGTGCGGGCGCTGTGCGCGCGCTTTCCGATCTATCCCAACGGCTGAGGAGAGACGCGATGAACGATGGTAATCCTGGCGGCAAACCCGACGATCTGGCCGCCAAGGCCGAAAAACTCGCTGCCGAGGCGCTGGAGGCGGGCAAGAAGTTCATCGAAACCGATACCGGCAAGAAGGTCGCGGAAGCGACCGAAAATGCGTTCCAGACCGCCAGTGAAATGGGCCAGAAGCTTGCCGACAGCGAGCTGGGCAAAAAGGCGCTGGACAGCGATTTCGGCAAGCAGGCAGTTGAACTCGCCAAACAGGCGAGCGAGAAGACCAGGGCCAATATCCCCAATGTGCTCGGCCGCAATGTCGCCGTCGGCGCGGTGGCGGGGGCCGTGGTCGCCATCCCGATTCCGTTCATCGGCCCGGTCATCGGTGCCATCATCGGCGCCGGGCTTGGCTATCTGCGCACCGTCACCAAGAAAAGCTGATGCGCTGCCCGTTCTGCAGTAACGAAGACAGCCAGGTAAAGGACAGCCGGCCGACCGAGGATGGCAGCGCCATCCGGCGGCGCCGGCAATGCCCGGCGTGCGGCGGGCGCTTCACCACCTTCGAACGCATCCAGTTGCGTGAACTGACCATCGTCAAGAAATCCGGCAAGCGCGAGGTGTTCGAACGCGACAAGCTGGCGCGCAGCATCGAGATCGCCTGCCGCAAGCGCCCGATCGCGCCCGAACATATCGAACGCATGGTCAGCGGCGTGGTGCGCCAGCTTGAATCGCTGGGCGAAAGCGAAATCGATGCCGGCGTGGTCGGCGAAATGGTGATGGAAGGGCTGCAGGCACTCGATCCGGTCGCCTATATCCGCTTCGCCAGCGTCTATCGCGATTTCCGCGAGGCCCGGGATTTCGAAACCTTTGTCGGCGGCCTGTCGGAAAGCGTCGCTGCCGGGCGGCTGCATCAGCCCGATGGCGAGGGGGCGTGACAGCGGGGGCGGCGGCAAAAGTCCCGCCGGCGATCATTCTTGTCCGCCCGCAACTGGGCGTCAACATCGGCGCCTGCGCCCGCGCCATGCTGAATTTCGGGCTGACCGACCTGCGTCTTGTCGCGCCGCGTGACGGCTGGCCCAACGCCGATGCCGGCCCGGCGGCGAGCGGTGCCGACAGCGTGCTCGAACAGGCGCAGGTATTCGACAGCGTTGCCGATGCCTGTGCCGGGCTGGGGCAGATTTTCGCGACCACGGTGCGCGGCCGCGATCTCATCCGCCGCGTCGTCACGCCGTTGCAGGCGGCGGCCGAATTCCATGCCATGCCGGCGCAGGGCGGCTTGCTTTTCGGGCCGGAACGCACCGGCCTTGAAACCGAAGACCTGGCCGTGGCGCACGCCATCCTCACCATCCCGGTCAACCCGGCGTTCGGTTCGCTCAACCTGGCGCAGGCGGTCCTGGTCGCGGCCTATGAATATCATAGGCAAGGCAGCGACATGGCGGCGGCGACGCTGGTCAACCACGAAGGCCCGGCACCGCACGAGGAACTCGAAGGGTTGATCGGCGCGGTCGATGCGCAACTGGTGCGCAATGGTTATTATAATCCGGTGCCGGGGCGCGCAGCGGCGGCGCGGCTGGTGATGCGCAACCTGTTCACCCGGCCGGAATACAGCGCGGGTGAAGTGCGCACGCTGCGCGGAATCATTCGCGGGTTGAGCTTCAGGCGCGGGCCGGGCGCGGATTGACCTTCCTCCTCCCTGCGGGGAGGGGGGCAATCAGCATCGACTCCGCCGGCCCTTGTCGGTTACCCTTCCCGGCATCGCAGCCCGAGGGGAGGCACGCATGCGCACCGCCGACAGCAGCCCGGCCACGCCGCCGCGATTTCTCGTCGATGTCGGCGATGGCCAGGGCCTGGTCGCCTTCGCTTCGGTGCGCTTGCCCGATGTTTTTGCCACCGGCGGGCCGGGCAGCGAGCCGCTGGTGCTGCGCCGCACCGTATCGCGGGATTTCGGCCTGTATCGCTGGTGGGATGCGTTCCGCCGCAATGCGCACAGCGCCCCGCGCACGGTGACGGTGCAACTGCACGATGCCGACGGGGCACCGCAGTTGCAATGGGTATTCTATGAAGCCAGCCCGGTTTCGCTCGGTTATTCGCCGCTCGATGCTGCCGCAACCGATGCGCCGGTGCTGGAAATATTGTCGCTGGCGTTCGAACGCTTCGAACTGCTCTGATCGCAGCCCGAAGCTTTCGATCCTATGCCACCGCGGCGGCACGCTCCGGCTGCGGATCGCGCAGCGAATAACCGCGGCCCCAGACGGTTTCGATGCAGCCGCTCGACGGCGCGCCGGCAAGGTGCAGTTTCTTGCGCAGCTTGCAGATGAAGACGTCGATGATCTTCAGTTCGGGTTCGTCGCGCCC
>JBBRVH010000205.1:0-3085 GCA_038246995.1 Sphingomonadales bacterium
CCGATATTGTCGCTATGTCCGCGCAGCACCGCCTGCCGGCGTTCCACGCACTGTTCGAGGAAGCGCGCGTTTATTGCATCGATGCTGTCGGCCACCGGCATCGGCACCATGAAGTGCCGCCGGACATAGCCGACAAGCCCCTCGACCTTACCCTTGTCGTTGCCCTTGCTGGGGCGGCCGAACTTGTCCTCGAACAGGTAATGGCTCTGCAGGGTCGAGAACATCCGGCTGCGCTGCCGCTTCCCGTCACCCAGAATCTGCGCCACCGCCAGCTTGGTGTTATCGTATAGGCCCCGGTACATTATTGGGACACAGATATACGGTAGGGCTTCATCGGCGTAATTTATCAACGCCGAGTTCCTGCCAGATCCAGGTGAAATCGTAGGTAGCCATTGGGTCTGATGGATCGGTTGCGCTACCCGAGCGGTTTTCAAGAAACTTGAGCCATTTGACGAGTTGTTTCCGGCCGTCGGGTGTCCGTGCGGCGGCGCGGGGGGTGATGTCACCGAGCATACCGACGGGCTCGTCGAGGGTTGCGCGATAGCTCTTGTCGAGCATGCCATGGACCAGCGCGGTCGCCTCGGCGAACGGCACCGGCGATGGCGGCATCGTAGCCGGATCATGGTTCTCGAGCGCGCGGTCGATGGTTTCAATCTCGGTCAGTGGCACGCCGACTAGATCGCCAAGTGCGGCCTGCACCAGCGCTGTTCCCTGCGCGGCGCGCGTTGCCGAGTTGACCGACAGGATCAATGACCGGCCTTTCAGTTCAATATTTCCAAGGACGGTACGGCCGTCGTCCATCGTAACCGACAAGGCGCGCGCACTATCCGGCTCGCCCACAAGCGGCCTCGCTGGGGGCGGATCGCCTAACCAGTTCCAGAAACGGGTGTTTTCCGCTTCCAGTTCCGGGACGACCGCAAGGCGCGCGCCAATATCCTTCTGGGTGACGGCGGCGGCAATCGGAAACCGCACTCGATGGAACATGACCAATTCACCATCGCTGTTGTAAACTGTCGGTTGCGCCAAGCCCATTGCCTTGGGCAACACGTCGAACAGCCAGGCCGATGTGAACAATGGCGCCAGCCCGCGCAGTGTTACCTCGTCAAGTTTGAGCTTCCTGTTAGTGTGCCTGCCGCCCGGATTTAGAATTGCCGCGATCAATTCCTCCGACGCATCGACCGTAAATGGCAGGACGGCGCCGGAAAGAAGATATTTGCTCCCCTGCGGTACGATACGGGCGGCGATCCGGTCCCATTGCTTCAATGACTGGGTGGCACTGCGCTCGCTTACCCGGATCGGGTCACCACCGCGGATCAGGTCACGCACCAGCAGCGACTGGCCAGGCACGACGTCGCTCACTTCATACAGGCTCGTCACGGCTGTCTTCAGCGCCCGGATGTAGATTTTTGTCGGACCTTTCTCGGCCCAACCCCGTCGCTTGAGATAGTCATCACAAATGTTGCGACCATCGGGGTGACGGGTCAGCAGGTCTTCGAACGCGCAACCGAACAGCGTCGCGGCCCAGTGCTCGTCAAGAATGTCGCCGATATCGTCAAGCTCCAGTTCGAACTCCTGCAGCGCCAGGCCAAAGTGATCACCGACCGCTTCGGCCATGTCTGTATTCCATTCGTCGCGCGCGGCGTATTTCATGATGCCGCTCAGATCGTGGCCACCTTTCATGGTTGCGCCTCTTGCTGTTGTCGTTGTGCAGCGACAATCCGCGAGACCGTCGGTTGCGAGACCCCATACAATCGCGCCATCTCGGCCGCCGACTTTCGCCCCGACATTACGCTTTCAGCGATTTCGGCGCGTTGTTTGTCGGCAAGAATGCGCCGGCGACCACCGATGCGGCCCTCCGCTCTCGCTTGGGCGAGACCGGCGCTGGTGCGTTCGCGGATCATGGCGCGCTCGAACTCGGCGAATGACCCGACCATCTGCATCATCATGCGCCCGGCCGGCGTCGTTGTGTCGATTGCTTCGGTCAGCGACCGGAACCCGGCACCTGCTGCCTCGATGCGCTCGATCAAATGCAGCAGGTCCTTGAGCGAGTGCGTCAGGCGGTCGAGCTTCCAGACGACAACCGTGTCCCCGGGCCGAAGCTGCCGCAGCATGTCGTGAAGAACCGGCCGGTCCCAGCGGCCGCCGGATGCTGCTTCCTCGAATACCCGCTGGCAGCCCGCGGCGGCGAGCGACCGCGCCTGCGCTGCATTCGACTGCTCGTCTCCCTTTGATACCCGGGCGTAGCCGATCAGATAGGGTTCGACCGTCATCCCTGCGTCTTTCACAAACGGCCGTCTGCGCAAGGACGCCGAGCCGAGTCTGCCGCAAGAGCGCGGCAGCCTTTCACAATCCTCTTTCATCACGATAGCGTAAGGCAAGAGGTTTTTGATGGGGGTTGCCGATGCCGGCGAGTGTTCCAATGACCGAGAAGCAACGCGCTGCCTTGCTGGCACTCCCTGCCACCGAGCACGAGGTTGTCCGCTACCATTCTCTTAGTCCGGACGATCTTGCCGCGATCGGCCGGGCGCGGACGCCCGAGACGCGGCTTGGCTATGCGCTTCAGCTTTGCTGTCTTCGCTACCCGGGGCGCCACCTTCGCCAGGGCGAGACGCTGCCGGCGATCATGCTTGATCACATCGCCGAGCAGATTGGCATCGGTGCTGATGTCCTGGCCGATTTTGCCCGGCGGGGCGCAACCCGGTACGAGCAGCTTGCGCTGATCAAGCGACGCCATGGTTATCGCGACCTGACGCACCCGCTTCGGGCAGAGATCTCCGTCACCCTTGCCGGCGAAGCGGTCGGTATCGTCGACGGCCGCATCCTGATCGACCGACTGATCGCCAGGCTGCGTGCCGAGCGCACCGTCATTCCCGGGACGACTGTCGTCGAGCGAATGGCCGCTGAGGCGATGCTTGCTGCCGACAGGCTTGTTGTCGCCGATATCGATCGGATGCTTGCGACCGGCCAGCGTGATCGCCTCAACGCTCTGCTGTCCGAGACGGAGCATTCCCGCAAAAGTCGCCTGTCGTGGCTGCGGGAACCTGCATCGCGCGTCGGTAGCCGCTCGATGGCCGAAATTCTCGAC
>JBBRVH010000206.1:0-3025 GCA_038246995.1 Sphingomonadales bacterium
GCAGGTTGAAATCGTCGCTGATGCTTATGCAACGATTACGTGGACTTTTTACCCTGGACTATGGGGAGAAAATAACACCATTAACCTACTGAAAATATTGGCGCGCCCGGCTGGATTCGAACCAGCGGCCTCAGGATTAGAAGTCCCGCGCTCTATCCAGCTGAGCTACGGGCGCGTGGTGGTGCATCATGTATCAGCAGGTTCGAAACACGCCAACGCTTAACCGAATTCGGCGCGCAACTGTTCACCATTTTCATCCAGCCCGGGCACCCGGCGGGCCGTGACACAGCCGCCATCTACCAGCGCCGCCGGCGCGATCAAATGCAACTCGCCAACCGGCGTCGCAACTGCAATGGTGCGCAGATGCGGATGCGCCGCCAGCCCGGCCACATCATTCAGGCGACCATAGGCGATGCCGCTGGCTTCCAGCCGCGCCATGGCAGCGTCGGCATCCAGCCTGTCGAACGCTGTCTGCACACGCTGTTCCAGTGCCACACGATGGGCCAGCCGATCCATGTTGGTCGCAAAGCGTGGATCATCGGCAAGCGCCGCATCGTCCAGGAACAGCGCGCAGAAACGCTGCCATTCCGCCTGATTCTGCACCGAAAAGATGATCTCCTGGCCATCGCTGCACAGAAACGCACCATAAGGCGCCAGCGATGGATGGTTGACCCCGGCCCGCACCGTGTCGCGCTGCCCCAGGCTGTGATGGAGATAGGGAACATTCATCCAGTCGGCCAGCGCATCGAATAGCGAAACTTCAATCGTGGCCCCCTCACCCGTGCGTTCGCGGCGATAAAGCGCCTGCAGGATCGCGGCATGGGCGGTCATCCCGGCAGCGATATCGCACACTGAAACCCCGACGCGCGCCGGGCCTTCGGGCGTGCCCGTGATGGCGCATAGCCCCACCTCACCCTGCACGATCAGATCATAGGCCTTGAGGTGCGAAAACGGGCCTTCGCTACCAAAACCGGTTATCGTGCAAGTGATCAGGCGCGGGTGGCGGCGGCGCAGTTCAGCGACCGGAAAGCCCAGTTTTTCAAGGCTGCCGGGTTTGAGATTCTGGATGAACACATCGGCCTTGGCCAGCATGGTGGTCAGCACCGCGCGGTCGGCGGGGGCATTGAGATCAAGGCAGATGGATTGCTTGCCGCGATTGAGCCAGACGAAATAGGCGCTTTCGCCCTTGGCAAGGCTGTCATAACGGCGGGCGAAATCCCCTTCCGGCCGCTCGATCTTGATGACCCGTGCGCCTGCATCCGCAAGGCGGGACGAGGCAAAGGGCGCGGCGACCGCCTGTTCGACAGCGACGACGAGCAGGCCCGACAGCGGCCCGTTCATGCGGCCACGGCATTTGCGCGACGCGCGCGCAGCGTTGCAAACAGCCGGGCCTGTTCGTTGCCGACAATACTGATGGCTTCGTCAACGCCCATGCCCGGCTTCGCCAGCATCATGTCTGCCTGGCAGGCGACGGCGACCTGGACGCAGGTGCGCGCCGACAGATCGGTTTCGGCGCAGGTGCCGCCGCTGTACGCGCCGATGCCGTGGCGCTGGGCAAGGCCGATGGCGCTGGCGGTGTCGTAAAGCGAGCCGACATCCGGCGTCTTGATCTGGACGATATGCGCAGCGCGAGCCTCGCAGAAGCGGCTGATGTCATCGAGCGTATTGCAATATTCGTCGGCAACCACCGCGACACGATCGGTTCGGGCATCCACTTCGGCGACAATGCGGGCATAATTGTCGATCTGGGCTTGCGTGCTGCCATAATCGGCCGGGCATTCGATGTGCAGCCGGAAACCCGGCACCTGATCGGCGACATGGGCCATGAAACCGGCAATCTGCGCCGGATCGTCGGCGATGCCGATCCCTATCCAGCCATAGACATCGAAATGCAGCACCGGTTGATAATCCGCGGGTGCCAGCGCTCGCACGCGCTGCGCCACCCAGCGCACATAGTCGACGAACACCGCGCCGCCATCACCAAATGTCTGGCGCGAGTTTATCAGGCCATGGGGCAGAATATCGACCCGTTTGAGGATCATCTTGTCGACATTGGTCTGCCGTTCCTCGCCGCTCTGGGCAAAGATCGGCACCGGGCGGGTCGGCAGCGGCAGGTTGAAATCGGCGCAGATCACGTCCGCAACCGTCACACCATGCACCAGCGCTTGCGCGTGGAGCAGCGCCTGGCTCACCCCATATTCGACCGCGACCGGCAGCCGCGCGCCGGCATTCGCTGCAAAGGCTGCCGCACAATTGGCCCGGGCAGTATCTGCCGGGCGGCCGATCAGGCGCGGCGCCAGCACCTCGTGCACAAGCGTCGTGATTGCTGCCACATCGAACAGCGGATCGCGGCCGGCCGCGCCCGAATATTGCACGCTCACCATGTCGCCCCAGGCAATGCTGGCGTCGGACAGGACCAGCCCGACACTCAGCGCTTGCGCGGCGATCCGCACGGCGGGAAAGCCGGCGGTGACCGGCGTGCCGAGATAGGCCGCGCCGTCACGGGTCCGGCCAGCCCGGATCGCCGCCTGGTCATCATAAAAAAAGGCCCCCTGGGCCGGGGCAACGATCAAGTTCACGATACTGGTCATGGGCTTATCCCGTGTTCAGGGCAGACATTCGGCGCAACTGGTAAACAAACAGGGCAAAGGGTTGTCTTGCCCGCCCCCAATCCTTGACGCTCCCTGATCGCGACCCGAATGTCCCGACATGACTATGGCTGTGCCGCGTCCTTTGCCAGCCGGCTGGCCATCGGCCCCAGGATATCGTCGATCAACGTCATTCGCAGCCGGGCGCGATCGGCCGTCTCGGCGGTGTCGGGCACATGATTGTCGGCGGCTCCCGGCCGCAGTCCGCCGCTTTCCACCAGCAGGGATTCCAGCGTCCGCAGCCGCTCCCTGGTGACCGACGCCTCCATCGTCAGCGTGACGATGGCTCTGAGCAGATGATCGATCATCGGATCAGTGAAGAAGGCCGTGTCGCGTTCGCCCGGCTTTGGGCCAGCGGGCAATGGCGCCGTTGATCC
>JBBRVH010000207.1:0-2976 GCA_038246995.1 Sphingomonadales bacterium
ATGGTGTTGCAATACCAGCTGGCAGCACTCTCTCCCGCCACCGTCCAGTGCACCGCCCATTCGACGCTCCCCTGCGGCACGCCAGCCACATCGGGGAATTTTACGAGGCCGGCGAAGGGCTCGTTGGTGGCGGTTGCCTCGCTGCCGAGCTGCTCGGCAAGATGGTCGGTCAATCCGCCGGGAAAGATGAAGGTCTGGCATTCCGGGACGCCGGCGCCAGCCTGCGAGGGTGCGCATTTCCAGCGGATTTCGACGCCACGGACCAGATAGGCCTTGGAGCGGGCAAGACGATACAGCCGCGCCGGCTCGAACGCTGCCGTCGCGCCGAAAATCTGCTGATCGGGCAGGAAACTGAGCGTGGTGCCGCGCCGATTGGCGACGGCGCCGAGATTTTCCACCGGGCCGAGTGCCGCGCCGCGCGCGTATCGCTGGCGATACAGGGTGCGATTGCGCGCCACCTCCACGACCAGATCGCTGGCCAGCGCATTCACCACGGAAACGCCGACACCGTGCAGGCCGCCCGATGTTGCGTAGGACTGGCCGGAGAATTTGCCTCCCGAGTGCAGCATCGTCATGATGACTTCCAGAGCCGATTTTTCTGGAAAGCGCGGGTGGGCATCGATCGGGATGCCACGGCCATTGTCGGCGATGGTCAACCGCCCGCCGGCATCAAGCGTCACTTCGATGCGCGTCGCATGGCCGGCGACGGCTTCGTCCATCGCATTGTCCAGCACTTCGGCGGCCAGATGGTGCAACGCGGCGACATCGGTGCCACCGATGTACATGCCGGGGCGCCGCCGGACGGGCTCCAGACCTTCGAGCACTTCGATGGCGCTGGCGTCATATTCTCCCGTACTGCCGGGCGCTTCTGAGAACAAATCGGTCATGGACCACACTTTAGCAAGCCCGTGCGCGCAAGGGAACAGGGGGAGAACGAAACCGCGCCTGTTGCAAGAAAGGCACATTCGCCCGGCATCTCTCGGGCATTCCCGATGCTGTGGTTTTTCACCTTGTGCAGTGCACAAATCGCCGTCATATTTCCTGGCAACAAGGCGCAAAGCCCGTTTGCTCATGGAGTGTCTTGCGAGCGCAAGATTTTCAAACAAGCCCCCGCCGACCCTGTCGGCCGAGCGGGCTCAAGGAGCGAATGATGACCAGAATTTTCAGAATCGGGACTTTTACGGGCAGCGCGCGGGGCTTCATCGCAGCAGCAGCAATGGCAGCCGGGCTCGCAGCGCCCGCTGCTGTGTTGGCGCAAGAAGAAGAAAGCTTTCCGAAGATTTCCGGCACCGCCGCCTTTGTCAGCGACTACCGCTGGCGCGGCGTGAGCCTGTCCAACAGGGATGCCGCCGTCCAGGCGTCGATCCAGCTCACCACCAAGCCGGGCTTCTTCATCGCTGTCTGGGGCTCGTCGATTGCCGAATATGGCGCGACCGAGGACAGCGCCGGTGCCACGACCGAGATCGATCTCTATGGTGGCTGGAGCGGCCCGCTGGGGCCGACAACGGCAACCATCGGCATCCTGAGCTACCTTTATCCAGGCGGCTCGGGCGTCAATGCGTTTGAATTCTATGGCACGATCGCCGGCAGTTTTGGCCCCGCAAACCTGACCGTCGGCCTGAACTGGGCGCCGGACCAGAAAAATCTCACCCGTTCCAGCCGCTATGTCTTCGGCACGGTCGGCGTCGGCATTCCCGACACGCCGATCACCGTCAAGGCCTCGGTCGGCCACGAGCGCGGCTCGTTCGTGGTCGATGGCAGCGGTCGCACGACGCAGAAGTTCGACTATCTCGTCGGCGTCGATGTCACCTGGAAGATGCTGACGCTGGGCGGCGCGTTCATCGGCAATGATCTTCCGGACAAGACAAATTTCAATCCAGCAGCGACGAACAAGTTTCTCGTCAGCCTGACGGCTGCCTTCTAGAGCATCAAGCCTTTAATCTGCAACGTATCCGGCTGCCTTGAGGTAGTTCCAGCATTCTTGCGGGTCGTACAGGTTGCAGATTGATCCGACGGCTTTCCACAGAGCGTCGATGGTTCGGGCTTTGGCCTTTCGCAGATGCGCCTTGAGCTTGGCGAAGGCCATTTCGATGGGATTGAGGTCAGGGCTGTAGGGCGGCAGGAAGAGGAACCAGGCGCCGCAGGCTTTGAGGATAGCGGCAGCCTTTGCGCTTTTGTGGCTGGAGAGATTGTCGAGTATCACCATGTCGCCTCGGCGCAGTGTCGGGGCGAGCTGGGTTTCGACATAGGTTTCAAAGATGTCCCGGTTGATCGGGCCGTCGATCACCCATGGCGCTGTCAGGCCATCGTGGCGAAGCGCTGCGATGAAGGTCTGTGTGCCCCAATGGCCAAAGGGAGCCTTCATCTTTAGCCGCTTCCCCCGACGCGCCCGACCGCGCAACCGCGTCATCTTGGTTGTGGTCCCGGTCTCGTCGATAAAGATCAGCCTTTCCGGTCGCTTCTTCATCCATGGCTGCCGGTGATCGACCCACACCTGCCGCGCACGGACGACATCAGCGCGATCGGTTTCGCTCGCCAGCAGTGTTTTTTTTGACGGTAAAGCCGTGGACACGCAAAAGCCGCGACAGCGAAGCCGGATGCGCCTTCACCGCCTTTTCGGCCAGCAGCCGCGCTGCAAGCTCGGGCATGGTGATGTCGCCCTCGGCCTCGACCCAGCTAACCAGCGTTACAACATGGGCCGCAAGCCGGCCGCTGCCAGCCGGGCGACCTTGGCGCGCTGGTGCCAATGATCCTGTCTGCGCCTTGCGCTGCACCAAACGGACCGCCGTCGACGGCGCCACCCCAAACCGACGCGCTGCCGCCCGGCACGACTGACCCCGATCAATGTCCCCGATAATCCGAACCCGAAGATCCGATGAACTGCTCTTGCCCATAATCCACCTCCAACAACGGTGAATCACAAATTATGCCACAAGGGAATCCCAACGATTCGGATTTCAGGCTCGATGCTCTAAG
>JBBRVH010000208.1:0-2894 GCA_038246995.1 Sphingomonadales bacterium
ATCGCCGAACTCGGCATTTATCCGGCGGTCGATCCGCTCGATTCGACCAGCCGCGTGCTGGAACCGCGCACCGTCGGCGAAGAACATTACGCCGTCGCCCGCTCGGTCCAGGAAGTGCTGCAGAAGTACAAGAGCTTGCAGGACATCATCGCCATTCTCGGCATGGACGAGCTGAGCGAAGAAGATAAGCTCGTCGTGTCGCGCGCTCGCAAGATCCAGCGTTTCCTCAGCCAGCCGTTCCACGTCGCCGAAATCTTCACCGGCACGCCCGGCGTCTTCGTCAACGTGGCCGACACCATCAAGGGCTTCAAGGCCATCGTCGCGGGTGAATATGATCACCTGCCCGAAGCCGCCTTCTACCTCGTCGGCACCATCGAGGACGCCGTCGCCAAGGCCGCCAAGCTGGCAGCGGAAGCGGCGTAACCTGCTTCTCCCCTCCCTTTCAGGGAGGGGTCGGGGGTGGGTCCTCCCCATCGGAGCCTTACCCTCGCCGAGAAAGAACCCACCCCCGACCCCTCCCTGAAAGGGAGGGGAGAAGGACAGACAGAATGGCCGACCTTTTCACCTTCGAACTCGTCTCCCCCGAACGGCTGCTGTCGTCGGCCAAGGTTGCCATGGTCGTCGTGCCGGGCAGCGAGGGCGATTTCGGCGTGCTCCCCGGCCATGCGCCGATGATGAGCACGATTCGCCCCGGCATCATCGAAGTCTATGCCACCGAAGGCACCACGCCATCGGCGCGCTATGAAATCGAAGGTGGCTTTGCCGAAGTGACACCCGCCGGCCTGACGATCCTCGCCGAAGCCGTCACCGCGCTGTAATTAATACCCCCCTCTCCCGCAGGCGGGAGAGGGGTAACTCACCGGGCCAGCGCGGCCACCGCACAGGCCAGAAACAGCAACAGACCCGCACTCCGGTTGCTCCTGAACAGCAACAAAACCGCCGCTGGCCGCGTGTCGGACAGCCGCCAGACCTGCCAGGCGAAGTGCGCAACCAGCGGCAACAGCCCCGCCAGCACCAGCAAATCGGGCCGCACCGCCCACAAAGCCGCCCCCCAGCACGCCAGCGCGACGCCATAAAAGCCCGCAACTCCAACGCGCGCCCGGCCGCCGAGCGCGCGCGCCGATGACTTTATGCCCGCCAGCGCGTCATCCTCGATGTCCTGCAGCGCATAAATCGTGTCATAACCCAGCGTCCACGCCACCCCGCCGGCATAAAGCAGCAGCATTGCGGCATCGGGATCGGCAATCGCGGCATAGCCGACCAGCGCCCCCCAGTTGAACGTCAGCCCCAGCCACGCCTGCGGCCACCAGGTGATGCGCTTCATGAACGGGTAGCCGACGACGAGAATCAGGCTCGCCACCGCCACAATCTGCGCAAAAGGGCGCAACTGCAGCACCACAATCAGCCCCAAAAGCGACAGGAACACCGCGAAAGCCAGCGCGCGCTGCACCGAAATCGCCCCGCTGGCGATCGGCCGCGCCCGCGTCCGTGCCACCTGGGCATCGAGATTACGGTCGATGATGTCGTTCCACACGCACCCTGCCGAGCGCATGACCAGGCTGCCGAGCCCGAACCACAGCAACAGCAACCCATCGGCAACCAGCCCGTCGGCGAGCGCCACCCCCCACGCACAGGGCCAGAACAGCAACCACGACCCCGCCGGCCGGTCGAGCCGCGCCAACCGCGCATAGGGTTGCACGCTGCCCGGCAGCCGGTCGATCCAGCCATGTTCGGCATCGGGCGTTGGTTTCGCCGCAGGCGGGATGATGCTAGCCATGCCCCCATGAGCGAAAACACCCCCGATCTGTCAACAACGCCGCGACTATATGTCGAAATGCCGCTCGCTGCGGGCGCGATCATCACCCTGCCGCCGCCGCAATCGCACTATCTTGGCAGCGTCATGCGCCGGCAACCGGGCGACAGGGTGCGCCTGTTCAACGGCAGCGCCGGCGAATGGGCGGCGCGGGTGGACAGCGTGGGCAAGAAAATCATGACGCTGGTGGCTCTCGAACAGTCCGCGCCGCAGGAAATCGTCCCCGATCTATGGCTTTGCGCCGCGCCATTGAAGCGCGGCCGCATCGATTGGGTGGCGGAAAAGGCCTGCGAACTCGGCGTCGCGCGGCTCGTCCCGGTGGTTACCCGGCGTACGATCGTCGACAAATTGAACCTCGAACGCCTGCGCGCCCATATGGTCGAGGCCGCCGAACAGTGCGGCCGCACCGCCATTCCCGAAATTGCCGAACCTGTCACCCTCGCCGTCCTGCTCCGCGACTGGCCCGCCGGCCGCGCCTTGATCTTCGCCGATGAAGCCGGCGGGGAACCGCTCGCCACGCTTTGCCCGCGCGTGCCGGCCCCGGCGGCCATCCTTGTCGGCCCCGAAGGAGGCTTCACGCCCGAGGAACGCGCCGCCATCCGCGCCGTGCCGGGGGCGCTTGCCGCCAGCCTTGGCCCGCGTATCCTGCGCGCCGATACCGCCGCGGTGGCGGCAGTGGCGGTCTGGCAGGCGCTATCGGGGCTTAACCCGGCACCACGTTGATCACCTGGTCCGCCGCGGCATCGACGGCATCGCGACTCCAGCGAAACGGCGTATGCCGGCCGGCGGCCCAGATGGGCATGAGATCGCGATAATGCGGGCTCTCGGCATTGCCCGATTGGCCCGGGGTGTTGATGATGACGCTGTTGTCCCATGCCCCGACATCGAGCACCATGCGCACCGAAGCCCCGGCATTGAGGCGGAAATCGGCGCGCGGGGTCGTTGCCATCACCGTCGAGCCATCGCCGCCGAGTGGCAGCGGGCCGACCCGGCGCTCGCTTTCCCGCCCGGGAACCGCCAGCGCCGGCATGAAATCGGCACTGTGGAGGGTGCCCCAGCGCCACCGCGCCGCATCGGGGCC
>JBBRVH010000209.1:0-2871 GCA_038246995.1 Sphingomonadales bacterium
CCGAACGGGCCGTCTTTCGCGCGCACCGGGTCGACATGGATCCATTGGTGATCGCCGGTCGCGTCGGCAAACAGGTCGATCCGCGCCTGGTCGATGGCCAGCCAGTCGGTTACGCCAAGGTCGGTGCCGGCCATGGCAAGCAGGTCGCGCGGCTGGGCAACAATCGTCGTCACGCGCGCTGGCTCGATACCGACAAGATCTCGCCGGTCATGTAGCTGGAAAGGTCCGAGGCGAGGAAAATCATCACATTGGCGACCTCCCACACCTCGGCGGGGCGGCCAAAGGCTTCCTGCGCCGATAGTTTCGCCAGCAGCTCGTCGGTGGTCACCTTGGCGAGAAAGGCGTGCATGGCGATGCTGGGGGCAACCGCGTTGATGCGCACGCCATGTTCGGCGGCCTCGATCGCCGAACAGCGGGTGAAGGCCATCACCCCGGCCTTGGCGGCGGCATAATGCGCCTGGCCCTTTTGCGCGCGCCAGCCGAGCACCGAGGCATTGTTGACGATGCTGCCGGACCCGCGCGCCTGCATCATCGGCAGGAAGGCACGGGTCATGCGCATCACGCTGGTCAGCGTCACATCGAGGACACGCGCCCATTGCGCGTCGGTCATGTCGACAACGGCGACTTCGCCGCCCAGCCCGGCGTTGTTGATGAGGACATCGACCTGGCCGAGCCCGGCGAGTGCGGCGTCGCGCAGGCCCTGGACCTGATCCTCCACCGTGACATCGCAGACGGTGGTGAGCGGGCGGTGGCCGGTGGCGGCGTGGATCGCGTCGGCGGCTTCACCCAGCCGGCGCTCGTGAAAGTCGCTGATCAGCAGCGTCGCGCCTTCCTCGGCGGCGCGTTTTGCCACCGAAAAGCCGATGCCGGTGCCGGCGGCGGCGGTGACGACGACGGTCTTGCCGCGCAGCAAGCCGGTGGCGACGGGGTAGGGGGGGACAGTCCGGCTCATTGTGTGCCCCTTGGTTCGCGCGGCATGCCGAGCGCGCGTTCGGCGATGATGTTGCGCTGGATCTGGTTGGTGCCGCCATAGATGGTATCGGCGCGCGAATAGAGGAACAGATTGGGCAGGGTCGGCCAGTCATAGCCCGCAGCGTCGGTGACTTCGCCGGCCTGGCCGAGCACGTCCATGGCGAGTTCGCCCAAGCTGCGCCGCCAGCTTGCCCATTGGATCTTGTAGGTCAGCGCGGCGCCATCGGGGCGGGCATGGTCGGTGTTGCTCAGCATGCGCATCGCGCCATAGCGCATGAGGCGCAGCCCGATTTCGGCCTTGGCGAGGCGCTGGCGAATGAGCGGATCGCTGGCCGCGCCATTGGCCTTGGCCGCCGCGATGATCGCATCGAGTTCGTTCCTGAACCCCATCTGCTGGCCCAATGTCGAAACGCCGCGTTCGAAGGCGAGCAGCCCCATCGCGACATTCCAGCCATTGCCCGGCGCGCCGACAAGATTATCGGCATGGGTGCGCGCGCCGTCGAAGAAGGTCTCGTTGAATTCGGCCTCGCCGTTGATCTGGCGGATCGGGCGGACATCGATGCCCGGCTGATCGAGCGGCATCAGCAGAAACGTCAGCCCCTTTGGCCCCTTGCTGCCTTCTTCGGAACGGGTGACGACGAAAATCCAGTCCGACACATGGGCGAGGCTGGTCCAGATCTTCTGGCCATCGACAACCCATTCGTCGCCGTCGAGCCGCGCTTTCGTCCGCACATTGCCAAGGTCCGACCCGGCGCCGGGTTCGGAATAGCCCTGGCACCAGATGGTACGGCCGGCGGCGATATCGGGGAGGAAGCGCGCCTTTTGCGCTTCGGTGCCGAAGGTGAGGATGGTCGGGCCGGCCAGTTCGACGCCGATATGGCCGAGCCGCCCGGGGGCGCCGCAGCGCGCATATTCTTCGGCAAAGATGACCTGGTGGGCTAGGCTGGCATCGCGGCCGCCCCATTGTTCGGGCCAGCCGATGCACGACCAGCGCGCTTCGCCGAGCCGCTGTTCCCATTGCTTGCGGCGGTCGGGGCTGGCGGTCAGGCCCTGGATATGGCGGATATCGGCGAAATCGCCGGTCATCTGGCCCATCAACCAGTCGGCGGCTTCGGCGCGGAACGCCTCGTCGGCGGCGGAAAAGCCCAGTTTCATGCGGCGACTCCCAGGCCGATCAGTTGCGCCACCTGCTCGCGGTGCCAGGCGTTGCTGCCGAGCATCGATTGCAGGGCACGGGCGCGCTTGAAGAACAAATGCGCGTCATGGTCCCAGGTGAAGCCGATGCCGCCGTGCAACTGGATCATGTTGCCGGCACACATGGCGAAGGTGTCGGTGGCAAAGCTTTTGGCGCCGTGCAGCGCGATGGCGGCCTCCTCGCTGCCTTCATCAAGGGCACACGCTGCCCACCAGACGGCGGAGCGCGCCTGTTCGATCTCGATCATCATGTCGGCAAGGCGGTGCTTGTAGGCCTGGAAGCTGCCGATGGCGCGGCCGAACTGGACGCGCTGGTTGGCATAGGCGATGGTCTGGTCGAGGCAGGCCTGCGCGCCGCCAAGCGCTTCGGCTGCGGCGACGAGCCAGCCGGCCTGCGACGCGCGCTGCATGGCGCCGGCGTCGGGAAGCGGGTCGGCGGGGGTGTCGGACAGCGTCACCCGGGCATAGGGCCGCGTCTGGTCCATGGTGGTTTGCGCGGTGACGGTAACGCCGGGGGCATCGGCCGCCACCAGCCAGACCTGCCCGGCCGCGAGCAGTACGAACAGATCGGCGCTGCCGCCATGGGGGATGAAATCAAAATCGCCGCTTATGTGATCGTTGCTGGCCGTGGCGGTCTCGCTCGATCCTGGCGCTGCGATGCAGGTGCCGGCGATGATACCGGGCAACCACTGCGCCTGTTGCGCG
>JBBRVH010000210.1:0-2670 GCA_038246995.1 Sphingomonadales bacterium
GGGGGTGGCACCTTTGGTAGCAACAGGCGCAACCCCCACCCCGGGCCGGCTGCGCCGTCTCTCGCCCTCCCCGCAGGGGGGAGGGAGGTGATTGTCGCTTCGGTCTCCGCCGGCACGGTCGCTGCTTTCGGCGAAACCATCCCCGCCGTTTTCGGCAAGGGCGGCGCGGTTGCTGCGACTGACAAGCGCGAAGGCGATGGCGCGACACCGTTGGGCGTATGGCCGGTCCGCGCCGCGCTGTTGCGCCCCGACCGCCTGGCGCCGCCGACCACGCGGTTGCCGTGGCGCTGGCTGCGCCCCGATGATGGCTGGTCGGATGGGATCGATGATCCGGCTTACAATCGCCCGGTGCGGCTGCCGCACCCGCACAGTGCCGAAAATCTGTGGCGCGATGATCATGTTTACGACCTGATCATCGTGCTCGGCCATAATGATGCGCCGCCGCGGGCGCCTTTGGGCAGTGCCATCTTCTGGCACTGCACGCAGCCCGACCGGCGGCCGACCGAAGGCTGTGTCGCCATCGATCGGCCGGTGCTGGTGCGCTGGCTCGGCCTGCTGGCCGCCGGCGACACCATCACCATTACCGGTTGAGCCGGCCGTTTCAGAAGCGGTAGTTGAGCCCCGCTGTCACGGCGTGACGGTTGAACTTCACATCTGCGCTGTCAACGATACCGGGCAGATCTTCGCTGCCAAAGCCCGAATAGGCATATTCGAGGCGGGCCGAGACATTGCTGCCGAGCATGCGTTCATACCCAGCGCCGACAGTAAAGCCATCGCGGTTGCCCGATTCAGCGCCGAAACCATCATCGACGGTGAAGCGCGTGTTGGCATAACCGCCGCGGACATACAGCAGGCCCTGCGGATCGATGAGATAGCCGAGGCGCGCCGTCGCGGCGATGGTGCGGCCCTGCGAGATGGCGACCGACCCGGTGCCATCGCTGAGGGTGCCGGTGCCGGTACGGCCGGTCACCGCGACTTCGCCGCCGAGCACGGTGCCGGGCGACAGCCGCAGGTCGTAACCGATCTGGCCGCCATAGGCGAAGCCGCTGTTGCTGTTGGTGGCGCGCGCCGTGACGCCATTGTCGGTCAGGCGCAGCGTCTGGCGATCCTGCTGCCAGCCGCCCTGGACACCGACATAGGGGCCATTGAAAGGTTCGGCGGCAAGTGTCGGCACAGCGGCCAGCGCGAGCGCGCTGGCAAATACGAATTTCAACATGAATAACTCCACTGATAACCCGGCTGCCTTGCAACCGGACGGGGGAGTTAAGTCGCCGCCATCGGCTTTACAATGCTTGCCGACGATAAAAAACAACACAGTGATCGAGCTTCGCAGTGGTCTTATTTTTCAAGACAAAAAGCCGCAGGTTTATGTATATTTTTACCGAATAAACATTATGGATAGTTTGAACGCCAGATGAACGGGCGTGAAATCCATGGGGATAACCTGACCCGGATGGTCGCCGACGTTCAGGCCGCCCGCCATTCCCAGCGCCACACCGGCCCTTCATCGGGGTCGATCGCTTCGCCGGCGCGGACAAAGCCGTTGCGCAGCAGGGCGCGGCCCGAGGCGTTGAGCACCGGCAGGGTGTCGGCGATCACGATCGCTTGCCCCGCCGCGGCAGCGATCGCCACCAGCGCTCCGGCCATCGCGGTGGCGACGCCGCTGCCTTCGGCGCGCGGAAACGTCATATAGCCGATTTCCGGCGGCTCACCCGGCGCGGGGATGTTCTTGAAGCCGCAACACCCCACCGCAACACCATCGCGCCAGGCGAGGAAATTGCCCCAGGGGTATGCCCGCGCCTCGGCGCGCATCGCCTCCAGCCCTTCGGCGAGCATCGCCACGCTGTCGCCCTCGAGCGGCGGCACAATATCTGCCAGCACGGCCGTGATTGCCCGGTCGTGGGGCAGGAAGCGCAGCTCGAAACTCATGCCTTTTTCAAGTGGCGCCGGCCGAGCAGTTCGGCGATCTGCACCGCGTTGAGCGCCGCCCCTTTGCGCAGATTGTCCGACACGCACCACAGCACCAGGCCGTTATCGACCGTCGGGTCCTTGCGGACGCGGCTGACATAGGTGGCATATTCGCCGACGCATTCGATGGGCGTGATGTAGCCGCCGTCCTCGCGCTTGTCGAACAGCATGATGCCGGGGGCCTCGCGCAGGATGTTCTGGGCTTCCTTTACCGAGATCGGCCGTTCGAATTCGATGTTGATCGCTTCGGAATGGCCGACAAACACCGGCACCCGCACGCAGGTCGCGGTGACCATGATGTCAGGAGACAGGATCTTGTTGGTCTCCTGCGCCATTTTCAGCTCTTCCTTGGTATAGCCGTCGTAGCCCGTTTCCGGCCCGACAAAGCTGTCGATGTGCGGGATGACGTTGAAGGCGATCGGCTTGGTGAATTTTTTCGCGTCGCGCTGGTCACCGACGAAAATGCCGCGCGACTGCTCGAAAAGCTCATCCATGCCGTCCTTGCCGGCGCCGCTGACCGACTGATAGGTCGAAACAACCACCCGCTTGATGCCGGCGGCGTCGTGCAGCGGTTTCAACACGACGACCATCTGCGCGGTCGAGCAATTGGGGTTGGCGATGATATTGCGCTTTTTATAGCCACTGATCGCTTCGGGGTTCACCTCGGGCACGACCAACGGCACATCGGGTTCCATGCGGAAC
>JBBRVH010000211.1:0-2656 GCA_038246995.1 Sphingomonadales bacterium
ACACTCATGCGCATGA
Source organism: Sphingomonadales bacterium (assembly GCA_038246995.1). GTDB lineage: Bacteria > Pseudomonadota > Alphaproteobacteria > Sphingomonadales > Sphingomonadaceae > Sandarakinorhabdus. The sequence goes on from JBBRVH010000211.1 coordinate 17, forward strand.
TATGGTGCCCGGCGGGTGCTTGCGCAATTGCTGGCCGTCAGGCGGTTAGTCGACGGGCGGGTGAGGCGGCTGCTTGGCCGGGGTATAATGTGGGTGCAGCCAAAGGGAGAAAAGCGATGCGGGGGATGGTGCTGGCGGCGTGTCTGGCGGTTGCAGGTCCGGTCGTTGCACAGACGCCGCAGCGCGATCTGGCGGCCCAGGCGGCGGCAATGCGCAAGATCGATGCGCTCGCCGGGCGCTGGCTGGGGCAGGGTGTGCGGCTCAACCTGGACGGGTCGTCCTATAATTTCACCCAGACGATGATCAACGAACCGCACGCCAATGGCCTGTTGCTGACGCTGGAGGGGCGCAGCCTGCGGCAGGGCGCCGCGGACAGCTTTCAACCGGGCACCGGATCGTTTGCGGTGATTTCGTTCGATGACAAGACCGGCGATTATCTGCTGCGATCATTCGGTTTTGGCGAAATGGTGGCGGCAAAGGCCGAACTGATCGGGGCGTCTACCTTCCGCTGGACGGCAGCGGCCGGGCCGGCAATGCTGCGCTTCACCATCGATCTGTCAAAGCCCGGCGTGTGGAACGAAACCGGCGAACGTTCGGGCGATGGCGGCAAGACCTGGACGCCGACGAACAAGTTGATGGCCTATCGGATCGAGGCGCGCTGACGGTTCCCAATCGCGTGACGCGCTGCTAGCGTTTTGGCGATGATACGCAGCTTGATCTGTCTGGCGGCCATGGTGTTCAGCGCCGCAGTGGTGGCGTCGCCGTTGGACGATCTGGTTGCCGGGCGCACGCCAGCGAGCCCCGGCCTGTCGGGGCTGGTCGTGGTGGTTGCCGACCAGAAGGGTGTGGTGCGCGCGCAAGCCTTTGGCCAGGCGGTTATCGAGCCGCCGCGCGCGCTGACACCCGCAACGCCGTTGCGGGTCGCTTCGGTATCAAAGGCCGTTGTTGCCATCGCCGTGCTGCGGCTGGTCGAGGCAGGCACGCTCGATCTTGATGGCGATGTGTCGCGCTGGCTCGGCTGGCGGCTGCGCCATCCGGGGTTTCCCGACACGCCGGTGAGCTTGCGGCAGTTGCTGTCGCACACCTCGGGCATCGGCGATGGGCCGGGCTATAATTTCCCGTTGGGGGATCGCCTGCAGGACCGGCTGGCCGACCATTGGGCGGCGGCGCCGGGCACGCGCTTTGCCTATGCCAACCTCAATTACGGCATCATCGCCAGCGTGATGGAAGCGGCGACCGGCGAACGCTTCGACCGGTTGATGACGCGGCTGGTGCTGGCGCCGTTGCAGATCGATGCCGGCTATAACTGGAGCGGCGCGAGCGATGCCGCGATCGCCGCTGCCGCCACGCTGTACCGCACCGGCCGCGATGAAAGCGACTGGCACCCCGATGGCCCGTGGGTGGCGCAGATCGATGATCTGAAGGGCGTGCGGCCCTGCCCGGTGCGGACCAGCGGCGGCTGCGACCTTGCTGCCTATGTGCCCGGCACCAACGGCACGTTGTTCAGCCCGCACGGCGGCCTGCGGATTTCGGCGCTGGGGCTGGCGAAAATCGGCCGGATGCTGCTGCTGGACGGCACGGTGGATGGCGTGCGGCTGTTGCGGCCCGCCTCGGTGCGCACGCTGATGACGCCGGTGTGGCAGGCGAGCGGGCGGCCCCAGGACGATGACTACCAGGGCCAGATGCTGTGCTACGGCCCGGGGCTTCACTGCCTGACCGGCGGCGCCGACGCCCCGGTGCCCGGCGCGCGCTGGTGGTGGCATCTTGGTGAAGCCTATGGCCTGCTCGCCGGGTTGTGGGTCGATCGGGCGCAGCAACGCGTGCTGGTCTATGCGCTGACCGGCAGCCGCGACGACCCGTTCAAGCCGCCGCACCGCACGGCGTTCACCGCGGTCGAGGAAAACATCCTCGTCGAACTGGCGGCAACCCCGCTGCATTCAACTGGCGGCAAAGCCGCCGGGACGGTAGAAGGCAGGCGTAACCAAGGGGGAGAGCGATAATGATCGGCTATGCCATGCTCGGCACCAACAACCAGGACCGTGCCAACACGTTCTACGATGCCGTGTTCGGCGCCATCGGTGTCGGCCGGTTGATGACCTTTCCCTCCGGCGGCATCGCCTGGGGGGTCAATTGGGGCGTGCCGATGATCGCGGTGGGAACCCCTCATGACGGCGCGCCGGCGAGCGTCGGCAATGGCTCGATGCTGGCGATCACGCTCGATACGCGCGCCAAGGTCGATGCGCTGCACGCCGCGGCGATGGCGGCGGGCGGTGCCGATGAAGGCGCGCCGGGTGTGCGCGGCGAAGAAGGCCCGCAGGCCTTTTACGGCGCCTATTTCCGCGATCCGGACGGCAACAAGCTTTGTGCGTTTCGGGTTGGTCCGGCATGAGCCGGACAGGTCGCGTTGGTCCGGCATGAGCCGGACAGGTCGCGTTGGTCCGGCATGAGCCGGACAGGTCGGGTATGCCCAGCCTGACGACCAATCTCGACATTGTCACCGCCGAGGTGAAGGAGCGCGACCGTGACCGCTATCTGAGCGTGCTCTATGCGCCGGCGGCGGTGCGGCCGGCGCTGCTCGCGCTGCATGGGCTTGATCTGGAACTGGCGCAGGTGGTGGCCTCGACCAGCGAGCCGATGCTC
>JBBRVH010000212.1:0-2645 GCA_038246995.1 Sphingomonadales bacterium
CTGGTCCACGAAACCGGTGCCCACTTGCGGGGTCGCACTCACATGCCCCTCCGACCCATCGACACCGCGCGCGCAATGTCAGCCGCGACCTGCGTGCGCGATTGCCGGAAGCTTTCGGCATCGCGGGCCATGATGGTGACGTTGACGACGGGCGCGCTGGTCCGGCCGTAGCCCGCAGCCTCGCGCCGCGAGAGGACGCGCTCGCCTCGCTGCAGGATTGCCGGAACTTCGTCGGGCTTGATCCCTGCCCAACCACCGGCGTGCATCCGTGGAGCATTGGCAAAGGCAAGTGCCGGAACCATGCGGCCCGGGCCCGGCGATCCGACCACCCCACCGGCATGCAGGATATTTGCAAAGAGCCCACCGGCACCGCCAAGAGCGCCCGACAGCGCGTTGGCAATGGGACCGAGGATGAAGCGCCGCGCAGCAAGTTTTGCCAGATCGGCGATCATCGATGTAACGAGGTCGCGGAAGTCGAGCTTGCCGGTCTTGACGAACTCGCCCACCGCATTCTCGGCCGAGGTGAACGCCCCGACAAGCGCTTGGCCGATATCACCACCGATGTTGCGCGCCTTGGTGGCGTAGTCGGCAAGTGCGGCCGTCACTGCGCCCCAGCCGGTCGCGGCTTGGTCGGCACCTGCGGCAGCTTCAGCCCCGGCGTCGCGCACGGCAGCACCTGCACCTCCGGCAGCGGCGGTCGTGTCGTCGAGTTCGGTGTTGAGCGCATCCGCCGAAGTTGCGGCATCCGCCAGTGCGGCTTCGGCTTCCGTTCCGGTTCCCGTCACCGCATCGCGCAGCGCCTGCCAACTGGCCAGCGGGCGGCCCGCTGCATCGGCCAGCATGCCCGCCGCCTCGCGATAGCCGTCGGCGCGGGCGCGGGCATCGTCGGCCATCGCGCCAAGCCCGAGGTCAGGCGGCTCGAAATAGGTGCGCGACAGGGCCGCAGAGAAGGCATCGGCCGCTGCAGCGCCCGCCGCTTCGGCCGAGCCTGCGAACGGGTTGTCGATCCGGCCCAGCATCAGCGGGTCCAGCGTGCCGATCCGCACCCCGCCTTCGCCCACCGCCCAGTCGGGCAGCAGGTCGAGTGCTGCATTCAACCCGTTGATGAAGGTGTTGATGCGGGTGACCACGCCGTTCAGCATCGCCTCGACGCCGGAGATCAGCCCGTTGGCGGCCTGGAAGGCGAAGTCGCCGATGGCACCGGGCAGACTGCCCCAGATCGCCACCGCCGCATCATAGGCCCCCTGGAAGATCGCGGCGGTTCGGTCGCCGAAGCTGACAACGCCTGCGATGGTGCCCTCCAGCGCGGAAAGTCCGGCGGCCTTCAGCCCCTCCCAGCCAGCGGCCATGTTGGCAAAGGCCGCATCGAGCAACAGGCCGATGCGCGACCAGACTCCCTTGGCCAGATCGCCCAGCAGCCGGAACGCCTCACCGACGCCGCCGACCCGGGTGACAAGTTGCGAGAACTGATAGACCAGCTCCCCCGCGCCGACGATCAGTGCGCCAATGCCTGTGCGGATCAGCGCTCCGCGCAGGAAAACCAATGCCGTGGCAAGGCCACGCACGGACAGCGCCGCCATAGCCAGCCCTGCCACCCAGCGCCCCGCCATAAGGGCGGCGAAGGTCGTGGCATAGGTGGCGAGCCGCCCGAGGTTGTCGAACAGGGCCGTGATCGCGCCGCCAATCGGCCCGGTGCTGCGTGCCATGTTGGCCAGTGCGTTAGCCACCGTCTCGAGCGCCGGGGCGACGGCGGCAGTGAGGCGGTTGGTCAGGCCGAGCCAGATCAGGCTCAGCTTGGCGATAGCATCGCCGGTGCGTTCGATCTGTGCCGCATCGGCCGCGCTGACCGCCACGCCGAAGTCCTGAACGTCTTGCGCCGCTTCCCGAAGGGTGGCGGAGTCGATGCGCAGGAAAGCCAGTGCCGCCTTGTCGCCGAACAGATCGGAAGCCACAGCCGCGCGCTCGGCCTCGGGTACAAAGCGGTTCAGTGCCTCCTGAATGGCGACGATACGCTGGTCGAGCGGCAAGGCCTGCAACTCAGTAGCGGTCAGGTTCAGCCGCTGCAGCGCGCCCACCGCAGAGCCAGATCCGGCAGCGGCTTCCGACAGCCGGGTGGTCAGCTTCTTGGTGGCCTGTTCGATCTCACCCATGGAAACACCGGCCAACTCGCCGGCCCATGTCAGCACCTGCAGGCTTTCCACCGTGGTTTTCAGCGAGGCGGCCATGTCGGCTTGCGCCCCGATGGTGTCTAGGCCCGACCGGACCATCGCCACGCCAGCCGCCGCAGCGGCGACGGTCACTGCCGCCAGCGCGATCCCGGCCTTGCGGGCGAAGCTGCCGAGCCGGGCATTGGCCTCTTCCATCTCGGAGGACAGACGGCCAAAGCCCCGTGCGCCAGCCTCGCCGATGCCTTCCAACTCGGCGCGGACTTGGCGGCCACCTTCCGCGACCAGGCGGACAGAGACGCGTTTCTCAGCCATGGCCGTCTCCGATCTGTTCGTTCAGTTTGCGCACCATCACAGCCTCGATCTCGGGCAGCAGTTCGACGGCGATAAGGGTGTCGATGCCAAGGGCATTGGCCATCGCCAACGCCGCGCCCATGTCCCAACCGAGCACCGCGCCGGGGATCACGCGCAATTGCCCTC
>JBBRVH010000213.1:0-2633 GCA_038246995.1 Sphingomonadales bacterium
CCGCCCGGCCACCGACAGCGTACAATCGAATTGGGTGGCCGGGCGGGGGCGCGGGCCGGTGCCGTCGCTGCGAAGCGCCGCTGATGCTGAAAAAGGTCGCCGGACCGTTCGTCACCGGGCTGGTGTTCCTGGCGCCGGTGCTGCTGACGGTGGTGATCCTCAACTGGCTGTCGGGCTATCTGATCGCGGCGCTGGGGCCGGCGACGCCGATCGGGGCAGCGCTGGCGAAGGGCGGCATGTTCTTCACGCCCAGCCCGCTGCTGGCCTTCTGGCTCGGCTGGCTGCTGGCGGCGCTGGTCATCTGGGCGATCGGGCTGGCGGTGCAGACCCAGGCGCGCGAACGGCTGGAGGGCGGGCTCGACGGCCTGATCAGCCGGATTCCGGTCATCGGCCCCTTGTATCGCCCGCTGGCGCAGTTCGTGCGCATGATGGGCAGCGCCCCCGGCAGCGAGATGAGCGGCATGGCGGTGGTGTCGGTCGCTTTCGGCGACACCGTCGAGGCGCTGGCGCTGCTGACCAGCCCACGCCTCCATGATTTCGGCCAGGGACCGCGCCTGCTGGTGCTCATCCCGACCGCGCCGGTGCCGGTGGGCGGTGCCATGCTGTTCATCGAGCCGGACCGGGTCAAGCGCGTGCCGACCATGGGGGTCGATGATCTCGCCAAGCTGTATGTCACGATGGGCAGCCTTGGTCCGCAGGGGGCGAAATGAACCTGACGACGCGCATCTTTCTCGCGCTGCTCGCCGGATTGGCGGTCGGTGCCGTGCTGCCGGCGCTGGGCGGCAGCGGCCTTGCCCTCGCCATTGCCGAGCCGGTCGGCAATCTGTGGCTGCAGGCATTGCAGATGACCATCATCCCGCTCATCGCCGGGCTGTTGTTCACCGGCATCACCGAATCGGTCGGCACCGCCGGCGGCGGCAAGCTGGCGGGGCGGGCGCTGCTGGCGTTTCTGGGACTTTTGATTTTCAGCGCGCTCTGGGCGATCCTGTTCGTCCCCGAACTGTTGCGGCTGTGGCCCGCCCCGGCGGCGGCCGCCATGGCGATCGTCGCCAAATCGGCGGGCGCGGCGGCGGTGCCCGATGCCGTCATCGATCCTGGCCAGTGGCTGCTCAGCCTGGTGCCATCGAATGTTTTCGAAGCGCTTGGCAAGGGCGACATGCTGCCCGTCGTCACCTTCATTGCGGCGTTTGCGCTGGCCGCCAGCCGGCTCGATGCGCCACGCCGTGACCGGCTGACGGCGCTGTTCGAAGCGGTCAAGGATGCGATGCTGGTGCTGGTCGGCTGGATCTTCGCCGTCGCGCCCATCGGCGTCTTTGCGCTGGCGCTCACGGTCGGGTTGAAGGCCGGGGTCGGCGCCTTCGGGCTGCTGGCGCACTATATCGCCGTGCTGGTCATCGTCCAGGTCGGGCTGATCCTGCTCGTCTATCCGCTGGCGCTGCTGTTCGGCGGCATCGGCATCGGCCGTTTTGCCCGCGCCGTGCTGCCGGCGCAGGCGGTGGCGGTTTCGACGCAATCCTCGATCGGGTCATTGCCCGCGATCTTCGTCGGCGCCGAAAGGCTCGGCCTGCCCGAAAACGTCAGCCGCGTCGTGCTGCCGCTCGCCGTGTCGATCTTCCGGATCACCAGCCCCTGCGCCAACATCGCCGTCGTGCTGTATTGCGGGCATCTTTACGGCATTTCGCCGGGGTTGCTGGCGCTGGCCGGCGGGTTGCTCGCCTCGCTGGCCGCCGCCGTATCGACCGGTGGGCTGCCCGGATCGATCACCTTTCTCGCCGCCTGCGTGCCGATCGCCAATGCCATGGGCATTCCGGTCGAGGTGTTGCCGCTGCTGCTCGCGGTCGAACTGGTGCCCGATATCTTCCGCACGCTGGGCAATGTGACGGCCGATCTGGCGGTCACCGCGATCATGTCGAAGCGGCTGAAGCTTGAAAGCCCGGCCCCAGGGGCGTAAGCGCGCCAGGCTTCCGGGGCGGCACCAGCCGCTTTGCCGATCAGGAGAATATCATGGGTTACAAAGTCGTCGTCGTCGGCGCGACCGGCAATGTCGGGCGCGAAATGCTCAACATCCTGGCGGAACGCGAATTCCCGCTGGCCGACATCGCCGCGGTCGCCAGCCCGCGTTCGACCGGCGACATCATCGATTTCGGCGATACCGGCCGCGAATTGAAGGTCCACAACATCGAACATTTCGATTTTGCGGGCTGGGACATCGCGCTGTTTGCCGCAGGCTCGGGCCCCGCGAAAATCTATGCTCCCAAGGCAGCGGCGGCGGGGTGCACCGTCATCGACAACAGCAGCCTGTTCCGCATGGAACCCGATGTGCCGTTGATCGTGCCCGAGGTGAACCCCGAAGCCATCGACCGCTATAAGAAGCGCAATATCATCGCCAACCCCAATTGCTCGACGGCGCAGATGGTCGTGGCGCTGAAGCCGCTGCACGACGCCGCCGGCATCCGCCGCGTGGTCGTGTCGACCTATCAGTCGGTCAGCGGTGCCGGCAAGGAAGGCATGGACGAACTGTTCGAGGAAAGCCGCGCCATCTTCGTCGGCGACGCGCTCAGCCCCCGCAAGTTCACCAAGCAGATCGCCTTCAACGTCATCCCGCATATCGATAGCTTCGTCGGCCCGGATTC
>JBBRVH010000214.1:0-2376 GCA_038246995.1 Sphingomonadales bacterium
GCGGTAGCGCGCTGCGGGCTCGTCGCCGCGGTACCGTTGATGATGGTGGACCAGCCGATCGTCGCTGCCGCCACCCGCTGGCCCTGCGCCGATGCGGCCGGCGCCAGGTCCGCCCTCCAAAACAGCAGCACAGCGGCGGCAAGCTGGGCTTGGGCGGCCGCGACAGGCGCCAGCGCCAGCAACAGCAACTGGCCCGGCGATGCCGCCCGCTGCGCCGCTGCCGCCGACGCCGGGGCAATCGGGGTGGAGCGCTGCTCGATCGCCCCCGCAGCGCCGCTGCCATCGTTGCGCCGCGCATTGCCGTCGAGATCGAACGCCGTCGCCGCACGCCCCGCCGGGATGCGGTTGAGCAGCACCGCCTGCGGTGCGTAATCGCCCCGATTCGCATAAACGTTGCTGCCCGCCAGCGACGTATCGCTGACGAACATATTGGCATAGCCGACGTTGTTCTGTGACAGCGGCGGCACCGCATCGCCCAACCAGCTATCCGGCGAAGGCGCTGCCGAGTTGGAGCCGTTGTCGCCGGTCACGATGCCGAAGCGCGCGTTGCCGAAACGATAGGCGAAGGTGCCGGTGCGGGTGCCCGATGCCCCGCCCGCGCCCGTGAACGTGTCGCCCTTGGTGTTCATGCGGTTGATGGCCAGGCCGATCTGCCGCATTTCCTTGACGACCCGCCCGGGGTTCGTTGCCTCGTTATACGGGCCATTCCAGCGCCCGCCGACAGCGGTAATATACGCAAAATTCATGTTGGTGATGGCGGGTTGATCCGTGACCGACGCGGCGTGGAAATCCGCGCTGATCTGGGCTGTCGGAGAATCCCCGGCATCCAGCACACCCGCCGTTGCCCCGGTGCGGCATTTGCGGACCAGCAGATTAAGCCAGCTTTCGCCGCGCACCCCGATGGCGCGGGCGGTGCCGCTGCCTTGTGCCACGTTTATCGGGATGACCAGGGCATCAGCATCGACACGGACGTTGTGGATCATCCGGCCCAACAGATTGGGGGCGGCACCCGCCGCCAGTCCGATCATCTGGACGCTTCTAAGTTCGCAGCCGATGACCGATGCCGACTGACAAACTGCAAGCGTGGCATCGTTGTTTATGGTGCAGCCGTGAAGGATAACCATGCCATTGAAGGCCGTTGAACTGTTGGCGATGATGCCGCCGTCAAAGTTGGTAAAATTGTTGCCGATGAAATAACTGTAGCCCGCCAGCAAAAAGACCGCTGAACCATTGGTGCCGCCCGTGCCAGAGCAGTTGCGCACCACGAAATAGTTTGCCGCTGCCTTTGTCGGCTGCGTCGATGGCGCTCCGGCCGCAAGCGAACTAAGGGCAATCGTGGTGGTGGGCGAACCCGGAAACAGGCCGACGCCATCGAGCAAGACGCGCGACGGTTTGCGCCGGGCGTTCGTCGTCAGGCCGGTGTTGCTTATCGACGACCCCGCCTCGCGGGTGATGCCGAAATAACCAAGGCCGGGCGGATAGGTGATGGTGTTATCAAGGTTGCCAGTGCCCCAGGTGCCAACCTGCACACCGGAGGGAATGACAGCGAACACGCTCGCCATGTCGTCATGCGCCCGGGTTCGCGCCCCGGAATTGTTGTAAGCGCGTGTCACATTGGCGAGGGCTTGAATGGAGGCATAGGCGGGCGTGGTGCCCGGCACATAGGCCCCCATTGCCGACAACAGGCCAACAGTCGGAGTGCCGATGGTGGCCCCCGTGTGCGAGATATAGGCCCCGGCGGGCGCAAAGCTACCGTCTGTGTCGATATTGACCGGCAACAGCTTTGGCGTCCCGGTGCAGGGGAAGGTTTCAAACTCGGCAATGTTCGCCGTGTCCCAAACGTCGGTCCCGACCCAGGGGTAGATCGTCGCGCCAAGGTCACCCTCGCCATTGGTCAACGAACCAATCGGCACCGTGGCGCGGAACACGCCGGGCCGATAGGGCGCGGTGACTTCGTTCGAAAGCACCATCACGCTGGTCGAACCAGTCGATGTGACACCCGACCGCGTGACATAGAAATCCACCGCCGCAACAGGCTGGCCATCGCGGGCGTTGTGGTGATCGATGACAGCTTCCACCGTCAACCCGGCGCTCGTCATGCGCCGCCACGGTTCAAGCCCGACCCACGAGAACTGCGGCATCCGATAATCGCGCGTGCTGCTGTTGGTCAGCCCCGCGCCGGTCAGGGTCGAGGCAACCGAGCCGGTGTAGAAACCCGCCGCGATCGACACGCTCGTCAGCGTATCAGCGACAAACCATTCCTCGCTCAGATAGGCGTAAATGTCGAGATCGGCACCGACCGCCTGTTCGATGCGCAATGCCTGGTTCGGAAAAGGCCGGCGAACAATCTTTTCAGTCAGGGCAACCGCGCGCGCC
>JBBRVH010000215.1:0-2351 GCA_038246995.1 Sphingomonadales bacterium
CGTAGTGTAAGAAAAGTTCTTTGGTTCTTTCTTTCAAGAAAGAACGTGCTTGCTTTCTGGTCAGGCTGCCTCGCCGCGTCGCCCCCCTCCGGCTCCCCCCGTAAAGCACCTACGGGAGTCACACAACTGCGGAATGATTAGCCAGTTTCCATCCCTCGATCATTCCATCGAGCCGTAGCAAACCTCGAAAGACGGTTTTGGGTCCTGGCGGCTTGTAACCGCTGGAGGTATATCCCGACCATCCGCCGAGGCGAGCGACGATCCAGGAGAACCAGGCCAGGCTGCTCGGATCGTGCGGGTTCTTCAGCTTGTCGGTTCGGCCTTCGGGGCGGCAATTGATGGCGCACAGAGCCGGGATATCGGCGGCATCGGCCGCGTCGGTGAGCATCTGTCCGGTGCTGCCGTCGCGCCCGAGCACGATTTGCATCACCCGCACCGCGGCGATCAGCGCGGCGACGGCCAGTTTGACGAAGTTCGCGGCGTCGATGATCTGGGACGCCTCGATGCGCACGCCGTCGGTTTTCAGGGTGCGAAACACCTGCTCGATCGCCCAGCGGCAGCGATACCAGGCGACGATCTGGCGTGCCTCGGCCAGCGTCGGCACCGCGTGCGTGGTCAGCAGGCACCAGTGCACCGGCGTCTGCCGCGGCGGCGGGTCGATTTCGGCGACATCGACCACGCGCAACGTCACCGTGTCGGTCTGCGAGCGGATGCCGTTTTGCGGCCGGCGCAGCGTGACTTCGCCGAACCGCAGCGCAACGGTGGCGACCCGCCCGGGTTGGCGGCCTTTCGCCGGAACCTCGATGGTTCGGCGATCCTGTTCGGGCCAATCGGCGCAGTGCGCGAACAGCCGCCCGCCGGGTGCCAGCGCGCGGTCCTGTGCGGCGCGGATCAGCAGGTCGACATGCGCCGGACGGTTCGCGAACAGGTCATAGATATCGCCCTCGCGATCCGCGATCACGGTGATGCCGGACGCTTGCGACAGCACCTCGCCCGCCATCAGGCTCGCCGCCAGCCAGCGGTGCGACTCCTTTTCCTCAGTCGTGCGCTTGCGGCGATCCGCAATCGCGCCGGGCGGGCGGTTCAACACCTGCGCCCCGGCCAGGCCGATCAGCCCGCCCTGCTGCGCATCCATGACCACGACCGGGTGAATGAACAGGCCGATATCCCACCCGTTGCCCGCCAGGCCGAAGCCGCGCTTGCTCGCGCGGTGGGTGGCAAAGTGCAATTCGGTGGTGTCCTGGATCGCCAGCACGTGCCGCCCCGCCGCGCGCTGGCCGGTCAGCCGACCAGCTTGCACCAGCATCTCGTCCGCACTCACCGCGTCGTTGTCGAGAAACCGGCCGAATTGCACCGCCTGATTGCGGTCCTTGGCCAGGCGGTGCAGGCACATCGTCGGTGTCTGTTGCATCGCCGCAAGCAGGGCGGCACCGACCTTCCTCAGACGCGCATCGCCAAAGCCGCCAAGATCGTCACCAGACATGCGAATCGAGCCCCGCTACACGTTCCTTCGCGCAGTGATTCAGAACCAGGCGGAATTGGAAAGTCATTCCGTGTTTGTGTGACCGCCTTAGGCCACAAGGGGGGGGGTGGGTAATTACGGCAAAGCCCCTGGCCTTCTCCCTTCGGAGCAACAAAATGATCCCCGGCGAAATCGAAACCCTCGAAGGCGACATCGAGCTCAACCCCGGCCTCCCCCGCACCACCCTCACCGTCGCCAACACCGGCGACCGCCCCATCCAGGTCGGCTCCCACTACCACTTCGCCGAAACCAACGCCGCCCTGCACTTCGACCGCGCCCTCGCCCGCGGCCAACGCCTCGACATCGCCGCCGGCACCGCCATCCGCTTCGAACCCGGCCAATCCCGCGAAATCACCCTCATCCCCTACCAGGGCACCCGCCGCGTCCACGGATTCCGCGGCCAAATCCAGGGAGCCCTCTAGCCATGGCCCGCATCACCCGCCGCGCCTACGCCGACATGTACGGCCCCACCACCGGCGACCGCGTCCGCCTCGCCGACACCGACCTCTGGGTCGAAGTCGAACGCGACCTCACCCTCTACGGCGACGAAGTGAAATTCGGCGGCGGTAAGGTCATCCGCGACGGCATGGGCCAATCCCAGTTCAGCCAGGTCCAAGGCGCCGTCGACACCGTCATCACCAACGCGCTGATCATCGACCACTGGGGCATCATCAAGGCCGACGTCGCCATCAAGAACGGCCGCATCCACGCCATAGGCAAGGCCGGCAACCCCGACATCCAGCCAGGCGTCACCATCATCATCGGCCCCGGCACCGAAATCATCGCCGGCGAAGGCAAAATCCTCACCGCCGGCGGCATCGACAGCCAC
>JBBRVH010000216.1:0-2322 GCA_038246995.1 Sphingomonadales bacterium
CCGCTCGATTGAACACAGCGATCTGATCATCAACGTTGGCCATGACGTGATCGAGAAACCACCCTTCTTCATGAAGCAGGGCGGGACTGAGGTCATCCATATCAGCACCAACACCGCTTCGGTTGATCCGGTCTATTTCCCGTCGATCGAGGTGATCGGCGATATCGCCAATGCGATCTGGCAGATGAAGGAAGATATCATGCCGCAGGGGGCATGGAATTTCGATTTCATGGCCAAGGCACGCGCCGCCGAAGTCGCGCATACCGCCTCGCTTGACAATGATGCGCGCTTCCCGATCTTCCCGCCCTTTCTGGTCCGCAAAATCCGCGAGGCGATGCCGCCGAACGGGATCATCTGTCTCGACAATGGCGTCTATAAAATCTGGTTTGCGCGCGATTACCCCGCCCGCCAGGCCAATACTGTCCTGCTCGATAATGCGCTTGCGACGATGGGTGCTGGGCTGCCCTCGGCGATGGCATCGGCGATGGTCTATCCCGATCGCAAGGTGCTGGCGATTTGCGGCGATGGCGGGTTCATGATGAACAGCCAGGAAATGGAAACTGCCGTCCGGTTGAAGCTGAACATCACCGTGCTGGTTTTGAACGACAGCAGCTATGGCATGATCCGCTGGAAGCAGGCCAATATGGGCTTTGCCGATTGGGGCCTGACCTATGGCAACCCCGATTTCGTCAAATATGCCGAAAGTTACGGCGCGCACGGGTACCGTGTCGAAAGCGCAGAGGGCTTGCCTGCACTGCTGGCGGAATGCCTTGCGACACCGGGTGTTCACCTGATCGACTGCGCGGTCGATTATTCTGAGAATGACCAAATTCTGAACAAGGACATCAAGCAGCTAAGCGCCGCCGTCTGAGTTACGCACATCCCCGGCCGACAATGGTTGGGATGGAGATCACGCCAATGCCCATGCTCAAACCAATCTATCCGCTCTATCTCAACAACAAGGCGGCACAGCCCAATACCGATCTTGCAGTGACCGACAAATTCACGGGCGAAGTCGCGTTTCGGGTGGCGCGGGCCGATGCGGCGACGATCGACGAAGGTATCGCCGGGGCGGTGCGCGCTGCCGAGCCAATGGCGCGGCTGGCCGCCTATGAACGGCAAGCCGTGCTGCAGCACTGCGTCGATCGCTTCAAGCAGCGCTTCGACGAACTCGCTTATGCGCTGTGTGTCGAGGCGGGCAAGCCGATCGTGGATTCCGAAGGCGAGGTTACGCGCCTGATCGACACGTTTCGCATTGCCGCCGAAGAATCGGTGCGGATGACGGGCGAAGTCCAGCCGCTCGACATTTCGCCGCGCGCACGCGGCTATCAGGGGATGTGGAAGCGCGTGCCGATCGGCCCGTGCAGCTTCATCTCCCCGTTCAATTTTCCGCTGAACCTTGCCGCACACAAAATTGCCCCGGCGATTGCCGTTGGCTGCCCGTTCGTCATGAAACCGGCCAGCCGTACACCCCTGGGCGCGATCCTCATGGGCGAGATTCTGGCCGAGACCGACTTGCCCGAAGGCGCCTTTTCGATCCTGCCCGCGCACCGCGAAGGGGCCGACCTGTTTACCGTGGATGACCGGTTGAAGCTGCTGAGTTTCACCGGATCGCCCGGCGTCGGCTGGGACCTCAAAGCCAAAGCGGGCAAAAAGAAGGTGGTCCTCGAACTGGGTGGCAATGCCGCTGTCATCGTCGATCATGATGCCGATCTGGACGACGCGGTGGAACGGATCATCTTCGGCGCCTTCTACCAATCGGGGCAAAGCTGTATCGGCGTGCAACGCATCATCGCGCACGCCGATGTTTACGATCGGCTGCGCGACCGGCTGGTGGCGCGCGCGGCGGCGCTGGTGGCGGGCGACCCCAAGGACCGCGCGACCTTTATCGGCCCGATGATTTCGGAAGGCGAAGCGCGCCGGCTGGATGGGTGGGTGCAGGATGCCGTGCGCGATGGCGCGCGCTTGCTGTGCGGCGGCACGCGCACCGGCGCGATGCTGGCGGCGACGTTGCTCGAAAACGTGTCGCGGAGCAGCACCGTCTACCGCGAAGAGGCCTTTGGCCCGGTCGCGATGTTGAGCAAATTCACCGACTTCGATGCCGCGATCGACGAGGTCAATGACAGCAAGTTCGGCCTGCAGGCAGGCATCTTCACGCGCGATCTGTTCAAGGCGCTGGACGCATGGGACCGGCTTGACGTCGGCGGCGTGGTGATCGGGGACGTGCCGAGCTACCGCGTCGATAATATGCCCTATGGTGGCGTCAAGGATTCTGGATTGGGGCGCGAAGGCATTCGCTTTGCGATGGAAGACATGACCGAG
>JBBRVH010000217.1:0-2299 GCA_038246995.1 Sphingomonadales bacterium
GGCGTCATCGCGCACAACAGGGCCGGGGTGTTCGATCTCAACAAGCTGACCGCCGAAGCTCGCGCCTGGCCGGGGCTGGAGGGCATGGACCTCGCCAGCGTGATCAGCGCAACGCAGAATTACGGCTGGGACGACGGCCTGTGGCGCCTTGTCGGCGGCTATGCCGTGCACGGCGGCAACCCCGATGGCCCGCACGTCGTCGCGGTCGATTACGGCATGAAGCGCAACATCCTGCGCAACCTGGTCGCCGCCGGCGCGCGGGTGACGGTGGTGCCGGCACGGGCGAGCTATGACGAGATCATGGCGTTGCGGCCCGATGGCATCTTCCTGTCGAACGGCCCCGGCGATCCGGCCGCCACCGGCATCCATGCAGTGCCGACCATCCAGCGTTTTCTGAACGACAATCTGCCGCTGTTCGGCATCTGCCTCGGCCACCAATTGCTCGGGCTGGCGATCGGCGCACGCACGGTGAAGATGAGCCAGGGCCACCGCGGCGCCAACCACCCGGTCAAGCGCCTCGCCGACGGGCGAGTCGAGATCACTTCGATGAACCACGGCTTTGCAGTGGAAACGGCGACACTGCCGGCCAATGCGCAGGCAACGCACATTTCGCTGTTCGACGGCTCGCTCGCCGGGCTGGAACTGACCGACACGCCGGCGTTTTCGGTGCAATATCACCCCGAAGCCAGCCCGGGGCCGCAGGACAGCGCCTATCTGTTCGAAAAGTTCGTGGCGTCGCTCGGCGCAGCGGCGTGATCGATCCCGCTCGCCTTGCCGAGGAAATGGCTGCCGACGCGGAAGTCCTCGCCGAACTCGCTCGCAATGGCGATGTCGCCAGCCTGCCGCGGACGATCGACGTGCATTTCAAGGGGCCGCAGCCTGCCATCGAAGCGCTTGCCGAAGACGCGCAGGGGCTGGGCTTCCGCTTCATCGATTTCGGCGAGTTCGAGGATGGCGATTGGGCCGCCGACCTGCAGGTCGATGGCCCCGTCACCCGCGAAGCGCTCCGCGCGCTGATCACCGGCGCGCTGGAGATCGAGATTTCGCACGGCGTCGAATTCGACGGCTGGGGCTGCGAAGCGGAGACGGGGGCGTGAGCGGCGTCAGGCCTGCCAGGGATCGATCAGTTCAATTCCCGTGCGGGCATAGTCTTTGGTATTTCGCGTCGCGATCTTTGCGTTGCGCGACATCGCAATCGCGGCGATCTGGCTATCGATTTCCGGCAGGCGACCGCCCTCGCGTTTCATCCGGGCCTGAAGCCAGCCATGCGCTTCCGCTGCCGCCGTGTCGAAAGGTACAAAACGATCGCCAAAGCGCATTTTTATCGTTGCCCAAGCGTTGGTCAGCTGTTGGCGTCGCGCAAGATCATCGATCAACTCGATTCCATAGACAATCTCGGCGATGGCAAGGACCGGAATTGCGATCTGGTCGAAATTCGCCCGTATCCAGTCATTTACGCGGGTGTTGCCGTTGGCGCGCATCGGCTGGCTCAGCACGTCGGTGTCGATCAGGATCATTCGAAATGCACCGGAAGTCGGTTGTCCACCTGGCGGTCCGGCAATTCGATGTCGAAGCCGGGGCGCGTGATCCGGATCAAGTGGTCGACAAAATTCTCGCCGGGTCGCGGTGCGGTGCCGATCGGATATTGGCGCGGGTCGTCGCGGTCGAGTTCGCGCGAGAGGATATGACGAACTTCCCCCTCCACCGAACGGCCATTCTCGGCGGCACGCCGCCGCAACCGATCTTTGAAGTCATCGTCAATCTGCCGGATTGTCATACTGCCCATCGCACCGCTCCCGTGATTGCATTGCAATCACCATATCATGCCAAGGCCACCTGACCAATGCCCAAGCGCACCGATATCGCCTCCATACTGATCATCGGCGCCGGGCCGATCATCATCGGCCAGGCGTGTGAATTCGATTATTCCGGCACCCAGGCGGTGAAAGCCCTGCGCGCCGAGGGCTATCGCATCATCCTCGTCAATTCGAACCCGGCGACGATCATGACCGATCCGGAACTGGCCGATGCGACCTATATCGAGCCGATCACGCCCGAGATTGTCGCCAAGATCATCGCAAAGGAGCGCCCCGATGCGGTGCTGCCGACGATGGGCGGGCAGACGGCGCTCAACACCGCGCTGGCGCTGCACCGCGACGGTACGCTGGCGAAATACAACGTCCAGCTGATCGGTGCCGACGCCGAAGCCATCGACAAGGCCGAGGACCGGCTGAAGTTTCGCGACGCGATGGACAAGATCGGCCTCGATCAGCTGGACGTTGTATTTCGCCAGCGTACC
>JBBRVH010000218.1:0-2067 GCA_038246995.1 Sphingomonadales bacterium
CGGTATAGGCGGTGAGCATGACGATCGGTTCGCCACCCTTGCGCTTGGCGATGGCGGGTACCGTCAGCCGGCGCACCGGTTCCGGCACCGGATGGGCGCGGCTGGTGGCCGTATCAAGGGTGAAGGTGGTGGACATGAAGCGACGCCCCTCGTGATTTCTGATGCTTGCAGCGCACGACCGGCGCCTGTCTGGCGCCGCTTTAGCGCAACACGGGTCGGTTGGGCCAGCGCTTCACCGCGGCGGCGTCGCGATCGGCAGTTGCAGCGGCGTCTTGCATTTGCGCTCGCCCGGCAGACCGGGGGCATTCAGCACCCGGTTGTTGCATTCCAGCACGCTGCCCTTGCCATAAGCGATGATGCGCGCCGGATTATGCGCCTGCGGCCAGGTATCGACCCGGTTGTCACGGGAAATACAATCGCGGCAATCATAAAGGCTGACCGCCTGGAGAAAGGTGATGCGGATATCGTTTTGCGCAAAGATGATCCGGTCGAAGCCGCCGTCGTCGACACCGTTGCGAACATGATTGAACGCCGTATCACCCTGCATCTCGCCGGTGGCAACGGTATTGATGACGGTTACATCGGCGGTCGGCGGCGCCGTCGGTCGTGACCAGAGCTGGATGCAATCGGCATGGGAGCCGGGCGCCGGACGGAAATCATGACAGCGGGTACCGTCGACGAAAATGCGCTGCGACAGCGCGATATCGATACCGTCGGACTGCATGTCGTGAAAGTTATTGCCGGTCAGCCGGGCATCGGTCGACACATTCACGAGGATCCCGACGCGAACATAATGGCCGAAATCGGCATTTTCGACCGCCACGCGCCGGGACTGGTCCATACGAAAGGCGACCCGGACCGTATCCTGCCCATCGAAGCTGCCCCCGCGCCAGGTCAACCCGGCGACATTCTTCAGCGCAACCGACTTCAGCCGCGCGGTCCCGGCTTCGACGACAACCTGCTGGGCCCAGTCACGTTCGCTGAGCCCGATCGGCGGGTAATCGCCCGGGGCAAGCCGGATCGTATCGCCGGCGCGCGCTTCGTCGAGAACCCGTTGCAGCGTTTCAGGGGTCGCGTCGGTGGTGCTCGCGCTGGCGGGCGTGCCAGTGGGCGGGGCGGCGACAAAATGCTCGACGGCAATCGGGCGCGACTGGCTCGAAGCGAGAGTCGCGATCAGCAGGATGCCGGCAGCGGCACCACCGCCCCAACGCAAGACTGAAAGCGCTTTTCGTCCGATCATGCAGCCGCAACGCTTTCGAATAACGCGGGGCCCAGCGCCGGTGCGGCAAACCCCTTCATGTCGAACGTTTCGCCGACGCCGGGATGATTACCCCGGGCTCGTTGCAATGACAAGTTTCCGACGCCCGCCGGCGCGGCGCCAACCCGGCCACCAGATTTCGCCAATTCGTTGTGGCATGTTGGCGGCTTGCCGATTAACGCAGGCGAGGTCAGGGCCGTTATTGCATCGGGTCCGGCGTTTCCCGCGTCTCGATATCCGGGGCCGGGGCGGTTTTTTCAGACTCGAACAAGGTCACAGGATCGGTGAAGCGTCTGGCCCCTATCACTGCGACACGGCTCGGCCGGCCGATGACCGCCGAAGATGTGCGCCACAACGGCAATATCTTCAACATTCTCCGCCTGGTCTTTGCCTCCGCTGTCATCTTTTCGCACGCCTATGTTCTGAACGGCTTGCCCGATCCCAGCGAAGCCGTGTTGCCATTCAGTGTCAGCCGTTTCGCCGTGATGCTGTTCTTCACGCTGAGCGGTTTTCTCGTCACCAACAGCCTGCAAAGCCGCGGCGTGCGCCAGTTCGGCAAGGCTCGTGCCCTGCGCATGCTCCCGGGCCTGTGGGTGATGCTGTTGGTGACGGCAGCCGTAGCGACGCTGGCCTTCGGCACGCTGCCGGTGGCGGCGCTGCCGGGCAATGCCAGCCTGTGGCACTATCTGGCGCGCAACGGCCTGTTGATCGGCCAGCGTTACAACATCGACGGGGTTTTTGCCGGCAATCCCCTGCCCTTCGCGGTCAATGGCGCCCTGTGGACCATCCCGCGCGAGGTGCAATGTTAC
>JBBRVH010000219.1:0-1954 GCA_038246995.1 Sphingomonadales bacterium
CCGCAGCCGCAGCTGCCCTTGGCATTGGGGTTTTCAAAGACGAACCCTGCCGCGAAATCGTCTTCCTTCCAGTCCATGCGGCTGCCGATCAGGTACATCAGGCTGCCGCCATCGATGAACAGCGTGCCGCCCGGGGTGGCGACGGCTTCGTCGCCGGGCTTGGCCGCCTGGACATAATCGAGGCTGTAGGCGAGGCCCGAGCAGCCGCGCTTCGGCGTTGTCAGCCGCACGCCAGCGGCGGGCACCGGGGCCTTGGCGATGATTTCGGCGATGCGGCGGGCGGCATCTTCCGTGACCGTGATCGGCGCCGGGCGCGGGCGGCGGGTGGCGACTACAGCTTCCATCACAGCATTCCCATTTCGAGCTTGGCTTCGTCGCTCATCTTGCCCGGGTCCCACGGCGGATCCCAGACGAGCGCGACTTCGGCCGAGGCGACGCCGGGCACGCTCATCACCCGCATCTCGACTTCGCCGGGCATGGTTTCGGCAACCGGGCAATGCGGCGTCGTCAACGTCATCGTGACGAGGCAATGGCCATCGGCGATGTCGACATTATAGATCAGCCCGAGATCATAGATGTTGACCGGAATTTCGGGATCGAAAATCTGCCGCAGCGCGAGGATGACCTCGTCATACAGCGACCCACCCGGGGTTTCGGGCGCCACCGTCTCGGGTTCCTTCGCCAGGAAACCATCGAGATAGTCCGGCGTGCGCCCGGCGTTGGACGCCGCTTCGACGCCGCCGAAGCCGCCTTCGGCCGCGCGCAGCGGCGGCTGCTTGGGCACCGGCGTGGCCTCGCTGACTTCCTCGACCGAAAAGCTGCGTTCGCTCATCAATGGCTCCCCGCTGAACCGAAAATGCGTGTGACCCGTTCGATGCCCGCGACCAGCCGCGCGACATCATCGAGGTCGTTGTAGATACCGAAACTCGCTCGCGCCGTCGCCGGCACGCCGAGCAGCGCCATCAACGGCTGGGCGCAATGATGCCCGGCCCGAATGGCGACGCCGCTTTCATCCAATATGGTGCCGATGTCATGGGGATGCACCCCCTCGATGGCAAAAGACAATATGCCCGCGCTGTCTTCCGGGCCGAACAGGGTAACCGAATTGAGCTGCGACAGCGCGGCCCGCGCCGCGGTGACCAGCGCTGCTTCATGGGCGTGGATCGCGTCGATACCGATGCTTTCGACATAGTCGATCGCGGCGGCAAGGCCGATGACACCGGTAATGTGCGGCGTGCCGGCTTCGAAACGCTGCGGCGGCGGGGCATAGGTGGTGCGCTCGAAACTCACGGTTTCGATCATCGCGCCGCCACCCTGCCACGGCGGCATCGATTCGAGCAGTTCGGCGCGGCCCCAGAGCACACCGATGCCGGTGGGTCCATAAAGCTTGTGCCCCGACAGCACATAGAAATCGGCGCCGAGCGCCTGCATGTCGAGTGCCAGCCGCGGCGCCGCCTGGCAGCCATCGACCAGCAGCAGCGCGCCGACAGCATGTGCGGCCGCTGCAAGGCGCGCGATATCGGCGACGCCGCCAAGGACATTGGAAATATGGGCGATGCTGACCAGCTTCGTCTGCGGGGTGAGCAGCGCTACAGCCGCATCCTCGTCGATACGGCCATCGGCGGTGAGCGGCGCGACATCGATGAAGATACCCTTGCGATCGCGCAACATTTGCCACGGCACGATATTGCTGTGGTGCTCGAGCGCCGAGATAAGGATGCGATCGCCGGGCTGGAGACGCTCGCCCCAGCTTTGCGCGACCAGGTTGATGCCTTCCGTGGCGCCGCGGACGAACACGACTTCGTTCGGCGATGCCGCGCCGATGAAGCGCGCCACCTTTTCGCGCGCCTCCTCGAAACGCAGCGTCATGGTGGCGGAACGTTCATACACGCCGCGGTGGACGGTGGCATAATCGGCACCATAGGCCGCGGCGATGGCATCGATGACGACCTGC
>JBBRVH010000220.1:0-1874 GCA_038246995.1 Sphingomonadales bacterium
CGCCGCGGTCTGGGCACCGCGTTATCGCCAGGCCACGTTCGGGGCGTTCCTGACCGACAAGCCGGCGGCCGCGCGCGCCATCGATCTGGCCTATGGCGATGTGCTGGCGGCGTTCGATGTTTTTCTCGCCGCGCAACCCAAGGACCGCCCGATCATCCTTGCCGGGCATAGCCAGGGTTCCCTGCACCTGCTGCGCCTGCTCAAGGAACGCGTTGCCGGCACGCCCCTGGCCGGGCGCATCGTCGCGGTTTACGTCATCGGCTGGCCGGTATCGATTACCGCCGATCTGCCGGCGCTCGGCCTGCCGGGGTGCGCCTCGCCCGAACAGACGGGTTGCATCCTGTCGTGGCAAAGCTTTGCCCGGCCGGCCGATTATTCGCTGGTCCGCGATACATTCGACAAGGGCACAGGGCTTGCCGGGTTGCCGCGGCGTGGCACCGCCATCCTGTGCACCAACCCGCTGGCGGGCATGGCCAGTGCCGGGCCGCAGCCGATCAGCGCCAATCTCGGCTCGCTGCTGCCGAACAGCGATTTTACCGGCGGCACGTTGATCGCCAAGGGGATCGGCGCGCAGTGCCTCGCCTCGGGCATCCTCGATATCGGCGAACCCCCGGGCGGCTATTCCGCCTATGTGCTGCCCGGCAACAATTACCATGTCTATGATTATCCGCTGTACTGGGCGAATGTCCGCGCCGATGCAGAACGCCGCGCCGGCGTTTTCGGGGCGCCGGCCACGAGTGTGGAAAGCAAGGATTGATCACCGCTGTTGTCGCCGAATTCGCCGCCCTGCTGCCCGATGGCGGCCGGCTGGCGGGGCTCGATGCCGGCACCAAGACGATAGGGCTCGCCACCTGCGATGCCGGCTGGAGCTTTGCCAGCCCGCATTCGACGATCGCGCGTACCAAATTCACCGCGGATCTGGTGCAGTTGCGCGCCTTCATCGCCCGCGAACGCATCAAGGGGCTGGTGCTCGGCCTGCCGCTCAACATGGATGGCAGCGATTCGCCCCGTACCCAGTCGATCCGCGCGCTCGGCCGCAACCTGGTGGTGCTCGACCTGCCGCTGCTGATGTGGGACGAACGCTGGAGCACCCAGGCGGTCGAACGCGCGATGATCGCCGAGGATCTGTCGCGCAAGACGCGGGCGGAGCGCGTCGACCGGCTGGCGGCGGCCTATATCCTGCAAGGCGCGATCGACGCGTTGACCCGGCCCACGCTGTAACGGCGTAACCCTTCGCCGCACCCGGTCGAATAGGTCTTGGCAAATCGCGCTGCCACCCTGATTTTAGGCGCAACAAGATTTGGGAAGGACGACCATGACGACCCGTGACCTCAACCCCGCCCAGCACGCCGTGCTGCGCGAACATGCCACCGAACGGCCGTTCACCTCGCCGCTGAACGATGAAAAGCGCAGCGGGGAGTTTTTCTGCGCCGGCTGCGGCAGCCTGCTCTACCTGTCGGGCACCAAGTACAACAGCGGCTCGGGCTGGCCGAGCTTTTACGATGCCGTGCCGGGCGCCGTCGCGACGACGACCGATGCGTCGCATGGCATGGTGCGCACCGAAGTCCATTGCGCCACGTGCGAAGGCCATCTCGGCCATGTTTTCCCCGATGGCCCGCGCCCGACCGGGCTGCGCCACTGTATCAATGGCCTGGCGCTGGAGTTCGTGCCGGAGGATTGAACCACGCCTTCCCCCCTGGGGGGAGGGCGATAGACGCGCGCAGGGCGGTCAGGGGTAGGGGTTGCGGCGCTGGTGATACAGGGCGCAACCCCCACCCCGCGCGGGGTGCGCCCGAGTGGCCCACCCCGCAGGGGGGGGGGGGGTTGGGGTGCGCGCGGGCCCCCCCCGCGGCCTCATTGGGGGGTGGGGCGTA
>JBBRVH010000221.1:0-1853 GCA_038246995.1 Sphingomonadales bacterium
GAACGCCCGGCATTTTCCAGCGCATAGGCAAGGCGCGAAATCGCCATGGCGTGAAAGGGCTGGACAGCGGCAGGGTTCATCCGCTGGCGATAGCGAAAGCCGCCCGGCCGCGATAGCGGCGATCGTTCAAGACCGTGCGCGAGTGGCAAATTATCAAAGCGTCGCCAGCATCTCGCCCATTTTCTGGTGGAGCATGTTGATCGCCTTCAACGGCCGCACCATCACCTTGAAATGGGTGATATGCCCGGCGTCGTTCCAGGTGATCATGTCGACGCCGTTGATCTTGATGCCGTCGATGACATTTTCGAATTCCAGGATGGCGCTGTCGGCGCCGCGCCATTCGCCGACATAGGTGAAACCCGGGCCGCCGAGGACTTTTTCGGCGCTGGCGAGATATTTGAAGACGATCTCGCGCCCGCGCTGCGGGGTGTGCACGACCGGGCTTTCGAACACCGCATCGGGGTGGATCATGGCGTGCAGCGCTGCCAGATCATGGTTGCGCATATAGCCGTACCAGGTGTCGAGCGCGGTGCCGATCGTGGTGCTTGCTTCCCCGTTCATGCGGCAGCCGCCAGTTCGGTGGCCTGGTTGATGGCGCGCTTGGCATCGAGTTCGCCGGCTTCATAGGCGCCGCCGATCAATTGCGCGGTGATCCCGGCGGCGGCGAGTTCATCATAAAGCCCGCGCGCCGGTTCCTGGCCGGCGCAGATGATGACGGTATCGACCGCATAGACACGCGGCTCGCCATTCAGCGCGACGTGCAGGCCTTCATCGTCGATGCGCAGATAGTCGGCTCCGCCGACCATCGCCACGCCGCGGCGCTGCAGCGTCAGCTTGTGGGTCCAGCCGGTTGTCTTGCCCAGCGATTTGCCTGGGGCGCCGGCCTTGCGCTGGAACAGGGTCACCTCTCGGTCGGATTTCGCCACCTGCGGCACGATGCCGGTGACCCCGCCGCGCGGGTGATTGGCGAAATCGATGCCCCATTCCCGGGCGAACACATCGATATCGAGCGCTGCCGAGGTGCCTTCATGGGTGATGAGTTCGGCGACGTCGAAGCCGATGCCGCCGGCACCCATGATCGCGACGCGCTTGCCGACCCTGGCCTTGCCGGTGATGACATCGACATAGCTGACCGCCTTGGGGTGATCGATCCCGGGCACATCGGGCCGGCGCGGGGTGATTCCGGTGGCGATGATGACATCGTCATAACCGCCCAGCATCGCTGCATCGGCGCGGGTGTTCAACCGCAGCGTGATGCCGAATTTTTCGATCATCCGGGCGTAATAGCGCAGCGTTTCATAAAATTCCTCCTTGCCCGGAATCCGTTTTGCCAGGTTGAACTGTCCGCCGATTTCGGCTGCGGCATCGAACAGCGTCACATCATGGCCGCGTTCCGCCGCCGTCACCGCATAGGCCAGCCCCGCCGGCCCGGCGCCGACGACCGCCAGCCGCTTGCGCTGCGCGGTCGGCGCGACGATCAGCTCGGTTTCGCGGCAGGCGCGCGGGTTGACGAGACAGCTGGTCAGCTTGCCGCCGAAGGTATGATCGAGACAGGCCTGGTTGCAGGCGATGCAGGTGTTGATCTCGTCCTCCCGCCCCTCCAGCGCTTGGCGCACCAGTTGCGAATCGGCGAGCATCGGCCGCGCCATCGAGACGAGATCGGCATCGCCGCGCGCCAGCACCGCCTCGGCAACATCGGGCATGTTGATGCGGTTGCTGGTGATCATCGGGATGCGCAATTCCTTGCGCAAGCGCCCGGTCACCTGGGCGAAGGCGGCGCGCGGCACCATCGTCGCGATCGTCGGCACCTGGGCTTCGTGCCAGCAGAAATGCGTGCTCATGATGTTGGCGCC
>JBBRVH010000222.1:0-1817 GCA_038246995.1 Sphingomonadales bacterium
GGGCGCAGCCCGGGCGGGGTGGGGGTGCCCGTGTTGGCGCATCCGAACCCCCACCCCGCTCGGCTGTCGCCGAGTCGCCCTCCCCGCAGGGGGGGAGGGATACGCCTTTACGCCGCCAGCTTGATCCGATCCCCCGGCCATTGCGCCCAGAGCGCGGTGCGGCGGGCCGCCACGGCTTCGCGGGCGGCATCCTTCACCGGGCCGAAGCCGCGCACATCGATCGGCAGCCGGGCGATGGCGATGGCGAGGCCGACATTGGCATCGGTGATGCCGGCGAGCAGGCGATCGACATCGGCTTCGAAGGCGGTGATGTCGGCACGCTCGGTGCGGCGTTCGGCGGTATAGCCAAAGACATCGAGTGCGGTGCCGCGCAGGCCCTTCAACTTGGCGAGCACCGCGAAAACGCGGAATACCCAGGGGCCGAAGCTGATCTTCTTGGGCCGGCCGGTGGCGGGATCGAGGCGCGACAGCAGCGGCGGCGCCAGCATTACCCGCGGCGTGCCACCGGTGAATTGCGCATCGAACGCAGCGCGGAAACGGCCATCGGAATAAAGCCGGGCGACTTCATATTCGTCCTTGTAGGCCAATAGCTTGTAATAGCTTCTTGCGACAGCATCTGCGAAGCTGTCACCGCCCCCGGCCCGTGCCTTGGCAACCAGCGCGGTGAAGCGCGCGGCATAAGCTGTGTCCTGATAGGCGGCAAGATCGGCCGTGCGGCGGGTGATGACGTCGTCGAGCGAGGTTGCCGGCGGCTCGGCAGCGGGGCCGCTTGCGGCGTCGACGAGGCCGGCGACCGTGTCGGGCCGAACCGCGAGCAACCGCCCGAGGCCAAAGGCGCGCTTGTTGAAATCGACCGCGACGCCGTTGAGTTCGATTGCCGCTTCGATACTGGCGCGCTGCAGCGGGATCAGGCCCTTTTGCCAGGCATAGCCCATCACCAGGATGTTGGCGGCGATCGCGTCGCCCATCAGCGCCACCGCAATCGTATCGGCGGCAATGAAATCGCAGGCATTGGGGTTCGACGCGGCGCGAATGGCCTTTTCGACCTGCGCGCTGCGGAAATCGAGATCGCGGTTGCGCACGAAATCGGCTGTCGGCGCGATATCGGCATTGGCGACGACCGCGGTGCGGGTCGGGATCATCAGCGTCTGGGTCGGCTTGTCGGCCGCCACCACGGCGTCGCAGGCGAGCACGAGATCGGCGCCACCGGCGATGATGCGCGGCGACAGGAGATCGTCGTTCTTCGCCGCCAACCGGACGTGCGAATAGACGGCGCCGCCCTTTTGCGCGAGGCCGGCCATGTCGGCGGTCGTGCTTGCCAACCCTTCTAGGTGCCCGGCGGTGCCGAGCAGCGCCGAAACGGTCAACACGCCAGTGCCGCCGATGCCGGTGACCATGATGTTATAGCCATGACCCGGCGCCGGGATTGCGGGTTCAGGCAGGCCCGACAGGTCGAAGGCAGTGGCAGCGGATTTCCTGATCTCGGCGCCTTCGACTTCGACAAAACTGGGACAAAAACCCTTTAAGCAACTGTAATCCTTGTTACAGCTTGACTGGTTGATGCGGCGCTTGCGGCCGAATTCGGTTTCGAGCGGTTCGACGGAGACGCAGTTCGACTGCACCGAGCAATCGCCGCAGCCCTCGCAGACGGCGCTGTTGATGAAGACGCGCTTCTTGGGGTCGTCCATCGTCTTGCGCTTGCGGCGGCGGCGCTTTTCAGCGGCACAGGTCTGGTCGAAAACAATGACCGTGCAGCCCGGGGTCGCGGCGAATTCTTCCTGGATGGCGGGCAGGGCGGACCGGTCGAGCAGGCGCAC
>JBBRVH010000223.1:0-1795 GCA_038246995.1 Sphingomonadales bacterium
CTTCGGCGCGGGCCGAAGTTGCCGCGGCCGCCAGGCTGGTCGGATCGAGCCGGGCAAGAACCTGGCCACGGGCGACCCGATCGCCTTCACGCACGCTGATCGCGGCGATGCGGCCGGCGGCATTGAAGCCCAGCGGGGTTTCGCGCTTCAGGCGGACGGTGCCGCTGACCAGCAGCGAGGCATCGCCGCCCGCCGACACGGCCGGGGCGATGGCGACGGGCGCCGGCGCCGGTTTGGCGGGGGGCGGGGCATCGGCGGAACAGGCGGCCAGCAGCGCCGGCAGCGCCCACAGGAGCGCACGCGACGCCGGAGGCTTTGACCGCAGATGCACGCGCTTGAACCCCTGATTTGACCGTGACTCACTTTGCTTAGAGCCAAGCAGGCCGGGTGCAAGCGAAATTCGAGCAGCGCTCAACTTTTTTGGCGCCCTGTGACAAGATGGCGCTGGAACGGCAGCGCAACCGTGCCGACGGGTATCGCCATCAATCCTTAATGGTTAACAAATTGACTGTTAACGATTGAGCAACGATATTGCCGGGATGGGTTGCAAGCAAAGACAGGGTTATGGCGATATCCGCAACGATCTGCCCGGCCACCGGGATGTCGTGATCGGCGATCTGCGCGACCAGGCGCCCGCAGGCGGCCGCGACAACCTCGGCATCGCCTTCGAGGCGCAGGTCGATGACGTGGGTGGCACCGACGAAGGTGACGCTGGCCCAATCGTCGCTGCGCACCGATTCGACGATCATTGCAGGTTTTTGCCTATCGGCGGGATCGCTACCGGCGATGGCGACGAGCGCCCGCAGGACCGCGGCATGAACATGGCTGCACTGGGTACGCATCAGGCGACTCCCTGCGCTGGCGTGCCAGGTGAAGCGGCGGCAGGAAGCGGCCGCGCCGCCGTGCTTGCCGTTGATGGGTCCGACGCCCGGCCCGTGCCAGCATTGTTTACGTTATCGATCATGAAGTCGAGAACGCGGGCCTGCATGTCGGCGCGCGGTTCGCGCCCGCGCCGCAGATCGAAGACGAAGCGCGGATCACCGGCAACCTCGCGACCGAAGCGCGAGGGTGACACCCCGCAGCGGCGCAAATGCCGCTCGATCTTGATCAGCAGGCTCATCATTCTGTCTCCCTTACGTCGGCGCTTCACAACCGATTCGGCTGGTTTAACGATTTATCCGCTCGGAAATCCTACTAGTCTAGGTAAAAAACTATGCTATGGTGCGCCGCAAGCGGGCCAGGAGAGGAGGTACCGCGACATATGGACAGCATTTCCATCCGCAAGCGGCTGGACGAGCTGATCGCGACCCGTGGCGAGGATTATGCCTCGCTGTCGCGGCGGCTCGGCCGAAACCCGACCTATATCCAGCAATTCATCAAGCGCGGCGTGCCGCGACGATTGTCGGAAGACGACCGGCGCCTGCTTGCCGCCCATTTCGGCATTGCCGAGCGCCTGCTCGGTGGTCCCGACAGCGGCAGCGTCGTCGCGCGTCCGGGCCTTGTCCGCAGCCAGGGCGATTACGTCCTGATTCCGCGGCTCGATGTCGGCGCGTCGGCGGGCAGCGGCCGCGAGGCCGGGCCCGAAACCCCGCTCGCCGCGCTGGCGTTTCAATCGCACTGGGTCCGCGATGTCGCCAGCGGCCGCCCCGAGGCACTGTCGGTGATCGGCGTGGAGGGTGATTCGATGCTGCCCACCCTCGCCGATGGTGACCAGATCCTCGTCGATGCCGATGATCGCGATCGGCTGCGCGATGGCATCTACGTGCTGCGCACCGATGATGCGTTGCTGGTCAAG
>JBBRVH010000224.1:0-1790 GCA_038246995.1 Sphingomonadales bacterium
AGAGATGTCGGAACAATTGAAAGCGATGGAATCGGCCCGAGTGCAAGGCGCAAACCACAGCAATACCAAGTGGTATTGCGAGGATTTTCAACGCCGCTATCGGGTCGAAGACGAGTTTTCATGTTTCGATATGTCTGTGGCGGCGTACTGGTTGCGTGGGCGGCCCCAGGCGCCGGATGAACGCCTGCGGCCACATCACCATGCGGGTGTCGCCGTCCCGGCAGGGCGCCTTCGGCAAGAGCAATACCTGGCAGGCAACGTTTTCCCGGTAAGGCGCCGACTTCATGAACTCTTCAGGCAGTCGCAGAGTAGTAAACCATAAAGTTTGAAATATTACTAACAAGTTGATAAACTGAACCAAGCAGTATAAGAAAGGATTTCCCAATGCATCGCTTCGCTCCTCTTCCGATCGTCCTGAGTCTCCTGGCCATCGCCGGTACCGCGAGCGCCCAACGCGCCGCGCCCGGAGAGGTGTCGACTTCGTTCTCGTTCTCGTCACTCGGCGAGCTGAAGTCCGATCTCGACGAGGGCGGTGATTTCGACTGGTGGGGTGTAGGCGTGAAAGCCGGCGTCACCAGGCAGTTCACCCCGGCGCTTTCCGCAGGCATCACGGCTTCTTATGCCATGGAGCGCTGGTCCTTCAGCGGGCCGAATGCATTTGGCTCGGCAGCGCCATGGCGCGACATCGAGCGGCCGAGCCTGGGGCTGAGCCTGGGCTACAAGCTGGGCGACGGCATGTCGCTTTTCGTGGCGCCTCAACTCGAGTGGGCGTACGAATCCGGCGCCAAGTCGTCAGACGGCATGAACTACGGCGCGGTGGTCGGCGTGACCCAGTTTCTCTCTCCCACGCTCTTCCTCGGCCTGGGTCTGGGCGCCTTCCGCCAGATCGACGAGAACAAGTACTTCCCGTTCGTCATCGTGAACTGGCAGATCACCGACTCGCTGCGTCTGGGCAACCCTTTGCCGGCCGGGCCCGCCGGTGGCGCCGGGCTTGAACTGGCCTATGCCTTGTCGGGCGACTGGGAACTGGCCGGCGGCGCGGCCTATCGCGACTATCGCTTTCGGTTGAAGAGCAACGGGCCGGTGGCGAACGGCCTCGGAGAGAACTCTGGTGTGCCGCTGTTCGCCCGCCTCACACGCAAGTTCGGGCCGGCCGGGCAACTCGACTTCTACGCGGGCTACGTGCTGGGCGGCAAGCTGAAGTTGATGAACGAGTCGGGCGCCACCGCGCGACAAAGTGACTATGGCGCCTCGCCCATGCTCGCGCTGACGGGCTCGATACGCTTTTAGTGTGGTGTTGCACGCTGTTCGGCACATAAAACCGCGTCTTCGGCCCTGTGGCGTCGTTGCAAATCCTCGCGATACCTGCAGGTATCGCTGCGGTTTGCGCCTAGCCACAGGCCTAAATCCTTCGGTTTTCTTAAGTGCCTCACAGCATGCAACACCACACCAGCCGAATCGCGCCCATGACGAGCCTGCCTTTCGCGAATGTCGCGCGGCTCGCCACCGCGCTCGCCGCGAGCCTGCTGCTGAGCGCCTGCGCGGCCCTGGCGCCGCCGGTGGCCATGCCACCGCAGACGCCGCCGCCGATGGACGCACCCGCCGCCTGGTTCGCGCCGCAGCCACCGGCCGGCGGCCGGACCATGCTGGTGAGCTGGTGGCAGCAGTTCGACGACCCCGTGCTGTTGACGCTGATCGATGCCTCGCAGGACGCGAGCCCGACCATTGCCGCTGCCGCCTCGCGCATCGAACAGGCGCGTGCCAGCAGCGTGTCGGCCGGTGCGTTGCTG
>JBBRVH010000225.1:0-1505 GCA_038246995.1 Sphingomonadales bacterium
GCGGCCCGTTCGCTTTCGCGGGCAGACGAGATCGCGGCCCGGCTCGCCGAACTCGGTTACGTTGAAGGCCGCAACCTGGTGGTAGAGCGCCGGTACGCGGGTGGCGCGATAGACAAGCTACCGGCGCTGGCGCGCGAATTGGCCGCGCTGAAACTTGACGTCATCGTCGCGATCGGAACGCTTTCGATCCGTGCCGCCGTGGACGCAACGAAAACGACTCCGATCGTGATGTTCGGCAGCGAGGACCCGGTCGCCGATGGCTTCGTGGCGAGCCTCGCGCGGCCCGGGGGCAATGTCACCGGCGTGCCGATAACGCCCGGGGTCACGCTGGTGGGCAAGAAGCTGGATTTGCTCAGGCAGACTGTGCCGCGGGCCACCCGCATCGCCTACCTGATGCCGGCCTCGGCGGGAGCCTCGCACCCGGTGAAGGCGGCGCTCGCGGCGGCGGCCTCCCAGCGCCTGAAGCTCATCGTTGCCGTCGTCCACAACGGCCTGTACGAGCAGGCCTTTGCCTCGCTGATGGCCGAGCGGCCAGAGGCGTTGTTCGTCGCCAACAGCCCAGGCACTTCTGCCCAGCGACAGGAGATCATCGCGCTGGCGGCGCAGCATCGCCTGCCGGCGATGTACGAATGGCGCGAGCAGGTTGAGGCCGGAGGGCTGATGTCCTACGGCAGCAGCCTGGCCTGGATCACGCTGCGAGTGGCAGCTTATGTCGACCAGATATTCAAGGGTGCCAGGCCGGCCGATCTGCCGGTCGAGCTGCCCAGCCAATTCCAACTCGTGATCAACCTGAAGACCGCCAGGGCGCTTGGGCTGACGATCCCGCAAACGCTGTTGAAGCTCGCTGACGAGGTGATCGAATGATCAACCGGCGCAACTTGCTCGGCGCCGCAGCCGCTGCGCTCGGTATGGCGCCGCTTGTCGCCATGAGCCGCTCATAGCCGACGACCCCAAGACCCGATTACGATCAGGAAGCATCGCACCGATACCGCGCGCTTGGTGGCATTCATCATCTTTAGAACGAACCGCCATGAAAGAACATTTCCTGCTCGACCCCGCCATCGTCTTTCTCAACCACGGCTCCTACGGCGCATGCCCGAGGCCGGTGTTTGACGCCTGGCAGGACTGGCAGCGGGAAATGGAGCGCAATCCGGTTCAGTTTCTTGCCCGGCGCTCTGCCGGCCTGTTGCGGCATGCGCGCGAGCGCCTGGCCGATTATCTGGGGTCCAACGCGGATGAGCTGGTGTTTGTCTCCAACGCCACTACCGGCGTCAACATCGTCGCCAAGTCGCTGGCATTGAAAGAGGGCGACGAGGTGTTGACCACCGACCTCGAATACGGCGCCTGCCGTGCCACGCTGGCCTGTGTCTGCGCACAGGCGCACGCGCGGCTGGTGGTGGTGCCGATACCGCTGCCTCTGACGACCGATGGATTCGTGGGGGCGATGCTTGGGGCGATGACGCCGCGCACACGGCTGGTCATGATGAGCCACATCACCAGTCCCA